>JAJZKW010000005.1:0-7615 GCA_021803945.1 Microcaldota archaeon
CAGCCTGTGATAGTGGACTTCTGGGCCGAATGGTGCGGGCCATGCAGGATATTCTCCCCGATCATAGAGGAGATAGAGAAGGAGTATCAGGGAAAGGCGAAGTTCGGGAAGCTTAATACAGACGAGAACACCGAGATAGCGTCAAAATACGACATAATGAGCATACCCAGCGTCCTCCTTTTCGAGAAAGGAGAAGTGAAGGCCATGTCGGTCGGCGCGCTCCCAAAGGAGTCGTTCAAGAAGTGGATTGACAAGAACCTCTAATGCTGCTGATGGAGATGGCCATAAAGTCGCCCAAAGGCTCGATTATCGATGTCCCCAGGGGGACCCAGGACCTCGGGACGAAGGAGGCGATAACCATGAAGGAGATAATCTCGGTTACCGAGGAGATCTTCAAGAGGTTCGGATTCTCTCCGCTCATCACCCCTTCGATAGAGAATACAGAAGTCCTAAACGCCAATGCGTACGGCGAAGAGTCAACAAAGGAGATGTTCGTCATGGAGGGCGGAGACATCGCCCTGAGGTTCGACTTCACCGTACCACTTGCAAGGTTCATGGCAATGAACAAGGACATACCGCTTCCGTTCAAGAGGTACCAGATAGGCAATGTGTGGAGGAAGGACGAGCCGCAGCACATGAGGTCAAGGGAGATCGTGCAGGCTGACATCGACATAGTCGGCAGCACGGACCTGGCCAGCGACATAGAGATAATAGCCACGTCATTGCGCGCATTGGAGGCCCTAGGAATAAAGGACTGCCTGCTGCTGATAAACAGCAGGCCGATACTGAACCTGATACTGGGGCATTTCAAGGTCCCGGCGGAAAAGCAGAAAGACGTCATCAGGGTCTTCGACAAGATATCGAAGATGAGCATGACGGACACGATAAGCCAGCTCAAGGCCTTAGGCATCGCCGAGAACGACGTGCAGTCTATGATAGCGTTCATCACGGAAAAGATGACGAATAACGACAAGCTCAGCAAGCTCGAGGTAAACATCCCGGAATCAAAGCCCGAGACCTCGAAGCTTAGGTCGGTCCTAAGCGGCCTGGAGAAATACGGGCTTAAGGAAGAGGTGAGGATAGACCTGTCGCTTGCCAGGGGCCTAGACTACTATACCGGTATGATATGGGAGGTGGTGATAGAGACTGCTGAGGGCAGGTCACCATCGATATCAGGAGGGGGCAGGTATGACGGCCTGATAGGACTGTACTCCAAGTCAGGCATACCTGCAGTAGGGACTTCAATAGGCATAAGCAGGATTTTCGAGATCCTGAATGCGCGCTCAGCGCAGAAGACATACGCAAAAGTATTCATAGCGCAGATCGGGCCAGACAGCGGCGAATACTCGATAGGCGTGGCGAACAGGATGAGGGATGCCGGTATATACGTTGACCTGAACGTCACAGACAGGGGCATATCAAAGCAGCTTGAGTACTCGAGCTCGATGGGCATAAGGTACGTTGCAATAATAGGGAGCAAGGAAAAGGAATCGGGGAAGGTGAAGCTCAGGGACATGCAGTCAGGCACAGAAGAGCTTTTAGATGTTGACGCGGCAATAGCCCTGATGAAGAAGTGATGGTTATGGAGACAAAGGAGATGAGCGAAATCACGGAAAAGGTGCTCCAGAAGGGAGGGTTGCTGTCAAAGCTTTATTTCGACATGCAGAGCGAGAAGCCGGAGGACCTGCAGCCGCTGATGACGGACCTCATAAACAACAGGCTGCTCAAGGCTCCAGGAGTGGTTTACGGCTTCGGGAGCATAGACGAGCCCATCAAGCTCGAGGAGATATATTCAACAAGCGCAATAGTGACAGTGCTTGTGACAGACCTCGGCGCCTTGATAGACGTCGTCTTCAACCTCTCCCCCATAGGGATAGAGATACTCAAGCCGCAGGGCGAATTCGTGATAAAGTCAAGGGACCTGAACACGCTGATGGTCAGGCTTTCCGAGATATCTGCCGATTACAACAGATACATACTGACAAGGGTGATGAGCGGCGACGACCTGGAGAAAGTCAAAGAGAGCCTTAAGTCAAGGGAAGCCCAGGGGAAGCGCCTGCTGGAAAAGAAGTCATCTGGCGAGGCTCCTAAGGAAGAACCTCTTAAGGACTAGGCTCGGGCTGTCCATGTCGCCGTATGCCCCAAGGAATCTGTCTATCCCAAGCGCATTCAGCATGACAATGATATTGCCCATGGCTCCCGGGCCGAGGCATGAATAGATACTGTTTATCGCCGAGTGCAGCTTAAGGTCGAGCCCGTACTTCTTCCTGAAGCGCCTCTCATAATCAGAAAGCGGCGCGCCGGCTGAAATATGCCTTCCTATCGTATCAGCTGCCATGAGCGCTCCGTTGCCTCCGAATATTATCCCTCCTCCAGTGGTGGGCTTCACCTGCCCCGCAGCATCTCCTACAAGCACGACCTTCCTGGCATCGTCAGCTATCCTCGACCTCAGGCTCATCGGTATTATGGACGCGCCCTCTGCCACAGGCCTCCTCCTTCCCACAAGCCCCTTTACATAATCTGTCTTCATGAACCTGTCAAATGCAGCCTTAGAGCTTTCATGCCCAGACCTTATCCCCACCCCTACCTCAAGAAGGTCCTTCTCATTCGGACAGAGCCACGCGAACAGGCCTGCATACTCCCTGTTGTCGAAGAAGAGGTCGACGACCCTGCTGTCCGGAGCCTCTACCTCGAACTCTGCCTTATAAGTCAGCACAAGCCTCTCTATCTCACCGAGCCCGAAATGCCTAGCCACAGAAGAGACGGCCCCGTCAGCTCCAATGACCACCCCCTTGCCTGCGAGATCATCCAGTAACGCTCCGCTTATCCTCCTCCCTGTTATCACCCTGGCCCCCTTCTCCTCCGCCTGCTCGCGGCATGCATCATTGAGCTTCTTCCTGTCAAGCACGTTAGCTATGGCATCCTTAGATATTATCCTCATGGTCCTGCCGCCTGAATGTATGTTCGCGCCGTGGAGCACGTTTGTAACGCATCCAGAATAGTCTATTCCAAGGCCCTTCAGGCCAGACAGCGAAAGTATGCCCGAAGCCCTCACAGGCACGCCTAGCACAGACTTCTGGTCGTACACCACCGGCTCGAAGCCCAGCTCGCCGAGCCTCCTGGCCGCAACCAGCCCCGAGCATCCTGCGCCGACAACCGATATCAAACCATGCAAAGAAACACAACTTTAATAATTGTTAGTAATGCTATTCTAACATTAATCTAATAAACGTTAAATTACTTTTTGTAATGGTTCAATGTCCCTAATGATATCGCTGGTAATAGGCCTTTTGTCAATAATAGTTCCGGGATTCTTCCTCTCCCTGGCGCTCCTGAAGAAGACAGGCCTGCCGATGTTCGAGATAATTGCAATCGGGTTCATATTCGGGCTCATCTTCCCCCCCACAATGATATGGCTTGAATCATACCTCATACCAATCTCAAGCGCATTCGCGTTCTCAAACGGCCTTTACAACATAAACGTCGTCATACTCACAGTAATCGGAATTGCGCTTTCATACAGGCAAGGAGCGCTGAAGCTTGAAAACACGGACTTACTGAAAAGAAGCAGGATCAGCATAAAGCAGGAGGTCGAGAGGGACTACAGAAAGAGGATCTCTGAGCTCAGGAAGAAGGCGTCAGCACTCAACATAGATATAAGGATAATCAAGGAGCACGAGAAGGAGGAGCTTAACCTGGTGAAGGAGCATGCAGAGGAGCTCGAGCTCCTGGGAAATGCCGGAGCCGAGGAAAAGAGGCACATAATAGAGTCACATAATGAGGAGGAGAGGAAGCTCTTCGAGGAGCACGAAGCAGAGGAGAAGAGACTGATCGACAGCCTTAACAGCGATTCCCCGAAGCCTAGGTCAACGAACAGCCTCGTCTGGCTGGCTCTTTTTGCAATAATGCTCCTCACCTTCGGCACCAGGATGATGAGCATAGCCGTTTCGCCGACATACTTCCAGTTCGACCCATATTTCGACATGATAAGCGCGCAGTACATACTCACATACGGTCAGCAGCTCCTCTACGACCATGCAGCCTGGCCGAGCCTCTCTAACGGCACAATACACAGAATACAGCCAATAGTGCCATACCTCGAAGCTTATTGGTACAACCTTGCAGGCGCAAACCCTAACAGCCATACAATAAACACGAACCTGCTCTCTCTTGTAAGCAGCTACTACCCACCTATAATAGCTGCCCTTCTAGTATTCGCGGTCTTCATGTTCCTCTACCACAATTACGGAGAGTTCCCTGCAATAATAGGCGCAGGCCTAGCCGCAGCCATGCCTGTCCTGATCACTACATTCGTCTCAGGCAACCAGCTCCTAGAGCCATGGGGGATATTTGCGCTGTTCTTCTTCTACGCCGCGTACATCCTCGCAGTCAACAATCCAAAGGAGAAGAGATTCGCTGTGCTCGCAGGCATAGCATTCGCATCCAATTTCCTAGGCGCCCATTACTACACAGTGCCTGCAGCAATACTCTCGTTCTACATCGTCCTCCAGGGACTGATAAACGTCTTCAGGAGGGAGGACACGAAGGACTTCTTCAAATCCAACCTGATAATGCTCGTGATAATAACCCTATTCTACGCGGCCTACGGCCCATACCGAGCAACGCTATCTGCGAGAACGCCAAACATCCTCGGTATACCAGTCATAGTGTCATTCCCAATACTGGCCCTCGTGTTTGTAGCTCTGTTTGAGTACATACCGAAGCTTGCCAAGGAGAGAGGGGCTATAAAACACCTCAATCCAATGCTCTATGCCGAATGGCTCGCCGCCCTCATAGTAATAGCGATACTCGCCATAATCTTCACCCCTCTCGGGCATCCCTTCCACCAATACATTGCACTTAGCGAGCACTTCACGACACCAAGCACGCCTCTTTTCATGACGGTCCAGGAATATGCGCCTACAGGATTCTTCTCGTTCAACTTCGGCTCAGGCGGCTTCGGGATAATCGGGGAGAGCATAGGGGGAGTCAGCATAATAGTCTGGGCCGTACTCATATCATTCTCTGCCCTCGAGATACTTGCAATAATAAAGAGGAACTCAAAATCAAGCATACTCGCAATAGCCGCGGTATGGCCGCTAGCGTTTGTAGGGATGATAGAGGTCGAGTACCTTCCGCATTTTTCTGTGGCATACATAATAGCCATAGGGGTCATACTCGGAGAGCTTATGCTATTCTACTCCGGAACGTGGAGCGAGGACATGAAGAAGGCCCTGAAGATATCGTTCATAGTGATACTGCTCCTTGAGGCACTGCCTGTAGCGTACCAGCTGGCCACTGCCGCAGCGAATCCAAACTGCAATTCGATAAACAACAGCAGCAACCAGCTCGGCGCAGCCATATACTGCAATCTTGTCCCCAACTACTGGCTTGATGCGACTTCATGGATGAAGTCCAATGTCGGCCCGTACGGGCCTAGGATACTCTCCTGGTGGGACTACGGAGACTGGATAAACTGGTTCGGAAACAGCAATGCGGTGCTTAGGGGGGACAATTCCGTACCAACTGCAGACTATGCGGCAGCAGCACACTACGTCTTCGGGCCGCAGGACGGTTTCAATTCAACAGTGCTAAGGAACTACATGGACAGCGTCCAGGCAAAATACATATTGTTCGACAACCAGATCGTGCCCAAGTGGGGCGCGCTCGACTTCCTCGCCTGCGTCCACGTGAACCAGACAGGGCTGCAGTATGCAATAAGCCAGGGCAAGCAGTTCGGCGCGCCATATGTGCTAGGCACATCAGGATGCGAAATCCGCCACGATCCGGCATATCTTCTCATACCAATACCAAACAGCTCAAGCACAAGTGTCTACTGCAACTTCCCTTCAAACTCAACCGCTGTAGCGCTGACGGGCATAGTGATAGTCGGATCGTCCCCTACCAATCAGTCATACTGCGTCCCGGCATCGTTCCTGCAGACGGGCAAGCCTTCATACCTCCTGACCACGAACGGCACCAGGACGAACGCCATAATAACGACAGGGTTCTACGGTGGATCAGCCACCATATCAGGGCAGCAGTTCGTGAGCTTCCTTCTTCTATACGCACCTAACGGCCCCAACGGAACCATAACCGATGCACCTTCCGAGTTCTACAATTCAACATATTACAGAGGATTCTTCCTGGGAAGGCTCCCTGGGTTGACATTGGCGTACCCGGACAACTTCACAGGGATAAACTACGTGAACGGGACGCACCAGGTCATGATATTCCAGCTCGACAACTTCACAGGCACGCTTCCAATAGTCACGCCAAAACCAAGCTGGATCAAGAACAATTATTCAATCCCAGGCTAACGAACGATCATTATGAAATTGATCTTACTCCAGCCGTACCTAAACATCAGGGGCGGGGTCGAGAGGGTAATACTCAAGGTAGCGCAACATTACAAAGCGCCAATATACACGCTGGAGTACAACAAGGAGGCGACATTCTCGGAATTCGGGGACCTTGACATAAGGCTGATGGGCAACGACGTGCTCCTTTCGGACAGGCTGCCGTACAGGGCATCGCAGGGATACAGGTACGGATACAACTTCTACAACATGAAGATAAAGGACGATTACGATGTCCTAAACCCGCACATCTCCCCTAGCGAGTGGATCAGGCACAAGAACGAGCGCGTGCTTTGGTACTGCCACACCCCTCCAAGGGAAGTATACGACCTATACGAAACAAGGATGCAGAACAGGTCGTACAAGGAGAAGCTGATATACGCCGCACTGGTCGGCACGTACAAGGTCATAGCTCGCGGGATAACAAAGACCATAGAAGAGATAGCCACTAACAGCATGACTACAAACGAAAGGATAAAAAGATATTACGGCAGGGACGCGACTGTCATAAATCCCGGCATAGACTACAAGAACTTCCGCACAGAAGGCGACGGAAACTACTTCTTCTATCCATCGAGGATAGTGGTGAACAAGAGGCAGGACTACGTCATAAACGCCTTCAGCCAGTTCGTTAAGAGGACGAAGGACAAGAAGCACAAGCTCATCATAGCCGGGACCCTGTCCAACGACCCTGAGCACAAGAAATACTTCGAGAAGCTGAAGGCGATGTCAAAAGGGCTAAATGTGCTATTCAAGACCAACATAAACGACAAACAGCTGGCCGACCTATATGCAAATTCCACCGCCGTCCTCTTCGCCGCAATAAACGAGGATTACGGGTTCATACCTCTCGAGTCAATGGCGAGCTCAAAGCCTATAATATCAGTGAACGAAGGCGGCCCGAGGGAGACAATAATCAACGGCAAGACCGGATTCCTTTCGAAGTCTCCGGCGGAGATGGCTGAGAAGATGGCTGTCATCGCTTCGGACCAGTCCGCAGCCGAGAGGATGGGAAAGCAGGGCAGAAGGCTTGTAGAAAGGAAGTATTCATGGGACGCATTCTTCGATAAACTGGATCCGCTGCTAAGGAAATCCGCAAAGAGATAAAAATTCCCGCGGAGAAAAGCCCAGCAAGACGCTCCCTTGTCTCCATTCTCCAGTCAGATTAATATATCAGAACAAAGGCTATTTAATCGGGGAGCAGATGCCTGCAATCAGGGCCAAAACAACAATAAGCGATCAGGACAGGTTAGCGC
>JAJZKW010000005.1:7715-55335 GCA_021803945.1 Microcaldota archaeon
AGGGGTCTTTACGGAGACAATCCCGGATTTCTTATCACAAACGAATGAACTCAGATCATCTTCCTGAGCCTTGAGCTTTTAAACACGTTGCTATTGAAAGGCCTCTCCCGCTTTATCCTTGCCTTAATCTCATATCTTTCAAGGCTTCTGCGCAACTCCAGCTCGTCTATCCTCTGGTCATATCCGAGCACTATGAAGTCAGGCCTGTATCTTAACAGTATCCTGTACATCTCCTCAGGATCTTTTATCCTATTTCCAAGCACTGCTTTGTGGACGAACTTCAAGGCCCCGACGATCTCAAGCCTCGACCTCTCGCCGAACAGCGGCCTCCTCCCTTTTAGCATCTTTATGCTTTCGTCCCGCGCGACTACGACAACAAGCCTTCCATACCTGCTAGCCTGCTTAAGGTAATGTATGTGGCCAGGATGCAGTATGTCGAAAGCCCCGAAAGCCATCACAGTCTTTTCCCGCATACACATACTCCAGGTTAAAGATATTTAAAGAAATCCCCGGCCAAACCAGGCCAGGTCTTATATGCCCCAGACCCATATATACCGACATCAAATCCCATAGAAACCTATAAAAACTTTGACCTGCTATATTATATGGTAAATTCGAATATCATTAGGTGACTTTTGGTATCTTCTATTTATAAAATCAAAAACAACAGGTGAAAATATGGCAGAGAATAATCTAGGCGGACAACAGTATATGGTATTGCCGGAAGGGGCCAGCAGGCTTTTGGGAAAGGAGGCACAGAGAACCAATATCGCGGTGGGATATGCGGTAGCGAGCATAGTAAAGACAACGCTCGGCCCTAAGGGCATGGACAAGATGCTCGTCAGCGAGCTTGGTGACATAGTGATAACCAACGACGGAGCCACCATCCTGGAAGAGATGAACGTAGAGCATCCGATAGCAAAGATACTAGTAGAAGTAGCAAAGACGCAGGACAAGGAAGTCGGCGACGGGACAACGTCCGCAGTAATAATGGCCGGAGACCTGCTGAGGAATGCGGGAAGCCTCCTTGACCAGGGCATACCTCCTGCAGCAATAATAAAAGGATATGACATGGCAAAGGAGAAGGCCCTTTCAGTGCTCAAGTCGGTATCAAGCAACATATCCATAGCAGATCACGACAAGCTCGAGAAGATAGCGAGGATATCGATAGGCTCAAAGAACATAGGCAGCGACACCACAAAGAAGAATCTGGTCAAGCTCGCCATATCTGCGATTGAGCAGGTGGCGGAGAAGCAGGGAGACAAGGCGGTGGTGGACAAGGACTTCATCAAGCTCGAGAAGAAGGAAGGCGGAAGCATAGACGACACTGAATTCATAAACGGGGTGCTTGTAGACAAGGAGATGGCACATCCGGGAATGCCAAAGTCCATAAAGAACGCTTCAATAGCTCTACTAGACGTAGCGCTAGAGATAGAGAAGACGGAAACAGACGCAAAGATAGAGATAACCTCTCCGGAGCAGATGCAGGCCTTCCTGAACCAGGAGGAGAAGATGCTCAAGGCAATGGTAGAGAAGATATCAAAGAGCAAGGCCAATGTCGTCTTCGTGCAGAAAGGCATAGATGATGTAGCCCAGCACTTCCTCGCGAAGGCCGGAATCTCCGCAATAAGGAGGGTGAAGAAGAGCGACATGGAGAAGCTCTCAAAGGCCACTGGAGCAAGGATGGTGACGAGCCTCGACGACCTATCCAAAGACGATCTCGGCTTTGCAGGCCTGGTTGAGGAGAGGAAGATCTCCGGGGAGCAGATGATCTTCGTGGAGAAATGCAAGGACCCGAAGAGCGTGACGATATTCATAAGGGGAGGCACAAAGCAGGCAACCGACGAGGTGGAGAGGGCGATAACCGATGTGATCGGAGCGCTGACAAGCACTATAGAGGACGGCAAGTACGTGACCGGAGGAGGCAGCACTGAGATAGAGGTTGCAACGAAGCTCAGGGACGCAGCTACAGACATAGGCGGCAGGGAGCAGCTAGCCATGATGTCATTCGCAGACGCGCTTGAAGTAATCCCCAAAGCGCTGGCAGAGAGCGCAGGTATGGATCCTATAGACACCCTGGTGCAGCTCAGGAACAAGCACAAGGGCAGCTCAGGAAAGGCCTTCGGTGTTGATGTATATGGAAATGTCATATCCGACATGGACAAGCTGGGGGTAATAGAGCCGCTTAAAGTAAAGGTACAGGCGATAACCAGCGCAACCGAGGCTACAGTCTCGATCCTGAGGATAGATGACATGATAAGCTCAAAGGGATCAAGGCCTCAGGGCGGAGGAGGGCCAGGAGGCATGCCTCAGGGCATGGGAGGGATGGAGGACTAACTGCATAAGGTCCAGCCTTCCAGCCAAGGCCATCCAATCCCTTTCAGGTCCTTCGGCAGACTTTAAATATAAATATAAACTCTTCATTCCATATACCCATAAACAGGGTGTCTCCACATGACAAAACTAATACTAGTCACAGGAACCGCAGGAGCAGGGAAAAGCACGATCCTTTCGATATTATCCGGCATAGAGGGCAACAAGCTCAGGATAATCAACCTTGGCTCAGAGATGCTTGACATAGCAAAGGAGAGGTTCAACATAACTGACAGGGACAAGGTGAGGCTCCTCGACGACAGTACGACAATAGCGATAAGAAACGAGATCATGCAGAGGATAATAGGCACGAAGGAGGACTCGATAATAGACACCCACGCATCGGTAAAGCAGGGAAGGAGATACAGGCCGGGATTCTCCATAGACGAACTGCAGAAGATAAGGATAAGCGCAATAATATACATAGACGCGACATCAGAGGAGGTGCTTGAGAGGAGCCTCGCTGACAAATCCAGGACAAGGGCCTACGACTCGATCGCAGAAATAGACGAGTGGAGGAGCGTAAACATATCCATAATCTCGACGTTCGCCGTGTATTTAAATATCCCGATATACATCATATACAACA
This sequence comes from Microcaldota archaeon, assembly GCA_021803945.1. GTDB lineage: Archaea > Micrarchaeota > Micrarchaeia > Micrarchaeales > CABMGC01 > JAJZNA01. The sequence continues at coordinate 10,678 of JAJZKW010000005.1, forward strand.
AGGAAGGAAAGCAGGATGAAGCTGCAGCAGAAGTGCACAGGATAACAAAAGAGATAATCGGCGAATAATTTGGCCATACCAATACTACCAGAGCTAGCGGCAATAGCAATTGCATACGTAACGCTTACAATCGTAGTGCAGAGGAAACTGATAAACTACAAGAGGATAAAGGAGATAAAGAAGGAGATGGACTCTAAGATGAAGGAGCTGAAGCAGATGGGCGCAACCGCAACAAAGGAGATGACGGACGCCAAGCAGAAGGAGATAATGCTGCTCACATCAGAGAGCATGAAGCACCAGATCAAGGGAATGATTATAATACTTCCAATATCAATACTTCTATATTACGTCGCGCTTCCGGCACTGTTCCCTTCACAGGCCACAGTCATCGTCCTTTCATACACGCTGCCGTACAGGACGTTCTTCATAATTGTGGCGTTCGTCCTGGGATTGATATCGACGATGCTGCTCTCGCTGTACGAAAGGGCAGTGGCGAAGAGGCAGCAGCCGGTTACCGCTCAATGAAAAAGGTGTTTTTTTGCCAAAACCAATGCACAGATCGAGAAGCTTCAGGAGGCTTGACAGAGTCACTCCGAAGAACAGGCACGTCATCCACTACAAGAGGAAGTCCCCGTCAATGCCGCACTGCGCAATCTGCAGGAAGGAGCTCAATGGGATATCCCTAAAGCCGAGAGGAAAGAGCGCAGCGACCAATTCCAGGAAGTTCGGCGGCGTGCTCTGCGCGTCATGCACCTCCAAGGTGATAAAGCTGGCGAGCAGGATAGAGCAGGGAGAGATGAAGCTAAATGACATCAGCATAGTAGACAGAGCGTTTGTACTCCAGATGATATCGCACTGAAGGCATAGCAGATGCATCCCCATGGAAGCAATAATAATATCCGGGAAGCCGGCGGCCGGCAAGACCACAGTAGCCAGGATCATCGCCGGACGGCTGCACATAAAAGCCATAGGCGGGGGAGACATACTAAAAGAGATGGCCATCGAGAGAGGGTATAATGCGCACGGCGACGAGTGGTGGGACTCGAAAGAGGGCATAGAGTTCCTGATGGAGAGGAAGAAGAACCCGGATTTTGACAACGAAGCTGACAAGAAGCTTATAAAAAAGATAGACGAAGGCGACATAGTCGTCACAAGCTACACTGCCGCATGGATATCCAAGAAGGGCTTCAAGGTCTGGCTCGACGGAACAGAGAAGACAAGGGCGGAGAGGATGGTAAAGAGAGACAATACGGAAATGTCGGAGAGCATGAAGGTGGTAAAGATAAGGGACATAGAGAACTTCAACGTCTACAAGAAGATATACAACATAGACTTCGGCAAGGACAAGACACCCTTCGACCTCATAATAGACACCAACTCAAAGCGCCCGGAAGAGGTAGCGGAGATTATATTAAATGAATATAAGAAAAGGAATAATAGATGATTGAATGGCACTGATAGAGGAAGGCAGGGTATGTATAAAGAAATCAGGAAGGGATGCCGGCAGCAAAGCCGTCATAACAAAGGTGATAGACGGGAGCTTCGTAAACATAATAAGCTCTGTAAGGCCGAAGGAGAGGAAGTGCAACGTCCAGCACCTCGAGTTCCTTTCGGAGAAGGTATCTCTCTCTGACAAGGGCCAGCTGGCCAAGGTGCTCGAGATAGACACAGCGAAGCTAAAGGCATGACAAGGGCCATAGCATGAAATTCAGGCTCACTCCAAAGATAAAGGACATAATCGCAAGGGACAGGAAAGTGATAATGACGACAACGCGCGGCGAGGTCCCTTTCGTTGCGTCACACGGCAGGGGGGATTTCGTATATGATGTGTCAGGGAACAGGTTCATAGACTTCTCCTCATTCATAAGCGTATACAATTTCGGGGTTAATGGCACAAAGGAGGCTGCTGCTGCCATAAGCAGCCAGGCTGCCAAACTGATGCATCCTGCGTTCACCGACTATTATGCCGAGCAGCCTGTAGCCTTCGCCGAAAACCTGCTCACGATGTTCCCCAAGGGATTTGGAAAAGTCTTCTTCTCAAATTCAGGCACCGAAGCCAACGAAGCGGCAATAAAATATTCAAAGCTGTTTACCAAGAGGCAGTATACGATAGCCTTCTATAACTCATTCCACGGAAGGACAATAGGATCTCTCTCCCTCACGTCTTCGAAGATCGCGCAGAGGGAAAGGTTCGGTCCGTTCAACTCCGTCGTACATGCTCCGTACGCATACTGCTATAGATGCCCGCTCGGCAAGGAGTATCCTTCATGCGGCATAGCATGCGCGGATTACCTGAAGAAATACCCGTTGGCCAAGGAGGTCTCCCCGAAAGAGGTTTCCGCAATATTCATCGAGCCCGTCCAGGGGGAGGGTGGGTATGTAGTTCCCCCAAGAGAGTTCGTCAAGGAGGTCAGGAAGATAGCCACTGACAACGGGATGCTGCTTGTCTCCGACGAGGTGCAGGCAGGGTACATGCGTGCAGGGAAGTTCCTTGCTATGGACAATTTCGGAGTAGAGGCCGACATCTATACGCTTGCAAAGGCAGCAGGCGGAGGCCTGCCCATAGGAATCACCGTGGCAAGGAATTCGCTTGGCAACGTTCCTGAAGGCGCGCACTCAAATACGTTCGGAGGGAACCTCGTGTCAGTCGCAGCAGCCGACACCACGCTCAGGTACATAAAGAAGAACATGCGTTCGCTAGAGGCGCAGATAAAGGAGAAGAACAGGATAATCATGGACAGGCTCAACAGGATGAAGGACGAATACGAGATAGTGGGAGACGTCAGGGGCCTAGGGCTTATGATAGGCGTGGAGTTTGTCAAGGACAAGAAATCCAAGGCACCTGCGGTCAAGGAAAGGGATGCGGTGGTGCTGGAGTCATTCAACAACGGCTTGCTCATGCTGCCATGCGGTGAATCAGTGATAAGGATAATACCTCCGATAACGATATCAAGGAGCAGCCTCGAAGAGGGGCTCGACATACTCGAGGCAGCGATCAGGAAGTCCTGCGGGAAATGATGGATCAGCGCGTAACGCTGCGCGCTGCAGCTCAACGCGTTACATACATCATATAAGGAAAAGGAAATAAGGTTCAGGTTACTTATCGCTCTTTGGCTTTATCTTGGCCATGTCCTCCTTCTTCACAGCAAGCTTCACCGATCCCGTCCCTATGGGTATCTGCTTCCCTATTAGTATATTCTCAGTGACCCCCTTCATCCTGTCGACCTCCCCGAACGCTGCTGCATGTATCAGGTGCTTCAATGTCTCCTCGTATGCAGCCCTGGCGAAGACCGACTTCTTCTCGCCGCTCAGCCCGTGCCTCCCAACACCCTTTATCGTCCCGCTGGCAGTCATCGCATCAGCAAGGAGGTTAAGGTGCCTGTCGTCTACTGATATCTTCTGCTCCTTGAGCGTCTTCTTCAGCTCGATCGCGAGGGCCTTGCTCGCAGCCTCGATGCCGAACAGCCTGTATACCGCAAAAACGTCATTGGTCGTCGTCCTTGTCTTGTCGACCCCGTCAACCGCCATTATGCCTTCTATGTTGCTGCCTGCAGATACCAGATAGAATTCCTTTGTGGCGTCATCCCTCCTTATCGTCCCCTTCCCTGCCCCGTCCACCCCGCTCACGAGCATCTTCATCAGGCTTATCGTAGCAGCCCTTATCTCCTTCAGGTTCCTCGTATGCATATTCACTACTATTCCGTTGTCCTCTATCTTCGCCTCGAGATCAAGCTCCTTCTCTATCTTGCTCGCAACGTATTTCTGCGTAAGCCCTTCAGAATCGAGCTCCTGCTTGTCGAGTACCACCTTTATCTTCCCCTTTGAAAAGTTCTCAAGCACCCGCTTTGCAATATGATTCATCCTTACCTCGTTTATCTTCTTGAGGAGCTCGGTCGCCTTTTCGAAGTTCTTGTTCACCCCGCTTTCAAGGTATATGTAGGTTATCGGGGTGGTAGGCTTCTTTTTTGCATCCACTAGCTCTATGATCCTGGGCAGTCCTGACGTTGCCACCGTAGACTCTATTCCTGCAAGGTGGAAAGACCTCAGGATCATCTGCGTCCCAGGCTCTCCAACCGACTGCGCAGCTATTATGCCCACAGGCTCGCCATAATCGACCAGGTACCTGTTCTGCGTCTGTTTTGCCATAAGAATCAACCTTTCTCCTCTTCCTCCTCAAGGTCCATGAACTGCGTGTATATCGGGTTTACCATATCTCCTCCGTACACCACCTGGGCCATATTGTTGTTCGCGTCCCTGACGCTGAAATCAGAGTCGACGCTGTAGTCCTGCAGCGCGTTCGACAGCCTCCTGTACAGATAACCTGATCTCGCCGTTAGGAGCGCCTTGTACACCTCTGACCCTCTTGAACCTACAGCATGCATGAACAGGTCTGTAGGCGCCAGTCCCGAGTAGTAGCATGTCGCCACGAAGCCTCTCGCCCCAGGCCTTATGTCCCCAGGCACTATGTGCGGCAGGACTCTGTTGGTGTAGTACCCTCTCCTTATCCTCCCTCCGCTCAGCGTGGCCTGCTGGCCCAGGAACATCGTCATCTGCTCTATGTTGAGTATGCTTCCCCTCGACCCTGACCTTGCCATCTCCACTGCAGAGTTCTCGGAGCTTTCGTACTTGAGCAGCGTCTCCCCTGCCCTGTCCCTGACGAGGTTCAGCTCAGCTATTATCATCCTCTCAAGCGACTCCCTCAGGGTGTACCCAAGGAGCGGCTCCAGCTTCCTGGCCTTGTAATCGTCTATGAGCTTGTTTATCTTCACGAAAGTCTCCTGAAGGAGCCTTACCCTCTCGTCCTCTAGCTTCTTGCTTGTTGTGTATTCCTTCACTCCCACAGTCACTCCCATAAGCGTGACATATGCATCCGCGACCTTCGAAGAGACGAAGAGGAATTTCTTGAGTCTGTCATATCCGTAATCCTTGCCGAGCTTGACAAGGAGCTTGTTGTTCCCCCTGCCGTAAGTGTCCTTTGTCACCACTCCCTCAACCAGCCTGCCGTTCTTTATCACGAACGGTGCGCCGCCAGACCTGCAGCTGAAGTTCATGCCTTCAGGAATGAGCGCAGAGAATACCTCCTTACCAGAGTAGAGCCCATTCTTGTTCGCCTTCGGCAGCTCATACACACCTGCAATAGAAAGTATGTACACCGCCTGCTCCTTCGTGAGGTAATTGTCGTCCTTTGTGAGCAGGTACATCCCAGTGATCCCGTCCTCGTTGTTTGTTATAATAGCATCCCCATCCCTCGGCGAGAAGATCTGGTACTGCGGGCTCATGAGGTACTTCGCCTCAGCCTGGGCCTCCAGGTTCTGCGGCACGTGCAGGTTCATTTCGTCTCCGTCGAAGTCCGCATTGTAAGGGGCAGTGACGCAGTAATTCATCCTGAACGTCTTCCCGGAGAGGACCTTGGCCTTATGGCTCATTATCGAAACCCTGTGAAGCGACGGCTGCCTGTTGAAGAGCGTTATGTCGCCGTCCATCAGCTGTCTCTCCAATATGTCGCCTACAGCAAGCTCCTTTATCAACTCCTCGCGGTTGAGGTCTATCACCCTCTTCCTCTTCCCGTCCTTCGAGATAACGTTTGTCACCATCGGGTATTCAGACCTTGTCAGGAGCTCCCTGGCCTTCTCGATGTTCCATGCAGTCACGTAGAACGGCACAGTGAGCTTCGATGCGATAGCGAACGGCACTCCCACTTCGTCCAGGTCCACGTTCGGATCCACGCTTATCACGGTCCTTGCAGAGTAGTTGACTCTCTTCCCGCTCAGGTTGTACCTGAACCTTCCCTCCTTGCCCTTCAGCCTCTGCGCAAGGGTCTTGAGCGCCCTTCCGCTCCTGTGCCTCGCAGGCGGTATGCTCGCTGTCTCATTGTTGAAGTATGTTGTTATATGGTATTGGAGGAGCTCCCAAAGGTCGTCTATTATGATCTGGGGGGCTCCTGCATTTAGGTTCTGCTCAAGCCTCAGGTTTATACGCATTATGTCCACGAGCTTGTGCGTGAGGTCATCCTCGCTCCTCTCTCCGCTCTCCAACGTGATGGAAGGCCTTACGTTGACAGGAGGCACAAGGAGCACGCTGATTATCAGCCACTCCGGCCTGCTCGCCCGCGCATCTATCCCCAGCACCTGGAGGTCGTCGTTGCTTATCTTCGCAAGCAGGTCGCGTATCTCGTCCGGCTTAAGCTTGTAGTCGTCCACATAGAAATACGTCGGTGCAGAGAACTTCAGCTTCCCCTTCAGAGTGCCGCATCTCTCGCACTTCTTCATGTTCTTCAGCTTCTTTAGCATGGCCGCGCTTCCCATCGCCACCGCTTCCTCCTCTCCAGAGGATTCCACTATGTCGACAGAATCCTCCTCGAGCTTCGCGAGCACGTTCCTGTACTCCGCTATGTGCTCGTCGTTCAGGAGCAGCCTGTGGCAGTTCCTGCATGTCGACTGCAGTATCATGTATATGACCTTGGAGAATTCCGAGTGTATTGCAGGCCTGACCAGTTCTATCCTGCCGAAGTGGCCCGGGCACGACTTCGCCCTGGCTCCGCACGTCTTGCAGAGCAGTCCAGGGTCTATGACTCCCATCTTCTGGTCGAGCAGCCCTCCCTCTATGGGGTATCCGTCCTCGTTGTATGTGTCCGGCACGCTGAGCTTGACAACGCTTATGCTCCTTGCGGTCTCAGGGCTGAGTATGCCGAACTTTATGTTTTCTATAACCTCGGTCTGCATCATCATCTACTCGTTCAGGCTTATGCTGGTCATTATGTGGAGGGACTTTATCTCGTCGAGCAGCACTTTGAAGGCGTAGCTTATCTCTACCTCCTCGAAGTCGTTCTGCTTGCACACAGAGCATATCTGCACCTTCTTTATGTGATCGTAATATCCCAGCGAGCCGCAGTTCTTGCACACAAGGACCTCTGTCTTGTCGCTCTGGTCGAGCAGCCTCTCCTTGAGCAGCAGGCTAGCCCCGTATCCTATTAGAGCATCTCGTTCCATCTCCCCGAATCTCAGGGCACCCTGCCTGGCTTTTCCTTCAGTAGGCTGGTGGGTAAGTATCTGCACCTTCCCCCTGCTTCTGACCTGTATCTTGTTGCTGACCATGTGGTACAGCCTGTTGTAGTATACCACTCCGTTGAAGATCGTGGACCTGAACGGCAGCCCAGTCATCCCGTCATAAAGCACCTCATTGCCGTATCTCTCGAACCCGTGCGATTCGAGCATGTTTCCATAATCCTCTATCCTCTTAGACCCTGCCTCTGCGAACGCCGTGCCGTCCATTATCCTGCCCCCTACTGCACCGGCCTTTCCTGAGAGCATCTCCAGGAGGTGGCCGAAGGTAAGCCTTGTCGGTATAGAGTGCGGATTGAGTAGCAGGTCAGGGACTATCCCCTCAGCAGTGAAAGGCATGTCTTCCGGCGGAACTATCAATGCCACAACTCCCTTCTGCCCGTGCCTGCTCGCAAACTTGTCCCCGTTTTCAGGTATCCTGAGGCTCCTTATCCTTGTCTTGACTATCTTCGTAGCGCCTGTTGATTCTGTGAATATAACGCTGTCTACCACTCCGCTCTCCCCTGTCTTCATCACCACCGTATCATCCCTTACCTTCTCCTCTAACCCTCCTGCTCCCAGGTTCTCCTCAAGGAACCTTGGAGGCGCTATCTTCCCTATCAACGCGTCCCCTTCAGACACCTCCATCTCAGGCTCTATTATCCCGTCCTCGCTGAGCTTCGAGTATACGTGCTCTCCCATGTATCCGTCGGCTGTAGGCGGAGGGATCTTGAACTTGTCCTTCTGCCCTCCAGGATACCTCCTCTCCTCATCCACATATGTCTTGTAAAACATGCTTCTCCCGAGCCCCCTGTCCACAGCGGCCCTGTTCAGGACTATGGCATCTGCCATATTGTATCCATAGTATGTTGAAAGCGCAACCACGAAGTTCTGTCCGCTGGGGTGGTTGGTTATCTTCACAGTCTCGTATGCCGCAGTGGTGGCTATGGGTTTCTGCGGGTAGAAAAGTATATATGACCTGGAATCGAACCTCTGGTTGAAGTTTGTGGCATACAGGCCCTGCGCCTGCTTCGTGAAGTTGGCGAGCATTGCGTGCCTTGCCAAGCTGTTGTGCTCAGGGTAAGGCGATGTGTTTATCGTAAATCCGAATATTGCCGATATGTCCACCTCAAGGTGGGTGGTCTTTTCCGTTATGTCCTTTTCAGTCATCGCAGCCAGTATATTCTCCTCCTCCTCCGCATCGAGGTATTCGACTATCCCGTTCCTAAGCAGCCAGTTGAAATTTATCTCCTTGCTCTTCAGCTTCTCCTCCAGCTCGCGTGTGAACTTCGACTGCTTGTTCTCCACTATTATGTAAGGCTTCCTCAGCCTTCCCCTGTCAGTGTTTATATTGACTGCATTGAGCTTTTCGGAGTATGACACGTTCACCTCTCCTGATATCATGCCCTTCCTGCGTGCGGCCCGTATCTCGGCTGCCAGCTCCAGCGGATTCTCCACTGCTCCGGCAACCTTGCCATTGAGGTAAACGTATGCCTTGCCCTTCGCTCTAGCCGCCATAAACATCACAATTTTTCTATCTTGGTAAGTTCCCTTATCCTTGCCTCAGTTGACTCCTCATCCGCTCCAACCGTCACCTTCGCCATCGCAGCGAGGTACTTGGTCAATCCTACCTCCTGGCCTTCAGGAGTCTCTGACGGGCATATCTTGCCCCACTGCGTACCGTGCACATCCCTTGCCTTGAAATGCGGATGCTTCTTTGCCAGCGGAGACTTGACTCTCCTGAGGTGCGTATAGGTGCTTATTATGTTTGTCCTGTCAAGCACCTGAGACACTCCTGTCTGCCCTGCCACCCACGTTCCAGTGCCCATTGCGTATGCAATCCTCTCTGTTATCGTGTCAGGATTGATTATAGACTGAATGCTGAGCTTCCTCCCCCTTGCGCTCGTCCTCTCTATCTGGTATTTAACCTCCTTGGTGAAGAACCTGAATGCATATGCGAAAAGCTCCTCCATCAGCTCTCCTGAGTACTTCACCCTCTTGTTGCCATAGTGGTCCTTGTCATCCTCCTTGGCCTGCCTGTTGCCTATTATCGTCGCCTTCCGTGCCATCTGTATCAGGTACTTGCCCTTCTCGAGCCTGTCTTCAGGAGCCTCCCCTATGTGCGGAAGCAGGTAGTTGTCAACCTGCGTCTCCGCCCTCTTCTGCTGGTATTCCTTGGCCTGCCCTGGAGCAGACAGCTTCCCAAGCTCTACAAGCGACTCGTTTGACGACATATCCTTGCTTTCTGAGACCTCTATATTGAGCATCATATCATTCTTGAACGGGAGCATGTCTTCAGCGTAGCTCATTATGTTCTCCGCCTTCAGTCCTAGCGCCTTAAGCACGAGCATGAAGTTAAGGCTTTTCGGCACTGTAGGGAAATCCACAGTGAATATCCCGTTCTGCGCCCTTGTCACAACGCACCTGGCTCTGAATCCAGGTGCCGTAGAGAAGACCACGCTGGCGACCTTGTCGCCGGTCTTCTTCCTAGTGGTTATGATCCTATTCGCGGCTACGTCCTCCAGCCCTATCAGCACACGCTCCACTCCCTTTATTATGAAGTACCCTCCTGGGTCGTCGACATCCTCGCCGTTTTCCATCATCTGCTGCTTTGTCTGGGTCTTCAGGTAGCACAGGTTGCTCCTTACCATGATAGGCATCTCTCCCACGAAGACCTCCCCGAACGAGGCAGACTTCTCTATCCCCCTTATTATCGGGACTACCTCTATGAATATCGGAGCAGAATAAGTAAGGTTCCTCAGCCTTGTCTCGTTAGGCATTATCGGCCTCCTCGATCCGTCTGCCTCTATCACAGAAGCCTTCTCGAGCCTCACCTTCCCCAGCTTCAGCGCGAATCCCTCCACACTTGGCTCTATTATGCTCTGCCTGTTTATGACTGCCTGGATCCCGCTGTCCTGGAACCTGTTGAAGCTCTCTATCTGGTGTGTGACAAGGGAATTTGCCTCTAGGTACGATTCAAGCAGTATATTGCTCATATAAACAAACCTTTAGCCGTCTATTACTGCCCTGTAGTATGGATATTCCCGCTTTCCTTCCCTCCTGTATATCTTCAATACCTGTCCTGGCTTTGCCTCGAGCTTCTTCGCCTGTACGTCGCTCTCGAATATCTTAGGAAGGTTATCAATCGTAATATTAAAGGTCTTGAAAAGCTCTTTCACGTCCTTGTCACTCATGATTTCATGAACCGGAACAAGTTCGTGGTCGCTTTTTGATGGCATAATTCACCCAACATCAGCACTAGCAGTGGGAATTCCACTACTCCTTTGTTCAACAAACTTTATAAGCGTTTTCATAGGTCCTTTTACCTGCAATAAAAGCCTTTTGGCAGGGCTTTGTCGGTTAAATGCCATTCGGCGAGATTGGGATTTTCGATATAAATCTCATTATCCACCGATGCGCTCGTAGTACCGACTTTCAGTAGACTTTGCACTATTGATTTGTGATGTCAAAAAGAGAAGCCCCTGAACCTATATTCAGGGGAAGATTCTTAATCTGTCAGTCTCTATGGTAGAGACCTAAAGGATCTTTTTTATTAATTTTTTCTACTAGTACTCCAAAACCAATACCAGCTACACCCGCAATTGCTAATCCAATAACGGTTACATCTTTAGTTAGCTGGATACTTTTTGTTAGTTGGGCGCCTAGCTGGTTATTATACATCAACCCCACAATCCCAATGGCTACACGAGACATTAGTCCGAATGCAGCTATGGCAAGACCTGCGAAAGCTCCCTTTCCAGCTAAATCTGCCTCATCATTTAGTCTCCTCATGAGCCTTTTATATGTCTCTGCTTCCTTCCCCTGGTCAACCGTTCTTCTTATTGCTCCCCAATACTCCGGGGGCAGTACCTGCGCAGTTGTTTCCCCTCTTTCCCTTTTCACAGCACTTAAACTATTCTTCGGGACTTCCGGCGCATTTAATTTCTCCATTTTACCACAAACATATTATGCATTTTCTCATATTTAAATATAATTATATTGAGCAATTTATTAGTAATCTGTTGTTGTTTTGGTGCATATGTAGCTTTGTAGAAATCCCCTCATTCTAACTACCCCGGAAGCTGCCACTACTTTGTTTAGAACTGGAATTGCTTTTTGAAGAGCCATACTAGAATCAAGACAGTGTTTAAAATGGATTTCACAGCAACGCTTTCGATTAACAAGCCGCAGATGCGACCGCCGGGATTCGAACCCGGGTTATTGACTTGGAAGGCCAAAGTCCTACCAGGCTAGACTACGGTCGCACTGCACACAATATAATGTGCAACTTAATTTTTAAATTAACGCCTCCTTCAAAACCACACGCAAGCAGGTTGGCTATTCCGCAGATATGGCCTATCTGGCATCTCCCTATCCAATTTCCAACAATTTAAACAGTTTGCAAATGCATAAATACTATAATTGCGCTAAAATATCCAACTGAGACTACATGGACGATGAATACAAGATAGGCGCTTATTCCGTTGAGGGCAAAGTGGACTATGAAGACACGATCAAAAAATTCGGAATCGGCCTTATTGACGACGCTCTGAAAGCGAGGATAAAGAAGGATGCGGGAGAGGTCCATTTCATGATAGAGCGCGGCATATACTTCGCACAGAGGGACATGAACTGGCTTTTGGACAAGTATGAAAAAGGGGACAAGTTCTATGTATACACCGGGATAGCCCCTTCAGGCAGCATGACGATAGCACACCTCCTGCCATTCATAATGGCGCAATGGCTGCAGGAAAAGTTTGATGCCGATGTACTGGTGCAGATTCCTGACGAGGAGAAATTCCTAGCAAAGCGGGATCCAAAGCTCTCGCTCGAAAGGGCGCACGAGCTTGCCTATGAAGACGCGCTTGACATAGCGGCCCTTGGGTTCAAGCAGTCCAAGACGAAGATATTCCTCAATACAGAATATGCGACAGTATTGTACAAGCAGGCGGTCAGGGTCTCCAAATATCTTACCTTCTCGATAGTCAAGGACGCATTCGGATTCGGCAATGATACCAATGTCGGCACGCTCTTCTATACAAGCATGCAGGCCGTCCCGGCATTCCTCAAGTCAGTACAGGAAGGAAGGAACATACCATGCGTCATACCTCTTGGTCTCGACCAGGATGTCCATTTCAGGGTCGCGCGGAACGCCATAGACAAGCTCGGATACTACAAGCCTGCGATAATGCATTCAAAGTTCCTGCCTTCGTTAAAAGGAGGCCCGAAGATGTCCTCAAGCGACCCCGACAATACCATATACCTGAACGATTCGCCTGAGGCGGTGGCAAGGAAGGTGAACAAGGCAATAACAGGACAGCAATCTACAGCAGAGCTCCAGAAGAAACTCGGAGGCGACCCAGACAAATGCGCAGTATGCCAGTATAACAGGTATCTCTTCGAGCCAGATGACAAAAAGCTAAAGGAGATATTCGATGGAGAGCGGAAGGGCACGCTTCTCGCAGGGGAGCACAAGAAGGACCTGGCAAACAAGATAAACAAATTCCTTGAAGGCCACAGGAAGAACAAGGAGAGATTAAGGGGCAGCCTGGACAGCTTCATGCTGCAGTAATCGCTTCCGCTTTCAATATAAAAACTTTTCATGCAATCTCATAGATACCGGTCATATACATGCTTGTACTCGGAATAGAGAGCAGCGCACACACCTTCGGGGTAGGGATAGTTGAAGGCGGAAAGGTCCTTTCAAACGAGAAGTCAATGTACGACATAGGCACAACAGGCATGATCCCTAAGAAAGTTGCAGAGCATCACGTTCAGAACTCAAATTCAATTGTGCGAGCCGCGCTTGAAAATGCAGGCGTCGGTCTGGAGGACGTAGAAGGCATAGGATATACGAAAGGACCAGGAATAGGGAATTGCCTGCAGGTAGGGCAGATAGTGGCAAAGACGCTTGCCCAAAAACTGAATGTACCCATAGTGCCTGTAAACCATGGCGTAGGCCACATAGAGATAGGAAGACTGAAGAGCGGTCTTAAGGATCCAATAGTCCTTTATGTCAGCGGGGGGAATTCACAGATATTAAAGATTTCAAGCAAGCCGGAGAGGCACTACCGCATACTCGGGGAGACATTCGACATAGGCATAGGGAACATGCTTGACAATTTCGCAAGGGCGATAAAACTGAACCCTGCATGGGGCTCCTCCGTAGAGAAGCACGCGCTCGGAGGCAGGTACCTAAGCATGCCGTACACTGTGAAGGGAATGGATTTTTCCTTCACCGGGCTGCTCACCCACTCCATAAAGCAGATAGGCAAGCACAGCGTCAAGGACATCTGCTTTTCTCTCCAGGAGACCGCGTTCTCCATGCTCTGCGAGGCGACAGAAAGGGCAATGCTGCTTACAAGCAGCAGCGAACTGTGCGTATGCGGCGGAGTGGCGCAGAATGCAAGGCTCAAGGAGATGCTTAAGTATGTCGCAGAAGAGCACAGGGCGAAGATAGGCTACGCTGCAAACGAGTTCAACGCGGACAACGGCGCCATGATAGCCTTTGTCGCAGAAAGGATGCTTGATGGGGGATGCAGGACAAGGCTGTCTGATTGCACCATCGAGCAGAGATACAGGGTAGACCAGGCACAGATATATTGACAATGTTGATATCATGAGGAAGATTGGAGAAGGCGCGGAAGCAGTAATCTATTCAGGAAAGATATACGGGAAGGAGGTGATAGTAAAATACAGGGCGCCGAAGAGATACAGGGTAGCGGAGCTTGATACAACGATAAGAAAAGGCAGGACAAGGAAAGAGGCTATGGTAATCTCAAGAGCCACAAATTCAGGAGTAAATGTGCCAATGCTGATAGGGCTGGGAGCGTATGAAATATACATGGAATACATAAGAGGAACTGCGCTTAAAGATATGGAAGCCTCAAAGGCAATTATGGCAATGACCGGAGTGCAACTGGGCAGGCTGCATAATGCAGGGATAGCCCACGGCGATTTCACACCGGCTAACATCATAATGAAAGGGAAAAATGTTTATGTGATAGACTTCGGGCTTGCTGAGATTACTGAAAGCAGCGAAGAACGGGCACTGGATCTGCTTCTCATGAAGAGGCAGATTAGCGCAAGCCTTAACAGAGCATTCCTTTCTGGATACACGAAGACTTCGGGCTCGAGCAGGGATGTCCTAAGGCGCCTTTCCGAAATAGAGGAAAGGGGAAGGTACCAGATTAGGACATTGGCATAGCGATAGACGCCAAGTATCTCCATACATTTTGTCAAGAGTGTGCCGCTCATATGCATCTGCAATGCATACGCTCAGGCTCATTATCCCTAATACTTGAAGCACGCTGTGTGCCAAACAACAAAATCCAGCGGGCTAGAGCTCGCCTACCCTTCTCTTCTGGGCCCTCTTTATCCTGCGCCTCCTCTTCTTGAGCCACTTCCAGCGCATTCTTCCCTTCTTTTTCCACTTCCTAGGTATGCTGCCCAAAACAAGCACCAATGAGGTATTAATAATCATAACATTATATAATCATAGCGGAAAGGCAAGGACCGCCACGGACCCAGAGGCTGAAGAACAAATATATACTTTGCAGTGGCAAATTCTTACCGTGCTTTCATGGTCAACACAAAAGCGATAATGATATATGTTGTGCTGCTTGTCGTAGTGGCCATCATAGCCTTCTTCATCCTCCCTTCAAGCCCGCCGAAGACAACTACAGCCTTAACCACGTTCCCATCAAATTCCCAGAAGACGACAATTCCGCACCAGACCACAGTGATAAGTGCGACCACCACCACAGGTTTTTCGTCTTCATGCATATCTGCCAACCAGACGGTCCCGATATACAACGGCAACTTCTCCACAGGCACGTTCGCGGGCTGGAACACGACGGGGCTAGGGTTCGGATCGGCTCCGAGGAACAAGACATACTATAACAACAAGCTCATCTATTACGGCTCCCCGTGGGCCGGGTTCAACGGAGTGTACTTCGCGTCCAACTTCCAGGGCGGCACCCAGGTGGTTGGAGGAAACCTCACATCAAACACGTTCGTAGTAAGAGAATCTTTCCTCAACTTCAAGATAATCTCTCCGCGCAGCAAGCTGATCTTCGTGCAGATATTGAGGAACGGAGCACCGGTAATAACGACATACTTCAACACGTACTCCAAGACGAGCTCCAGCAATACAAATTCCTCGAGCACGTTCGTGAACGCGAGCATAAACCTAATCCCGCTCCTCTGCGAGGACGTCCAGATAAGGGTATCGGCAGGCACACAGACCAGCTCGACCACGTCCGCAAGCACAAATTACATAGCGGTCACAGGATTCTTCCTGGGAAAGAGGCCGTATCAAGACGCAATCCTTCCGTACAACCAGACCATAAACCTTACAAGCTAGGTAAGCCATCATGCTATCTGTATACAACACCCTCTCAAGGTCCAAGGAGGAGTTCAAGCCTCTCTCCGGGAAGGAGGTGAAGATGTTCGTATGCGGGCAGACAGTATATGACGACGCGCACCTAGGGCACGCGAAGAACTACATAAACTTCGACGTCATAGCCAGGTGGCTGAGGAGGAGCGGATACTCCCTCAAGTACATCCAGAACATAACCGACATAGACGACAAGATAATAAAGAGGGCAGCCGAGGACGGGGTCGATCCGATTGCGCTTGCAAGGAGGTACGAATCAAGGTTCATGGAGGACATGGAGGCCATAGGGGTGAAGGCCGGAGTGGACAGTTATCCAAGGTCGCATGATTTCATAGGCGCCATTAAGGAGCAGCTGCAGATGCTCCTGGACAACGGATACGCGTACGTCCTGGACGGCGACATATACTATGACGTATCAAAATTCAAAGACTACACAAAGCTTTCCGGGATGAGGGTCGAAGAGCTCGAGAAGCACAGGATAGAGCCGAAGGAGGGAAAAAGGAACTCCTACGACTTCGTCCTCTGGAAAGGCTCGAAGCCCGGGGAGCCGAGCTGGAAGATAGGGCTAAGGCTTGATGGCAGCGAGATGGACATAGAGGGCAGGCCAGGATGGCACATAGAGGATACGGCAATAACATACGCCATCTTCGGAAGGCAGTACGACATCCACGGCGGAGCCATAGAGCTCATATTCCCGCACCATACGAACGAGATAGCCCAGGCAGAGGCGGCATTCAAGGTCAGCCCTTTCGTCAGGTACTGGATGCATTCTGGCATAATGCTGATAAAAGGGGAGAAGATGAGCAAGAGCCTGAAGAACTTCATAAGGATAAGGGACCTCCTGAAAGAATACGATGCGGAGGCCTTGAGGATGCTCATATGCTCCACCCACTACAGGAAAGACATAGCGTACACAGACCAGCTAATGAAAGACGCCTCTTCAAGGCTCAGGCATGCGTATTCATCGCTGGGCATATTCTTCAACATGGAGGCAGAGGAGAGCAAGGAGTCATGCGCAGAGGTCGACGCTATAATGGACGGGCTCAGGAAGGGCTTCGCCGAGGCTATGGACGACGACTTCAACACTCCTCTCTCCCTTTCGCTGCTCATGTCGGCGATAGAGAAGCTAAGGATATACGCCGAGTCATATCCGAAGATAAGCTCCAAGTCAAAGGAATCTGCGGTCAGCGAAGTGCTGTCGCTCTGCGGGATATTCGGGATCATGCAGAAGGACGCGTACAAGGAGAGGCTCTCTGCAGACGAAGCAAGGCTGATAAAGGAGAGGGAGTCACTGAGGAGGGAGAAGAAGTTCGCGGAATCGGATGTTATAAGGGAAAGGCTGGCCAGCGAGTTCGGCATAATAACGGAAGACAGCGAATTCGGGACGATATGGTACAGGAAGGGATAGCTATCCCTGCTCCTGCCCCTGGGCCTGCTTCTTTCCGTCTCCTGCTTGTGCCTCCGCAGCGCTCCTGCCGCCCCTCTTCTTCTGCCTGTCGGTCCTTGCATTTGCAAACAGCACGAGCAGGTCCTCCTCCTTCGGCGTCTCTGCCCATGCCTTTATGTAGAGTGATATGTTCTTTAGCGGCCTCGAATACCTGTCAGTGAAGGCGTACACCCCGTCCTCGTGCTTCAGCAAGCCAACCATGACTCCGAAGTCGAGATACCTCTTCCATGTCGCCATGGGGAGCTCGTCCCCGCAGTCCTTGAGCCTTAGCCCGTTCCTCTTCTTCACCTCGCACAGCGCCTTCGAGAACCTGTAGGCCTTCGTGTCGTTGTCGAAGTATATCTTTGCTACGTCCCTAACGTTCGGGTCCTTCAATTTCTCCTTGAGGGGAGCGTCTTCGTACTCCCAGTACCTGATCGCCATGGACATATTGTGTTTGGTAATAAATTTAATCCTTACTGAGCCGAACCCGCAATCCCGTGCGCATACTAGAAGTCAAATACAACAGTGACTACATCCCCGTCCATCACTTTGTGGTCTTCCCCGACCCTCTGGTTCGCAAACTTAGAGCTCGGGCCGCTCACATAGGCATACTTTATGCTCTTCACGAGCTTCGTGTTTATCTTCCTGACCACTTCTATTATGCTAGCCCCTCCGTCAAGGACAAGAGGCTTGCCGAAATCCGGGCTGCCGTCCTTGGGCTTGAGGTACACCCTTATGAGCCCGAGGCCGTCGAACACCTTCTTCTTGACATCGTCTATGTTATCTGCCATCTTCGCGCTTATCGGTATCACGCGCATGCCTGTCTTTGCCTCAATCTCATTCTTCAGCGCCTCTATCTTCCTCGAATCCGCAGTGTCTATCTTGTTCAGGGCAACAACCCCCCTGATATACACGCAGTTGTCGGCTACGAAGTCTATGAGCATCTGGTCAGTAGTATCCTGGTAAAAGACAAGGTCCCCGTTGAATATCTTGAACTCGTTGAGCACGCTAAGTATCACGTCCCTGCCGGGTATGCGGTGCCCGTTCCCCTCTATATGCACCCCTCCAGCCGCTGTCCTCTCAAGCCTGATCTTCGGCCTCTCCTGGTTCACCCGTATGTTCAGCATGCCCAGCTCATCGACAAGCTGGTATACCTGCTGGTGCGCATTTATGTCTATGACGAAGAGCATAAGGTCCGCTATCCTGATCACGCTGATTATCTTCAGGCTCCCTCCCCTGCCTATGTGAGCGCCCTGTATGAGCCCCGGAAGGTCGAGGACCTGTATCTTCGCGCCGTTGTATTCCAGCATGCCAGGTATGACGTCAAGCGTAGTGAATGCGTAGTCCGCCACCTTGGACTGCACTCCGGTCAGCACCCGCAGGAGAGACGACTTACCTGCATTAGGGAACCCTACCAGCACGACCGTCGCATTCCCTGACTTCCTCACGGAATATCCTGTCCCGCTTCTCCTGCTGTGGCTCTCTATCTCCCTCCTTATCTTGGCTATTTTGGCCCTCAGCTGCCCTAGGTACTTGTTCGTTGCCTTGTTGTATTTCGTCTTCGAATACTGCTCCTGCAGCTCCTCTATCTTCTTCTCCCCTGAGGTCTTGTCAATCATAAACATCCGCTTGCGAATCAAACCTTGCTGTGCATAATCATTTAATTCTTACGAAAGATAAACCTTTGTGGAGGTGCATTGAATGATCGATATTCTAGTCGGCGGCTTCTACGGCGACGAAGGCAAGGGCAAGGTGGCGTCATACCTCGCGCTGAACGACAAACCAAGGATTGCAGTGAGGACAGGCAGCATAAACGCCGGGCACACGGCTGTGTACAACGGGAATTCATACAAGCTCAGGTCTATCCCTTCCGCATTCATCAGCGCTGGCACGGAGCTAGCCATATCTCCCGGAGCGCTCATCAAGCTTGACATCCTCTTCAAAGAGATGGAGACGACAAAGACGCGGCAAAGGATCATGATAGACGGGCATGCCGGAGTCATAACGGAGCTTGAGGCGGAGGAGGAGAGGAAGGACAGCCTGCTGAGCGACAAGGTGGGCAGCACGAAGCAGGGAGTCGGCGCAGCCGAGTCGAAAAGGATCCTGAGGAGCCTAAAGCTGGCGAAGGACTATCCCGAGCTCTCAGAATTCATAGCCAATGTGCCGGAGAAGGTAGTGGATTGCGTAAAGGATGGGGGCCTGGTCCAGGTTGAGGGGAGCCAGGGGCACATGCTCAGCCTGTATCACGGAGTCTATCCGTATGTAACGAGCAGGAACACGACGTCATCTGGAATACTGAGCGACGTTGGCGTGGGCCCGAAATACGTAGGCAGCGTAATAGCGATATTCAAGGCCTTCGTGACAAGGGTCGGCGGAGGCCCGATGGACAACGAGATGTCCCCTGAGAAGGCAAGGGAACTCGGGCTCCAGGAATTCGGCACTGTGACAGGCAGGCAGAGGAGAGCCGCTCCATTCGACCCCAAGCTCGCAAAGGAGGTTGTCAGGATAAATTCGGCAACAGAGGTCGCGATAACAAAAGTCGACGTGCTCTTCAAGGGTGCCGAGAAGGTAAGGAGCTATGGTCTGCTCCCAAAGGAGGCAAAGGAATGGATAGAAGGGATAGAGGACGAGATAGGCGCCAATGTCACGCTGATAGGCACAGGAGAGGACGCGCTTGACATGGTGGACCGCAGGAAGGAGATATCAGGCAAATAATTCCGTGATTACGAATGCCGGACGAAAGAAAAAGGCCGCCAAGGCCATCGAAGCTCGACGTATCCTATTTCGAGAACCAGGAGCACATCTCCCCTATAGGCATAAGGTACACCACAAGTATGTCAAAGGTCTTCGGAGAGGAGAGCTACATACAGGCAATATTAGACGTAGAGGCGGAGAACGTAAAGGTGCTGTCCGAGCTGTATCCGGGAAAGGTCCCAGGCAGAGCTGCAAGGAGGATCAAGGCGATAGCCGATACCAGTCACGTCAGGCCTGCAGAAGTAAGGAGGAGAGAAGCAGAGAAGACGCACCACGAGCTTGCCGCTGTAATAGGAGTGATGGCAGACAAGGCAGGCAAGGACGGCAGGTATGTGCACTTCGGGATGACTTCTGCAGACGCAGTGGAAACCGCCAAGGCCCTGCAGATGCTTAAGGCCATTGACATACTGATTAAAACCGCAGCGGATACGAGGGACGCATGCCTGAGGGCAGCGTTGTCCTGGAAAGACATCCCGTCGATAGCCAGGACCCACGGGCAGCACGCAATACCTGCCCCGTTCGGCCTTCCATTCGCCTTCTTCGGATACTGCCTGCAGAAAAACATAGAGAGGCTCAGGTATGACAGGGAGAGGTGTGCAGAAGGGAAGCTGTCAGGTGTCATAGGCACGTACGATGTGCACGTGAACGAAGGCATCGACGGCCCGAAGGTGGAAGAGAAGGTTCTCAGAAACCTCGGAGTGAAAAAGGCGGAGATGGCCATGCAGACCCCGCCCCGGGAAGGCACTGCATATATAATCTCAGACCTCGCAGTGCTTTGCGGCAGACTTGCGACAATCGCGTCCTACATAAAGATGCTGAAGCGGACAGAGATACTGGAGCTGAGCGAAGCTCCTGACAGGGGCTCAGTAGGGAGCTCGGCAATGCCACACAAGAACATGCATGGCAATCCGTTCATAGAGGAGAGGTGCATCTCGATAGGCAGGATCCTGCGCGGCCACGCGCTGGCATCACTGGAATCCATGTCGGTCGAGGACTTCAGGGACCTAACAGCCTCCCTCTCAGACAGGGTGATTATACCTGAATCTTTCATACTCTCGGATTATGCGTGCGCCCTGATTAAAAACATAATAGAGCGCGCAAGCATCGTGCCTGAAAACATAGAGCACAACCTAAACCGCACAAAAGGCACGGCCTCTTCGCAGCTTGTGATGAGCAGGCTCGTGGACAAGGGGATGCAGAGGCAGAGGGCCAGGGAGATATCATTCAATGCCGCTGAGGCCGCGCTGAAAGGTGATATCAGCTACCTTGAAGCGCTGATGGAAGACAGTGAGATAGCAGGGCTCATCTCCGAGGGCGAGCTCAGGAGCCTATGCGATCCAAGGACAAACCTGGGCATGTCAAGGAAGATAATCGAGAGGATCGCAGGGAAGTACATGAATAAGTAGCAGAAACAGCGCAGTCTCCCTCCCTCCAAATTTCCGTTATCCCGCTTCTCCTTCGCACGCAGCAGGCTTGGCATCACTGCCCAAGCCCCGGCAGGAACTTTGACATCTGCTTCTTCATGTCCCTGTTGTTCTTGAGCATGTCCGCCATCTTCTTCATCTTATTGAAGTCTGCTATGAGGCCGCGCACGTCCTTCTCAGATGTCCCGCTTCCCTTTGCTATCCTTTCTATCCTCTTCGGATCCCTGAGCAGCCTCTCATGCATCCTCTCATCCCTTGTCATGGACCCTATGATGTTCTCATACCTCTTCAGCTTGACCTCGCCCACTTCCAGAGCCTCTTTCGGGACGTCGACAAGCCCCATCATCCCGAGCACGTTCTTCATTGGTCCCATCTTTGACATGGCCTTCATCTGCTTGTAGAAGCTGTCGAAGTTCAGCTCCTCTGAGTTGATGTCCTCCTGCTTCATCCCGGAGGCCTTCACAGCCTCGTTGACGTGCGCAATCAGCGATTCAAGGTCAGGTATGCCCAGCAGCCGGCCCACGAACTTCTTGGAGTCGAAGACCTCGAGCGCGTTTAGCTTCTCCCCTGTCCCTGTGAAGGCGACCCTTATGGAAGCTGCAGAGACGGCGCTCAGCGCCCCTCCTCCCTTCCCCGATCCGTCCAGCTTGGTAACAATCACTCCGGTAAGCCTTATCGCCCTGTCGAACTCCCCGGCCTGCCTTCCTGCTACCTGCCCTATGTCGGCGTTTATGACAAGGAGCTTCTCATCAGGCTTGAACTGGCTGTTTATCAGCTTGAGCTCCTTTATCAGCTCGTCGTCCATCGCGTTCCTCCCGCTGGAGTCGCATATTATCACCTTCTTGCCCTTGAGCTCCGCAAGCCCTTCCCTGACTATCCTTCCGACATCCTTCTCGCCGTTTATCCCAAAGAATCCGGCGTTCGCCTGCTTCGCCAGGGTCTCGAGCTGCTCGTATGCCGCAGGCCTTGACACATCGCAGCATATCAGCCCCACTCCCATCCCCCTGTCCTGGTAGAACTTGGCCAGTTTTGCAGCTGTGGTGGTCTTTCCGGCCCCGTAGATCCCGGCAAGGAGTATCCTCTTCGGCCTGATGTCCGGCTCGTAGCTCTCTCCCATGAGCCTTGCCAGCTCCTCATAGACAAGGTTTGTTATGTAATCCCTCTGGCTGACTCCCTGCGGCATCTTGCTCCTTAGCGCAGCTTCCTCTATCCTCTTGGTCAGTGCAAAGACCAGCCCGACCTCGACGTCAGCAGATATCAGGGCTTTCTGGAGCTCCTTGCCGAACTCCTTTATCGTCTTCGAGTCTATCACCGAGGCTCCGCTCAGCCTTGCGATGGCCTTCCTGAGACCCTCTCCCAAATCCATAAAAACACATATTTATTGAAAACAAAGTTCTTTAATCCTGACATGCCTCAGTCTAGTCTACTTTATTAGCGCATTCCGTCGTTTACCGCGTTGTCCAAGAAGCCAAAACCTGTTTTAAAACTCCAGATACCAAAATAACAGGGTTCTGCTTCAAATCTGCTAAACGCAATTAGGTTTAAATATGAGGCAAAGTGAATTCATACTGTGATAAAATGGCATCGTTTAAGGGCACCGGAACGGGACCAGCGCCTCATGCTCCGAAAGATTCAGCGCCGCTTTTTGTGCAATCTTCCCTGGCAGGATTTTTCATTGAGAAGGCACAAATCCAAGAGGGGAAGGGACTTCCAGCATCAGACTTATGGGAAAAAGCAGCAAAATGGGCTTCAGACGGGGGAAACATATCACTTGCAGCAGAATGCGAACGCAAGGCAGAGATAGCCAAGCTCAAAGAGCAAATGAGGCCAAAGGAAGACTAGAAAGTGCAAGCCCTAAGCACATCAGGCAAGCAGGAAACAAGGACGATTAGAATGGATGACATAAAAAGTGCCCTTCGGGACAGCAGCCCGCAGCTAAAACTTGTGCTATTCGATATAGATGGAACAATCCTCTCCTCCGGATCGTTCACCAAGTGCCTTGTCAAGGTCGTCGTGGATAAGTTAGGCAGCTCCGTAAACACCGCTCCGCTGTCAGACAGGGCAAAGACTGGCAGCACAATGAAATCCGTGCTTATAAGCATACTCAATGAAGAGGGTATACCAGAAGACAAACAGGAGGGGCTTGTCGAAGAGATGCTTTCATCCGCTACAATGGAATACAAATCCTGGCTGTCAAAGTTTCCTCTCAAACTATTGGATGGGGTGGCAGAACTCATCGAACTCCTGTCCAGCAGAGAAGACGTAATGCTTGGGATAGTCACCAACAACATAAAGGAAATGATGCTGCTAAAATTAGACAATGTGAAGCTGCTGGAAGTTTTTTCGCGCTACGGGCTTATGTTCCCTGGAGACAACATCCCCGGAGATAAAGCCAGTCTCCTCGAATTGGTGGTAGAATCTGCAGTAAAGAACTTCAGCCCGCGCCTTGACAGGAAGAACATCTTCTATATCGGGGACCAAGTCTCCGATATGCTTGGTGCCAAGGCTGCAGGCGCAGTTGCAGTTGGGATTGCTACAGGAAAATCCACTTTCGAGGAGCTGGAAGCTGCAGGCGCATCCGCCGTATTCCGCAGCTTCGCAGACAATGCAAGGGCGGCAATGGCTGTTATTGAAATGCCACGGGCCTATGCAGCGAAAAAGATGACAGTATAACCTTCATGGCAGGCTTCCGGATAGCGCAAAAGCCACGTAGCAGCTGCATAGCTGGCAGCTACACTAAAGGTTAAAATGTTTTGGATATAAGAAGTATTGCTGAGGGCTCATAGCTCAGCCTGGTTAGAGCGCTGGTCTTATAATGGTCTTTTAGGCAATGTCAAGCCTAGAATGATAAGAGAGCCAGATGTCGTGAGTTCAAATCTCACTGGGCCCACCTCAGCACTAACGAGAGAAACAGTAAATCTGAAAACAGAAAAGCAGGCAAAAAGGGATAACCTGGTTGGGCTGAACGACTAAAGCGAAGCATAATCTCCAAATAAGTAGCAGTTAAGCCAAGCTATTGAATTCCTCTACCGATAGGTCAGCTTCGCTCATTATAGTTCTCAGCATACCTCTCCCTATCGGTCTGTGTGCAGGAACCACTATCATATATTCTGGTTTCCTGTCTCCAAATAACACGGTATATTTCTCCCTCCTGTCAAGGTGCATTACAATATGGCTTCCTCTCTAGTGGTTTACCACATAGCCTACTTTAGAAAGAGCTTTTACTACCTTGTCGTAATTAAGCGGTATTAGCCTAGACACTTATCTGCACCGATTCCACAGGAATAGGATCGCCGTGCTTCTTCAAGGATTCCATATATGCCCGAATGGCCTCCTTCATGTTCTTCATAAGCTCCTTCTTAGTCTTGCCTTCTGTAGCGCAGCCCGGAAGGTCAGGGACCTTGCCTACGTATACTCCATCTTCATCTCTTTCTATCAATACCCTAAACTGCATAATCTCACTAATCGCTATAATTATATGACAGCTACACATATAAAATGTTTCACTTCTGATACTGATGCCGTGAGTTCAAATCTCACTGGGCCCACATTTCCGATACAAAACAAAGGCAAGCCTTGCCGCAAAAATTCCAGTCTCTAGCTATTGATTGCGGAACATGCATCATGTTTCCGCAACCAACGAAACCAAGGAGATTACGTCCTCATTATTTTTTTCCCTGCAGGCCTGTTCTTGACTCTTCTAGGGTGCTTGTTCTTGTTGCCCTTCCCGTATTTCGCTGCGCGCTTTATAGCCGCTTCCATTCTTCCCCCTCTGCTCTTTTTTGCCATTTTCATCCCTAATCATTACCTATACACTACAATACGCGCAGAGGACATGTTTGCGTAAGATACGCCCTCTCCAACCTGCAGCTGATATTTTGTCCATATTGAGCCCGTTATGTTCGAACCTACCGATACCGGACCGGAAGTTATTGGTATGTTGATGTACTTCGTGGCGTTTGAAAGCAGTCCGCCCGTAACGTTTACTGCCATCGGAGGCGACCATGAAAGCTCAGGGACCCCATTCGAGTACGTCGTGCCTAACGGAACGAATCTTACTGTCACGCTAGTCCAATTGTATCCTGTATCCTGGCTCAATGCAACGGTAAGCGTTCCAGAAGTCAAGTTGAATGACGGATTAAGGCATCTGTAAGTTGTGGATAGCGGCGTGCAGCCAACGCTTACTACTATAGGGGCTGCTGGGGCTGTCTGGTTTGCATATGCAGCCACAGTAGTAACCGGAGATGTCGCAGCAGCGCCTCCGTTTACCCCAAGCAGGGGCAATACCTGGCCCTTATTGATTGCAAGCGACAGACCAACTACCAACGCTATCAATAGCACCACTATAATGCTAGAAAATACTAGCCTCGCAGACACCGTATAAAACTTTTCTCTTTTTTCTCCCATTTTTTCACCAATTAAATATCATATCGAAATCCCTATCAGTTTCAAGACTATTATGATCGCGGCTGCAGGAAGCCCGAATATTGCCAATGCTATCCACGTGACTAGGTCAAACGATATCCCCAGACCGAAGAGCAAATTTGCCACCCAGATCAGGACAAGTCCCAGTATGCTGTTTAGAATAAGCCCAAATATCACGCTGCCAAACTTGAATATCACATATAGTACAAGTATGATCGCCGCTATAACCACAATCTCAGAAAGGATTGCTCCAGCAGCTATACCAAACAAAACATCCATCATACAATCACATCATTCCCTGCTGCCTGTCCTGTACGACCAGTTTACCCCAAGCAGGTTCAACAGTATCAGTATCGCAACCGCTAACAGCCCAAACACGGCAACAAATATCAGCACCAGGAGATCGTATTTTATCCCGAGCTCAAAGACCGCATTTACAATGAAGATTGCCACAAACCCTATCACAGTGTTTGCCAATAGGGCATAAGCCAGTCCGCCTCCCAGAGGCAGCACAAGTCCAAGTATCAGTGCAATCAGTACCAGAACCAGCAATAACCCTACCAAGTTCCCCGTTTTTGTTGTCATGCTACCAAATCCAATATCATTTGCTATCCTTTGTCCTGTCGTTCCTGTGGCTTGATTTTATCCTGTTAGCTCCGCTTTGACTCTGTCTCCCCCTTTCCCTGAACATCCCCCTGTTCTGAGACTCAAATAACCCTATGGAATTCCCCTCAGGGTCTTTGCATAATGCAGTGCGTCCATGCCCAGGAGTGTTCCTGTCTCCGACAATAATCTGCCCTCCGGATCGTTCCACTTCTGCCATCGTCTCTGTCAAATCAGTTGTAGCTATGTAATTCACAGGGGTCTGGTTACGGCTGCCTTTTTTATACAATCCGCCTTCAACCCCAGGGCTATGCCTTGTCCCTGTGTTTATATTCCAATACTGCATATTCTGCGCAGCAGAATTCTTGAACTTCCAGCCAAACACCCCGGTGTAGAACTTCCTCAATCTTTCAGGGTTCTTAGCCGGTATCTCAAAATGCACAACCTCGCTTATTTCATTCTTCATATTTACACCTAATTACTAACTCTATATTAGTTTACATTCATATATAATACTTTGCTATTTTATATAATACTTTACTATTTTTAAATAATTTATTTATTTAAAAAATACTTTATAAAATTTAAAATACCCGGGCAAATCCGCAGCACAACCGGGTTTGCAGACGAAGGTGCAAGCAACGCGCCTATCCGCATAGCTGCGAGGCCGTCATCCAGCCGCAACCGCTAACCCCCGAGCATACATTGCCTCCAAGGTCCTTGTTTGTGAGGCTTGTAGCGTTTCCATAACATCCAATGCCATTAAGAGACCCATATACCCTGTTGTCTTGCACATGCGCGAATTGCGAATTCACCATTACTATCCCTTCAGAAGCGTTGCTTATCGTGTTGTTTATGATATCTGCAGACAAGCTCCTGTTCATCACCAATCCAGTGCGCAACGCCGATATGGTGTTGTTTACCACATCTCCGTTGTTGAACCCGTACAGGTAGATGCCTGCAGACGAATTCAATATCCTGTTGCCCCTCACAGTCGACATCTGCGCATTCACCATGTAGATCGAGCTATTAGATGAACTGGCAAAGGTATCGTTTATTATAGATATCTTAGATACAGGCACCTTAGAGACGACCACCACCGGATTCGTGAATCCTATCAGTATGCAGTTCTCCAATGTCACCCCGCTCGTGTTGTATGAGTACAGGAAAGTGCCTCCGTCCGTGGCAAATATCTTGTGTCCCTTGCAATTTATTGTAGTCCCGTCCGCGCTCTGGACTCTAGAGGAGCGTATGCTGAAGCAGGTAGCCCCATACGAGTATACCATGTCCTGCGCGAAGCTGATCGTATCAGGGCTTGTTGTAAGCTTGCATATGGCTTCGTTGTATACTGGGGAGACTTCTACAAGCCAATTGCAGCCTGCAGCAGTGACTCCATAGTTGATCCTTCCGTACTGTTCATACATTCCTGCCGAATCCGGAGCACACTGATATCCGAGGTTAGATACAGAGTATATCGAATTGTTGTATATTGTGTTGTACCTTGAATTTGCGATGTAGAATCCATATTCCATAGAAGCGGCAGTGTTATTCAATATCTCATTATTGAATGACCCAGAGAGCACGAATGCGTACCCCAACGGGCCAAAATCCGCTTTGTTGTTGAGCAGTGCGCTGTCGTTTGTATTCACAATTGAATATGCCTGATTGGAGAAATAAGTCACCAAATCGTTCGAAACTAGAGCATTCACGCTGCCGCTTACATTAACTCCATTGATCACAGACTTTATTGTCATAGACCTGATGGCAACTGACTTCGTGCCTTCCGCAACAACTCCGTCATGGAACCCGGATATGCGGCATCCCTTTACTGTCACATTCGTAACATTATCCATCTTGAACGCAGATCCGACCCCCGTTATCGAGGCGATATTGCTGTTTCCAGTGCATTTTATAGACACATTGCTTGCATCCACCCTAAAGCACGATCCCCTTGCAACTACTCCGCCCGCCACGGCATAATGCCGGGATATCGTTATGTTGCCGCATTCAGTCAGTGGATATACGCTCAGCGCAATCGGCACCTTGATTGGACACGAACTGCCAGCCCAGTTGCAGTCGGTGTTCCCGCATTTAATGTCATTCGCGGATAGCGTCGCAGAGCCGTAGGTGCTTGCAGTGCAGTACAGGTCAACGTTCGAGTTTGCAGATGCAGTCCCATTATACAGGCGCACGTAGGTTGAATTGTCAAGAGTCACGCCATAGCTGTCGTTAGATGCCAGGAACCCGCTTATCGAATCATACTGCGTATTGTTAAAGTACACTCCATACTTATCCGATTGCGCACTTGAGTTTGCTAAGTTCCCATTGTCTGATCCCATGAGGTAGATTCCGTAGGCCCCTCCGCGCGCATTTATCGAGCTGAGCCCGAATTTTATCACATTCTGCAGGTAAATCCCATATGTATCGTTCTGCAGATCGCACCCTGATATCGTCACGTTGTAGACTCCAGTCTCTGAAAGTATACCATACTTTGCATTCCTTATTGTGTGCCCATTGCACTGAAGCCGCACGTTAGATGCATTTATACTTAAGCAAGGAACTGCAGCGCTACCCAGAAGCGACGCATTCATGTATCCTGCAAAATTAAGGCCGGATTCCAGGCTGTACGACCCTCCCCTAGTTATGCTTCCGCACGAACTTATTCCCGGGCCGAGTATTATATCGGTTACAGGATATTGGATGTTGCTGCTGTAGCAGCGTGCGAAGTTGCAGAACCTGTTTTCATAGCATGATGAGTCGTTGAACTTGTTGTTCGACGAGACGAAGCTCGCCCCAGCTCCGCATGCCATATCTGCATGGCTCTCCAGCAATACTGACTTAGAAATCCTGTTTCCCCGACTGCCTATCAATGAAATGCCGTAATGCAAGTTATATTCAGCAGTGATAACCGACAAAGTGTTATTTCCTCCTCCGGTTATGTTTACGGCTCCGACATCATCCTTCATACTGTCATTATAGAGCAGGTTCCGGCTTGAGCCGTAAAGGTAGATTCCTGCACCTATCATGCCGTCTGCCGAAACGTTTGATATTTTGTTGCTATCCGATCCAATCAGATATATTCCATCTGAGAACTTGGATATGGCGACCTGACTTATGCTAACATTAGATTGTGATTCTATTGCAATCCCATACGATGCGGCACCTTGACCTCTAGACGATACATTTCCGGTTATTGAATGCCCGCCTCCAATCAGGGAAACGCCGCTTGCCTTCACATCTATGCACGCTCCGCTATTTGGCGTATAGCTTAAGTTCGCATCCAAAGTATAGTTCCCAGGGCGCGATATAACAGTGCATGAGCGTATTTCGTATGCCTGTGCCTTAGCAGTACTATTGATTATTGCACGCGGAGACGCGCTTATCCAGGCATAGTATAGCAGCCCGATAATCACCAACACAGCAGCAGCCGCAGCTACGTTCTTGGCGATATTGCCATGTGTTTTGTGCTGCGCATGCTGGTCCCTACCCATTTTTAGCAAGCCTGGCTACTTTTTCCCCTTCCTGCTCAGCGCGTAGCCTGCCGCCGCTATCACGACCACTGCCGCTACAAACCACGGGATCCACCCTCCTGATGAAGCAGGAGTGCTGGTGCCCGAAGTAGCTATCGTAGTTGGCTGTATTGGCGGGATTACGTTTATAACCTGTACAAGGCTGCATACTGCCGGTACTGTGCCTATATCGCAAGCCTGAAGCGAACGCGTGCCTGCTGAGAGCCCTGCCGCATTGAATGTAGTCAGCTTTACTCCAGTGGCCACTACTGTTCCATTGACCAGTATGACTACCGGCCCAGATGACGTAGTCGTAGCATTTACCGTGTCCAGCTGCCCCGTCGTAGTGACGTTCGATTCCACCGTCAAGGTCACTAGTGTAGGTGCAGAATTAATGACGACAGGCACTTTAGAGACTACCGGATCTGCGCATATTGTCAATATTGCCGTGTCTATTCTTGGCGTGTACGAGATGTTGTCAAGCACAACCGAGTACGTGTAATTATTTATGGCCGTAAGTGCCTGGAACTGCCCCGGTATCAGTGTGTAGCGCGTATTATTCAAGTTGCCAAGAGTGGTCTTTACGCTGATCCCTACGTTATAAGGATTTATGAAGTTCATAGTCACTGTTATGTTATTGTCTCCGTTGAGCAGAAGCTTCTGCGTTCCGCTCTGCGTGAAGTTCAGTATCTCGAAGCATGCTCCATTGCCCTGGCTTACAAGCGTAGGCTTGTAGTTCCCTCCTGCTCCTGTGCTGCCTCCACCGCTCTGCTGCACTCCTCCTCCCCCTCCTCCTCCACTGTTTGTCGTGCCGCTTGTCGTAGTGGTTGGAGCTACAGTTGTTGTCGTTGATACCGGTACTGGCACCGATGCGCCTGTGCCTGTGGTTCCTGCAAATGAGACTGCAGCCTGCGCCAGCGCCAGGCCATCCAATGTTGCTCCGGTATTTATCGAAATCGAAGTAGATGATAATACTACTCCTGAGAGCTGGGTAGTAGTTCCAAGAGTCACTTGGCCTGCAACAGCCCAGTAGATGTTTTGAGCTTGGCAGCCTCCTGTCAGAACGACTGTGGCGCCGGAGTCCATGGTAAATGCGCCTGACATGTCAAAGATGTACGTCGCAGCGGAGTTGCCTCCGCAATCAAGAGTGAGAGTAGTTCCGGTTGGTATGATAACAGTGGCTTCACTAAATGTATAAAGGCCAGGAGCGAGAGTCAGTCCTCCAAGGCTGCCTGCGCCCTTATCGACAACTGGTGCCGGAGCGGTTGTGCCTTGCGTTTCAGTATATGCATTGGTCATGTCTGTTGTAGCTGTGGTCAGCATGGCTGGAGTCTTGCCTGCTCCTGCGCCGGTGCCTGTCATGTCCGCACCATATATCCTTCCTGTTACAAGAGGTGATGTAGCGTATTCTCCAGTTGGATCATTCACTAATGGCATTGATCCAAAGCCGGTGATACCGCTTGTAGCTGCCGGGCTGATCCCAATATTCCCATCAACTCCAGATCCTGCCGTCGAGATGGCAGTTTCTGCTAGAACCGTGAAATTTCCTGCATCGTAAAGGGCAGGCAGCGCCGGATAAGTGCCGCTTCCTGCTACTCCATTCTTATCCACTCCCGGATTCATGGCTACTCCGGATGAGACCACAGTGAGAGTTCCTGTATTAGTAGAAGTTATGCTGTTTCCCCCGGAATCCAAGACGAATACGTTAGCCGCCTGTGTATCCCCTGCCATCCCGTTTACCGTGTATGCGAAGCTGTTTGACGTTCCAGACTGGAATCCCACCTGTACATTAGTTATTGTATTGAATACCAAGAAGTTGTATGTTGTATATGTCCCGCTCCCTCCAGTCGCCACAGCTCCGAACGTCACTACGTTGCCTGCGACTTGATTGGAAGGCAGCACCGGGGATGAGGATATCGTGACCGACAGCGCCGTAGCGTTAACCGCTCCGCTTAGGAACAAAGAGAATAAGAGCAGGCCCAACAGATTCTTGTATAACATATTATCAACAATATACTTAATTCAATCTATTATATAATACTTTGCTATTTTAAACTAAATTTTATTTTAGTAAAATTCTATTGATTTTAAAATAAACTTTATATCATTAAATCTAGAGTTTAAATATAAAGCCGTACCTTCTAAATCTAAAGTTTTATAAATAGTAATTGCAAATTCACTAACATGGTAATTATAAAAGGATACCTGGAAATACTCCAGCTGGCCAACGGCAATGTCCCCAAATCCTTCAACGACTTCACAACAATATCCATAAACGGAAAGCGCCTCAGCTCAGCGACTGTGTCAAAGCGCCTCGATCAGCTCATCTCCGTCGGCGCGCTGAAGGAGGTAATAAACAGGTCCCACACCGGAAGGAGGATAATCGCCTACAGGACAACCGAAAGCGGCAAAAGGGTAATAGCTCTAGCCGCCGAGCTTAAAACCATGCTCACCGTATCTACGGACAAGCACAAAGCGCACTGACCGATGCCAACAGGCACGCCTGCGCCCATCACGCAGAATCAAACCGTCCACCACCAATAAACCTTATATACTTTAGATTCTAAAGTAGTATAATAATAACTAAAGTATTATATACTTGAACGTATGATGTAATGTCATGGCAATAACAAGAGGATACATGGAAATACTCCAGCTGTCCAACGACAATCCCAGGTCTTTCAGCGATTTTACAAAGATACCCATGAAAAAAGGCTTCCTCAGCTCAGCGACTGTGTCAAAGCGCCTCGATCAGCTCATCTCCGTCGGCGCGCTGAGGGAGATAATAATGAGGTCTAAGCACGGAAGGAGGATAATCGCCTACAGGACAACGGACAAAGGCAAAAGGGTAATAGCGATAGTGGTGCAGCTGGAAGAGATCCTTTCAACACCAGAAAAAAAATAAAGCCAAAAACAAAGCCATGCCAGGGCTAGCCTACTTATTTTATCATAGCGCCTGATTTCCCAGTTTTCCTCAATTCATCCAGCAAATCCTTTATATTAACTGCGCTTATCAGGCATCCCCCATATTTCGATATGCTGGGTCCGCCTTCGTAAAAAACCACGAATCCTTTTTTAGGTCTGTATGCCTCTATAAAAGATTGCAGGCTCCTTTCCACAAGATGCCTCTTATCCGCTTTAATCTTCACCTCTATCGGAATCGGCTCGCCGCCCCGTTGCACAACAAAATCCACTTCGGCATTGTTCTTAGACCGCCAATACCTCACCTCTTCCCCGTTTTTGACCAATTCCGAAAACACGAAGTTTTCAAACAGTTTTCCTTTGGTTTCCGGGGGGATATGGAAAGAATTTGATATTGCACTGCGCATTCCAGTATCAACGAAATATAGCTTATGCTGCTTCACTATCTCTTTTAGTTTGTTCTTGTAAAAAGAAGGAACTCTGGCTATCAAGTAGCTTTTCTCCATCGCATCCATGTATTTCTTTACCGAGAGCGATGAGAGCCCTAGCGTACGCGATATCGCCTCGTATGATATCAGGCTTCCGACATTGTGAGAAAGATACTGTGCAAGTCGCTCTAGGGCCGCTCCATCCTCTATATTGAAGGTCCGTGCCACATCCTTGAGTATCATGAGTTGGTAAAGGTCCCTGAGTATAGATTCTTTGTTGGAATTATCGCTTTCCAACACGACCCTCGGGTATCCGCCATACATAATATGCCTATCTATTACTCTATTGAGGATGCTCGGTGTTACCTCCTTCTGGCCATCAGCATTAAGCACTTCGTTTATGGAGAACGGATAGAGTGTCAATACGGAGGCTCTTCCTACCAGCCACCCAAGCACTTCCTTGCCAAGCGCAACCTGTGATGATGACGTCACCCACAACCTTTTTCCTTTGTCTGCAAGATATTTCAGCTTGCTGCCAGGATCCTTCCCGTATTGTATTTCATCCAGCACAACAACATTATCGCCGGATAGGTACTGATTTTCGAACCTCTTTATATCTACATCAAAAAGCTCTTTCACGTCAGGGTCATCAAAGCTTAAGTATTTCTCATAGTCATTCTTTGACTGCGCTTTAAGGAATGTAGTCTTGCCTGACTGCCTGGGCCCTACTACCACTACCACTCTGTTCAGTTTTGATGCCGTTAGGAAAGGCTGAGTTATCTCGCGTTCTACATACATGATCATTTAATGGAAAGCAACATACTTATACCTTTCTACTAAATATAAATTCAAGTTATTATTTAGTAAGGTTAAATAGTAACCCTGATTCGTATATAACAGCATATATGGCCAACCTGGCTCAAATCCCAAGCAGCGACTGCTTTGGCAGGAGTTATATGTGACATCCTCCCAGGGTTTTACGCCCACATAGATAAGCCCACACCTTCAGCAGCAGTTTACGGAAAGCATCAGAGCGCAGATCATTTTCAGGGATAGATCGCAGCCAGAAGAAACCCCTTGGGCGCCAAATGCGGATGTTCTCTAAAACAAAGCCATGCCAGGGCTAGCCTCTCCTTGCGCCTTCGAGCGCTCCCTTCCGCCCGTCTTTCACATAAGCCACAAAAGCCGGGACTTTGGGATTGAACTCTGCATCAGCAAGCAAGCCTCCCTTCCTGACGTATGCATCAACTACAAATGCGAGCTCGTTCTCCCCAGGACAATGGAACGACTTGCTTCCCTCAGGCAGCGAATCGAACGTCTCCTTATCCACATCAGAAAATCTTCCGCCCTCCTCTATTTTCTTCCGCCCCTCGCTTGCAAGCCCCTTCTGCGCTGCACGGGCCCATCCTTTCTTCCACAGCTCCTCCCTGAATTCTGGGCTTCTCCTGTACCACTCCGCGACCTCTTCAAAAGTGGCCTTCCTGTATCCTTTAGGCACTACGCTGTCCATCTTTGAAGCTGGAACTTTTTCCGATGACAGGTAAACACGCAACGCTCTCTGCCGTGCGTTTTTCAGCGCTTCCGCCATAATGGCACCAAGCATAATGGATTTCTTGTGATATATAACTCCTCTCGCCATCCTTTTTAACCCCGTTTGCGTAATCCTCCTGTGCGAACTTCAAGCAGGGCGCTGATAAGCGTGCCTGCGGCCACGGCCGTGGGCCTTGGCGCAATAATAGGCGCAGGGATATTCGTGCTGAGCGGCAGCGCCATTGCCCTTGCCGGTTCAGATGCAATGATAGCGTTCGCGCTCGTCGGGTTCGTAGCCGTGCTTGTGGCCCTGGAGCTCGGAGAGCTCGGGTCGATCCTGCCGAAAGTTGAAGGCGCCTCGTACTCATACGTATACAACGCGTTCGGGAGCGAGCTCGGCTTCATAACCGGCATAATCTTCTATTTCAGCTCGGCTACCGCCATCTCCGCAATATCCATAGGCTTCGGCTCCTATTTCGCTAACCTTCTGGGCTTCAGTCCAGGAACCCAAATATACTTCGCCATAATGCTCATAGCAATACTGGCAGCCCTGAACCTGATGGGCATAAAGAAGGCAGTGAATGCGGACTTCGCCCTTGTGCTGGTGAAGCTCGCAGCGCTCCTCGCATTCGTAGCCTTCGCTGCATATTTCGCGTTCGGCCTGGGCCATTTCAACCCTTCAAACTTCGGGGTCGACGCAGCGCAGTCAGGCCTGGGGCCCATAGCCGCGGCTAGCATAGTGATATTCTTCGCGTATTCCGGGTTCCAGACGATAAGCACCCTGACATCGAAGATCAGGGGAGGCGCAAACGCAGCTGCCAGATCCATACTGCTCTCCGTAGTGCTGAGCCTTGCAGTATACATTGCCATAATCTTCGCGCTCCTTCTCCTTGTGCCGTCATCTGCCTATACTGTCTCATCGGCAGACCCGATCTCGCTTGCCCTCGACGCCTCCTCGGCCCCCTACGCGCTCAAGCTCGCCGTAGGGATAGGCGCGCTCATAGCGACTGCATCAGCCGCTCTTGCAATGTTCCTCAGGTCTTCAAGGATCGTATACCAGCTCGGGAAGGACGGCCTCCTGCCCAAAATACTGAGCAGGTACGATGTCAAGAGGGACATATCCCCAGACGCAGTGCTCGCCACTGCTGTCGTGGCAGCTATCGCCCTGTTTTCAGGAAACGTGTACGTCATAGCCTCGATATCGGTTTTCGGAGTGCTTTTCACGTATCTCATGTCCAGCTTTGCGCTTATCCACTTCAGGAGGATCAAGAAGCTTGGAAGCTTCATATCGCCCCTCTACCCATACCTCCCTGCTGTGGCCATAATCTCAGTGATAGCCTTCATGTACGGCCTGCCAAAGCAGTCGCTGCTCATAGGGACCATAATGGTGATAGGCCTCTTGCTAGTGTATTACTTCCTGAGCGAATACGAAGGCAAGAGGGTCGTCAAGGTCAGGCTGTTTTAGCGAAGCATACGAACAATCGCCGCAATCCGTCTATTTCAATTCCGCTCCAGGCGATAGTATTAACTGCGGCGGAGGAAACGTTGCTGTACTATATAATCCAAATTCCTCCTTTTTACAATCTTCCGAGCCTTTTTCTATATAAGCAAAATGCAATTTTGTTTCTCTAGCCAAAACTGTATTTTCATACGCATCAATTTCCCCTTTTCCGTAGTTGATTAGCACATTTCTGCAAACCAACCCCAGCACAAATTCTCCTTGTCTGGTCCCTACAGCTACATTTAGATTCACAGGTACTCCGCTTATTTTGTCCGGTTTAGACTCAGGGATTTTTATCACAATCCACAAAGCCAACCCCTCTTGTAGCATCCTGTATACCAAATCTTTATTAGAAAGAACCTCTTCGAGCGTAGCTAAACGGAAGCCAGGTAGGGCCAAGCTCTTAGCTTCCTCAGCCGTTACCATATTTTCAGATACGAATACCGGTCTCGTTACCATCTTTTCAGATACGAACATCGGTCTCTTCTCTTTAGATAGAAATGACGGTCCAGGCGGTGGAATCACTCTTTCCGCAAATAGTGCCATAACTATATTATCCCTTTTCTGATATATAAAGTTAGCTTCGGAACCAAAAACAGCGTGAAATCCTGTTGTTTTGGTAAATCAGGGTGCTATTGAATCCTGAACCATGCAATCAAGCCTGCCCGATGGCATAGCATTCACGGCGTTCGCCGCGTATAAAAAACATATTTAGCCACCCCGGCAGACTACAGCGAAGTATATCTATACGCCACAGAAGCCGCAGCTGCGGAAATTAAGGAATTTTGCCACAAACCGTATCCAGAGCCCTTCCTTCGTGGAGTGCACAGTTCCCTGCCTGAGAATCTGGGCAGTTTTGGGAAGAGCCTACCTCCTTCCGCCGTACCCTCTGCCTACGTAGTTGAACCTTCCCCTGCGCTTCGAATCCCTGTGGTCCCGGTCTCCTCCCTGCGAATCGCTCCTCCTGTGGAAGTCCCTGCCTCCTCCCCGTCCTCTCCCTCCGCTTCGGAAGCCTCCTCCTCCACGCCCCCTGAAATCTCCTTCCCTCCTGCGCTCTGCGAACGGGAGCTCGACGTCCTTGAACTTGTTGATGTCAAGGTCTATGTGGTTCATCTTTATATTTGCAATTATCCTTGTGTCCTCCATCAGGCCCTTCTGGTCGAACCCGAAGAGCGTGAACGCCCTGCCGTCCTTGCCCATCCTAGCCGACCTCCCCACCCTGTGCGTGTACACCTTAGGGTCGTCAGGAGCATCGAAGTTTATTATGTCGCTTATGTCGGGTATGTCCAGACCCCTCGACGCAAGGTTTGTCGATATCAGGAAATTAGCATGCGTCTTGAACGCCTGCAGTGAGGCCTCCCTCCTGGACTGCGTCAGCCCCCCGTGCATGACTATGGCACTGAACCCCTTCCCCTCAAGGAATCTGTGCACATACTCGGACTCCCTCTGCGTAGACGTGAATATTATGCATTTCTTGGGCTTGAACCTGTCTATGTATGCGAGCAGCGCCGAGAACTTCGTGCGCCCGTTCGCCATGTAGTAATAGTGGCTTATCGTGGTCACGGTGATCTCCTCTTCTGCACCGATCACCAGCCTGGCAGAGTCCTGCTTCATATGCCTCCTCGCTATCTGCTCTATCTCCCGCGGTATCGTGGCGGAGAACAGCAGCGTCTGCTTGTCCTTAGGCGCAAGAGACATTATCTGCTCTATGTCTTCGATGAATCCCATGTCAAGCATCAGGTCGGCTTCATCCAGCACGAATATCCTTATCCTGCTGAGGTTCAGCGATCCCCTGTCTACAAGGTCGAGTATCCTTCCAGGCGTGCCTATCACAATGTCAGTTCCCCTTGACAGGCTGTACATCTGCGCGTTTATCGATGCCCCTCCGTATACCACAGTGGTCCTTATCCTGCTCCTGTGGCACAGTTTCTGGGCCACGGTACTAACTTGCAATGCGAGCTCCCTGGTCGGGGTTATCACAAGCGCCTGAGGATGTCCCCTTGGCTCAGTGAGCTGGAGTATAGGTATAAGGAACGCTCCTGTCTTGCCACTCCCTGTCTTAGACCTGACTACCAGGTCCTTGTGCATCAGCACTATCGGTATTGCCCGCTCCTGCACCTCTGTCATGCTCTGGAAATTCATGAGCCTTATTGCCTCAAGCAACTCGGGCTTTAGATTAAGCTCCTTAAATTCTTTCAATCAATCTACCTTATGTAAAAATACGTTAAAAGTATCAATATATATCTGTCA
Source organism: Microcaldota archaeon (assembly GCA_021803945.1). Taxonomy (GTDB): domain Archaea; phylum Micrarchaeota; class Micrarchaeia; order Micrarchaeales; family CABMGC01; genus JAJZNA01. Next base: position 48,891 of record JAJZKW010000005.1, read on the forward strand.
TACGGGTTAAAATGGCTTTGGTTTCTCCAGGTAGCACGGCGAGGCGCCTTATGCGAAGCGTGTTTATGGCCACCCCGGCACAGATCCTGACCACGCCTTCTACCTGCCCTGAGCCTGCTTCTTCCAGTGGCTTATCGTCTTCTTCAGCCCCTCCTCAAGCGTGTATCTGGGCTCCCAGCCCAGCAGCTTTTTGGCCTTTGTATTGTCCCCTATCAGTATCCTGGCGTCCAGTGGCCTCTTCGGAGTGGAATTCCACACTATCTCCCCCTTGAATCCTGTCAGCTTCGCTATTATCTTTGCCGTCTCCTCCGTGGTGTAGCTCTTTCCTGAGCAAATCTGTATCGTCTCTCCTATCGCCTTCTTGTTTCCCAATGCCTTCTCATACGCCGCTACATGATCGTCTACGTATATCCAGTCGCGTATGGCGCTCCTGTCCCCAAGGTATACCTTGTCGCCCTTGAGCATCTGGGTTATCGTCCTCTCTATGAAGAAGTGCGCATTGGTTCTTCTCCCGAAAGTGTTGAACGGTCTTAGGATTGTGGACGGGAAGTTGTATGCCTCATTCATGTATGTCAGATACATGTCCGACGCCACTTTCGCGATCGCATACGGGCTGTTGGGATGAAGCTGCGATGATTCTGTCAGCTTCTTGTTCCTGTCTTTCAGCGTCATCCCGTACTCCTCGGAAGTCCCTGCAAGTATCATTTGCTTGAAATGCGAAACCTCCCTATAGCACGCCTCAGCGAGGTTTATCGTGCCTATGTAGTTCGCCTCCGATACCTCCACGTAGTGGTCGTAGGAGAACGAGACAGGGCTTACGGCGGCAAGATGCACCACGTAATCCGGCTGCACATCCCTCACTATGCTCTTTATTGCCGGGAAGTCCGTCAGCGTGGCGTAATGCGTTATCACCTTCCTGTTCTTGTCGAACGAGTACCTGCCTGTGACATAGCGGATAAGCTCGTGGACCTCTACCTTCCTGTTTTCCGCAAGCCTACTGACCAGCTCCTGCCCTATGAATCCTGTCCCTCCAGTTATCAGAATTTTTCCTTCTACCATTGTACCACTATGGCCTCCAAAATATCTTTGAACATGCCTATGCTAAAGATTGAAAACCAAGCTTAATAATCTTTCGAAATCCCAGCCATCCTTGTCACTACATCTTCAACGTAATCCTTCATCTCCCTGGTCACCTTCACTACAGCCATGCCTCTTCCTCTCATCCCATACACCACAAACTCCCCTATCTTCGCAAAGTATATGCACGCGAGCGATGCGAGGTCCTCCTCTCCATAGACCCGAATCCCGACACGAGCCGCCTTCCTGCACGCGTCCCTGACAGCTTCCCACATCTCCGCGCTAAGCTCTCCGCGGCCATTGCGCACGCGCACAGGGTCCTTGTAGACCCTTTCTATTATAGGGAACTTCGCAGCCTCTTTCTCAGCCCTATAATCGAATATCGATATCTTCGGCTTATACCCCAGCTCCAGCAGCGTGGCCGTTGTCACGTCCCCAACCGAGTATATGATGCGATCTTTCCCAATACTCCTCGCTATCTGCCTTCCATCCATTATCCGTCCAAAATCTCCCGACAGCTCCTTGCGCATTCCGCTGCCCAGGCGCAAGTCATCTGTGAAGCTGAATTCTCCGTCTCTCCTTTTTTTGCGTGGTTTCAATTTGCGTTTATCCGAACCTGCATGCTCCATGATGGATATCTGGCACAAAAGCTCCTTTATATCTTTCCTGCTCTGCAGTCCGTGAAGGAATTTAAACATGCAGTTCAAAATAAAATAATGCGATATAGTGTAATACTGATTTCCATCCTCGCTGCGCTTGGGATATCCGGGATCGCATCGGCATACGGCCTCGGCACATCATTGATCCAATTCCAGAGCGGCAATGTCAGCATCTACTCCAACGGAACTGCCTATGCCAACTATTCAATCAACCTGTCATCCGGAAGCACCTGGGGTAGCACACTAAATCTCACCAATGCCGCATACCTGAAGTCCAAGGGAATATCTATAACGCTCAGCGCCGCGGCAGGCGACCCGACATTCAGCGGATATGCGCAGATAACAACGAAAGGCACGCTCCCAGGAAGGTACAACGCCATAATGTCTGTGACCGGGGACGATCCGTCAAATTCATATTCCCTCGGAATATTGGTGCTGGGCGGGACAGGGAACTCATCCGTTTCTTCAGAGCCTCCACAGCCGCAATCTCCCACAAGCATACTGTACTATATCGCAGGAGCCGTGCTCCTGGCGGCAGCCGCATCCGGATTTTTCATCTCAAAACTGGCAATATGGAGATGAATCCCGGCTACGAATATCAAAGTAGCCATTCATTTCAAAAAGATTTTTATAACATACCAAATAACTGGTTCAATACAAGAGTATAGGTGTATAAATGAACATAACAAGGAGAAGCATAGCGATTTTGTTCCTGCTGGGTTTTGTGCTGCCGTTGGCGTATGCGCAGTGGAATACGGGAAGCGGCTACGGAGGCTATTCAACGTCAAACACAAGCAGCGCGTCAACGTCATACAATACGTCAAGCACATCTACGGCATCTAGCAATACCTCTTCTTCATCTACAGTATCCGCTGTTCCAGTCGCGACATTCCAGGCCATATCAGAGAACAACATCATAGTTAACGCCATTGCAGGAGGATCGGTGAGCCTTCCAGGAATAACGGAGGTAATAGCGCCAGGCACATATGCGCTTATAGGGAACAAGACAGTAGGGTCGTACAACTTCTCCCTCATACTGTTCAGCACCAAGAACGTGCCGTCCCCAAGCAGCAACGGAACCCTGACTCCATCAGGCGCATTCGCATATGCAATAAACGGGCAGATAACGACCGCAATCACAATGGTCAATTCAACGGGCTCGCCCAAGCCTGTGACCACCTTCGTTGCAGGCAGCCCAAGCACATCGACCACATGGACCTTCCTCGGCGGAACATTCAACGGAACTTCATATACAGGAGGGAAATACGCCTTCGCAGATACATGGAAACAGGTCAATTCCACCACGATGGTGAATACGCAGTTCATAAAGCCGGTCATGTGGGTATTCGAGGCAGTAAAGGCCCCCGCCCCTGCAACTACGCAGCCAGCCACTTCAAAGACCCCGGCGCCTTCCACAAGCGCTCCGTCCAGCCCAGGCACGAGCCCGCTCGTCTATGTTGTAGTAGCAGTAGTGGTAATAGCCGTAATCGCATACCTATACACAAGGAGCAAGAAGTAGTCCAGCATGGTTTGCAGATTGACAGAGACCTGAATGCATCCCTGAACATACTGAAGCTTGGGATTGAAAAATTCCGACTACCCCTGGACAAGGGGAAAGTTGAAGCCTCTGGAGACAGTGTAAGACCTTCGCACATGAAGGCAGTTGCCGATGAATCAGGAACTATACGTGGGGCATCCAAATGAACAATGCGGATAATATCCACTGGAAGCCCACGATTTCAATCATGTGAGGATGTCACACTAATCTCTTTTGTACACCACGACCAAGCGTATGACTGAATTTCTGCTATGCAAGCTTCCTGCCTGATTCAATTCCATTCCTACCTACTTTTCCCCTCGAAAGCCAGAAAGACGCTGCAGCCGACGCAACGAGCAATGTGAACGCAAGCGATACCCCGAAGGAGGAGTTGCCGCCGAGCACCCCGAACCCGAACAGGTACCTGAATCCATAGCCTCCTGCTACTGCAGCCAGGCTTATTGTAGGGGTCGCAGAAGTGAACGGCAGGCCTAGGGCCGCGTCCAGCAGCATGAAGGCCATGCCCATTGCCGACCAGTATGCTATGAACCTCCTGGCCAGCAGTGACCCTGTCCTTATGTATACGATGGCAAGCACGATGTTTACAGAGGAATAGGCAAGTATGCCCAGCCAGTGTAGAGGCGCTATGCTGATTATGAACCTGTCAAGGAATATTATGTAAAGACCAGCAGCCACCTGGAGCAGGACAGCAGCAATAAGCGCATCCTTCTTCATGATCGGAATGCTCTGCTAAAAATTTTAAAGCCTTCCACGCCCCTTAGGGAATCCGCAATTCTATCCAAGCATGGAGATGCCCTGCTCAAGTCCTATCTTCGCCTTGAATCCGAGCATCCTCCTGGCCTTGCTGGTATCCGCAAGGGTGGCCATCACATAGTTCTTCACAGGCATCTTGATGTATGTGGGCTTTATCCTCTTGCCAAGCTTCCTGTTGAGCGTCTCGACCATCTGGTTTATCGTATAGCTCTTGCCGTAGCCCACGTTGAAGACCTCGAATCCCCTTACCTTCGATGCTCTTACCAATGCATCCACCACGTCATAGACGTGCACGAAGTCCCTCTTCTGCGTCCCATCCCCGTATATGACCGGGCTCTTGCCCTTCTTCATGAGCCACATGAATTGCGAGACAAGGTTTGCATATCCCTTCTTTGCCTCCTCGTGCGGCCCGTAGACCGAGAAGAATCTCATGGCGGCTATGTCGCATCCCTCCATCTTGTTGTAGAGCTCTGAGGCCCTCTCCGCGAATATCCTGCCCTCGGTGTAGTAATCCGTTATCCTGTAATCCGCATCCTCCCTGTGCGGAGGCTTCACTCCGTTGTATATGGAAGACGTCGATGCGAAGACCATCGGTATGCCGGCTCCCTTGACGTATTCCAGTATCCTCACCATGCTGTTGGTCACCTCTCCGAGCAGCTTCGGGTTCTCCCTGTACATGGGCGAGGCGGAGTACATGCCAAGGTGGTAGACGATGTCAGCATCGAACCGCATCCTTGCAAGCTCCCCGGAGTCCGCATTCCTGAACACCACGTTCCCTGACTTCATCGCTTCGGCAAGGTTGCCCTTAGACCCAGTAAACAGGTTGTCCACAACGCATACCTCGTTCTCCCTGCAGAGCCTCTCCACAAGGTTGCTGCCTATGAAGCCCGCTCCGCCCGTCACTATTATCTTCTTGTTCTTAATCTCCATAAATCCACGCCTATCGTGCTAGTCCTTCAATTATATCCTTAAGCGCGCATTTATTTATATGCGCTCAAACTGCGCCTTTACACTGATAGTCCAGTATGGGCTGAAGATAAGTCCCGAGTTGATTTCCCCCGAGCTAAAAATCTGTTTTTATATGCTAAGCATCTTCGACGGAAAGGCTTTAAGACAACCAACAATATATAAGGTTTGATACAGTATATGAATAGGTTATATCTCGAAACCGGTCTTTATGGACGAAAAAGAAAAGTTTTTAAAGATATATTCGAACATACCTATGAATCTACGAGATGACATAGTGGCTGTCATCGATGGCAAACCAGTCACTTGGAATGTGGCTTTCGTAGAAATTTCAAATAACAGTGAAATTGGCACAAAGATTTTGAATAAGCTTTTAGAAATGGAGATAATATGATATCAGAGGATGTAAAGGAACTTGTAATTGCAAAGCTATCGGTGATGCCATCTGATAGAAAACTTGCAGTCGGCGCTTTCGGCGAGTTTACGAAAGAACAACTAATAAAGCATGTTGAAGATGATGACGATGTGGGCAGAAAGATCGCGGAAATTGAAATATCCTTTTTGAAAGCAGTAGCCCAAGGTAAGGTGTATGGTTAAAGGATACCTAATTACCCTTCCCGACCACGATATAGTTACCCATTATTTATCTACTTATGCTAAACAGACTTTCAGCGTTGCCGAGGAGCATGATTTCAGAATAATACCGCTCGAAAATATGAAAGCTAACAGTAACGACTTCAGAAGTTACGTTACAAACAATAAAGTTGACTTTGTTGTATTCAATGGCCATGGAAATGGTACATCAGTAACTGGCCAATTAGATAAGCCGATAATAACAGCGGGAATAAACCACGAACTATTAACAATGCGAGTCGGAAATCTCATGCAGTCTACCGATTGGTAGTTTACTGGGTTCAAAGTCTATCTTGCGCGTTTCTCATTAGCGCAGCGAAATAGGTCCCACTGGTCTATCAGGCAGCGATGCCCGCATAGTCCACAAGCGCCCGCAGTACTCCTCCGACAATGGGTATGCTCTTAGAAAGCTCCCTTATCGTGTTTATGTCCCCTATGTCCGCTCCCTTCAGCAGCGCAGCCAATGGCGGGTAGAGCAGTATGTAGACCATGGCCACCGATGCCAGGAGCACTGCGCCGCTCAGGAAGGGGTATAGCAGCAATGCAACGGCAGACACTATGGCGTTTGCGAGTATTAGCCTGGCAAACTTGTTCAGCCTCAGCCTTACGTCAAACATCTTCGAGAGCTCCCTTATGAATACCAGGTCGCCTATGACCGGGCTCAGTATGAATGCTATCATCACGTACGCGTTTCCTCCGAAGTATGGCACAAGCGCAAGGAAGAGCGCAAGCACCACCAGGTTTATGGCGATATTGTACTTGAAGACCGTCCTGACCCTGTTCGCGCTTATCAGTATCG
>JAJZKW010000026.1 GCA_021803945.1 Microcaldota archaeon
TATGTAATTTCAAGCATAAGGGAATCGACAAAGGATGTCACTACTTTCACCTTCAAGGCGCAGGACGGCACAAGCATAGATTTTGTCCCTGGGATGTTCGCGATGCTGACTTACGTAGACGCAGCCACAGGGCAGAAGGTAAGCAGGGCGTTCTCCATTGCAAATGCTCCGCCTTCAGGCGAGCTCGAGTTCTTCATATCGATGATACACGGGCAGATAACTTCGAAGCTTGCAGCGGCAAAGGTCGGCGACGTCTATTATATATCCGCACCGTACGGCCAGTTCAAGCTCGAGGATGACTTCGGAAAGAAGTTTTTCTTCCTGGCAGGCGGCACAGGGCTCGCGCCTTTCTTCTCCATGCTTGAATACATAACTAACAAGGGAGCAAAGCCAGACATAGTGCTCTTGTACAGTGTCAAGTACGATTACGACATAATAGAGAGGCAGAAGCTTGAGGAGATGATATCAGGGCTCGGAGGAAGGCTCGTTGTCACTGTGACAAGGGCAGAGCCAGGGAGCGCATGGACAGGCGAGAAGGGGAGGGTTGATGCCGCAATGATAAGCAGGCACGTGCCTGACATAAAGGAGAGGGTCAGCTATATCTGCGGGCCGCCTGAGTTCGTGAAGGCGCTGAAGGGCGCGATAGTGGGGCTCGGAGTGCCGGAAAAAGAGATAAAGGCCGAGATGTGGGGCTGAATGATCAAAGAAGCTTGGAGCCCGGCCTTACGAAGTGCTTCCTGCACCTTGCCTCGTACAGGTCGCTTCCTGCCACTACGAACAGGTCTCCGAAAGTCTCTGTGCCGTTCACGACACGCTGGGTGAAGCTCGCCTTCCCTCCGCATTTCGAGCACTTCGACTCTATGAAGTGGATACGGTCAGCTATTGCCACAAGGTCCCTGGACACCTCGAAAGGGTTGCCGTATATGTCCTTGTTCAGGAGTGCCACGTAGACCGATCTTGAATTTGATGCAATCCTGTCAAGGGCATCTGCAAATCCCTTTGTGCCCTGCCAGAACTGCCCTTCATCTATGGCTATAACGTCGTATTCCCTTGCGGCTGCCTCTAGCGAGGATATGCATGCGTCCCCTTTTCCCAATATCTCTGCATGAATCCTGAGCCCGTCATGCGAAACCACTTCCGCTGCGCTGTACCTGTTGTCCATTGCTGACTTGAAGACTATGACCTTCCCTCCCTTCGATTCCTTCTGCACCTCTTTGATGAGACGCTTTGTCTTCCCTGCGAACATCGGGCCTATTATGACTGTAAGCTTTCCAGGTTTTCTCATGGAGCCGCCAACTAAGCAATAGATGCTTGTACAGCATATGCGCCGAAATGTTATTTAAATTTTCCAGCAAAAGTACTTTGTGATTGTATGAACATGTTGAGAAGGATTATGGAAAAGGCCGACAGGATGCTAGGGTTTCCAGTAGCTTACGCGCACTGCGACATACCATGCGGAATATACGACCCGTATGCAGCGCAGGTAGCTGCGCATACTGTGGTCAGGATGGATATGCTGATTGCAGACGTGATGAAGTCGGGAGGCACGACTGCGGAGGACAGGAACAAGATTGTCAGGTACGTAAGCGTGAAGGAGCAGCATGCGGAGATAGTGAAGCATGAGATCACTGTCATATGGGGAGACTACATGAAGCCTGAGCATGCGGCCGCGAACCCTGGGCTTCAGGAGCTCGTATGGAGCACGCTCAAGCTCGCAGGCAAGGCGAAGCAGAGCACTGACATAAAGGATGCTGAGGCGCTGCTTGAGAGCGTGCAGAAGTTCGCGGAGGTCTTCTGGCTCACGAAGAATGTGCCTACGACAAGGGCGAAGTCCTTCTACCCTACGGAGAGGACGATGGTCTATCCGAAGGTATGAAATCCATTCTTCCGATAAGGATATTCAGGGTGGCAGAGCGGAGCATGGAGCCTGGCATTGCAGAAGGCTCCTATGTTGTTGTAAACTGCCTGGCAAGGAGATATGCACCGGGTGACGTTGTAGTGTTAAAGAGCCCGGAGAGCAGCTCTGTACTGATAAAGAGGATAAAAATGATAGCTGGAGGGAGACTATTCGTCGTTGGTGACAACAGGGATATAAGCAGAGACAGCAGGAGCTTCGGGGCAGTAAGGCCTGATAGCATAATCGGAAAAATGATGTTTGTCATCTAGGCCCCGGGCGCTGGTCTTCATAAACTTATGTCAAAAACGATCATTTGATATGAAACTGCAAAAGTTTATAAATGTGGGGTTGCTATTATCATTATGCAGGCCCAGGACTTCATGCGTTTTTTAAACGACAATAGGATAGCCGTATTCAGCCTAAAAGATGCTGTAAAGATACTGCATGCGTCAAGGCCATATGCCAGTTTATTCCTCCGCAGATGTATGAACAAGGGCCTTATTTCTAGGGTAGAAAACGGCCTATATTACAAGAATCACGGAACAAACGAGTATATGGTGGCTTCTCGCATCGTTTACCCTTCTTATGTGAGTATGGTTTCGGCTCTGGCTTATTATGGCCTAACGACTCAAATACCAAACACAGTGTATGTGATATCAACCAAGGTGCACAGGCCGATTAAAAAAGTCATGGGCTTTAACATAGTATTCAGGGCCATAAATAGCAGGATGATGTTCGGCTATCACAAAGAAGCTTATGGTAACATATCGATCGCGGAACCGGAAAAGGCCATAGTTGACATATTTTACTTCAATGATGTAAACGATCTTGATGAAGACGTGCTTAAATCTCCTCCGCGGATAGATCCGGATAGGCTGGCGTCATACGCAATACGGACGGAGAGGGATTCGGTCAAAAAACGCGTGGCTGGGCTCTTAAGCGAAAATGGGTACCGCAAGCAAGCCGGTTTCTTGATCAAACGCAGGTGAGTATATGATATCTGAAGAGGCGCTAATGAAGACACAGTACTATGAACAGCCTTACCAGAAGGAGAAGGATTACCTGCAGGAGATGGTGCTGAGCAATATATACAATGAACTGGATGACTCACTGGTTTTCAAAGGAGGGACCGCGCTCTCAAAGTTCTATAAATCGCCGAGATTCTCGGATGATTTGGATTTTACATTTGTTCGAAAGGGCAGAAAAGCAGCCGCAGTGATAAAAGAAAAATTGGGTTTTATCAGTTCTGGCAAGGGATTCCAATACTCAATCAGAACCATGAGGAATTATGAAGGCAGCGGCAGACTGAATTATGAACTCAGCATAGGCGGGCCGCTGCTCGAGATGCTGGGCAAATACCAGCACCTTAAGATAGAAGTCAACATGAAAGATCAGGTTATGCAGCCTACAGAGACGATTAGGAGAGATTCAAAGTATCCTGATGTCAGCCCGTACATAGCTGTAGTGATGTCAAGGAAAGAGATTCTTGCCGAGAAAGTGGATGCACTCCTGTTCAGGCACAATCCCAAAGCCAGGGATCTTTTTGATCTGTCTTTCCTGATAAAGGAGGATACTGAAGTGAATGCTGGATTCATAGAAAGGAAGCTTGAGGGAACAGGCAGAAGATTCGCGGTGGAGACGTTCGCAAGAAGGATGGATGCAATAGGCAATATATGGGAGAAGGAGCTTAGAAGGCTGATTCCACAAGAATCGTGGATTGAATATGATGAAGCAAAAAGGACATTGTCTGAAAGCCTG
>JAJZKW010000016.1 GCA_021803945.1 Microcaldota archaeon
CCGAGTTTATTGACATCGTATAGCCTGGCAGCAGCGTGTATGTTGTCTTTCCTGCGCTTACAGTTGCCTTTACAGGAGTAGCAGGAGCTGCTGAGGATGCAGCCCCCTGTGATGCCTGGCTGAAAGGTGAAGCGGTATTGAATGCGCCTGCTGAATATGTATTTCCTGACATCCCGTATTGCTGGGCGTATGTGTTCGTGTTTGTTTGGCTTACCTGCTGGTTGGTGTCTCCTGTGGTGTAACCTCCGTTGTAGCCCCTGCTTACATACTGGCCTGTCTGCGAGTTGAATGCTGTCGTGCCTGGCTGAAGCGAATTTGCGAAAGCTTCGTTTGAGAATGCGACCTGCGAGCCTGATGCAAGCGCGTATTTTGGATTGTAGTAAGCAGTATTTGATGAACCCTGAGCTGAAGGGGTTGGAGTTGAATATGATGCTGCATGGCCCTGGGTTGTGCCTGAACTTGATTGCGCATTCCTGTTATTGAATGACTGCTGGTTCCTCTGGTTCATTGCATTGACTTCGGCCCAGCTAGGCTCGCTTGGGGGCGTGTATTGGTGCACGAATGTGCCGTTATGGACTCCTGTGGATCCTGGGCCTGATGAAGGGCCGAGTATTACTGGCATTTGTTCACCTCTATACGAATATAAGCCTGGCAGGGTTTATCCTGCGAGGAAGCATCGGCTGTCGTGGCTGCTCTGGCTGCCCTGGGAATGCGATCGGCGGAGCTGATGCGAATACTGGTAGCGGAGGCGTAGGGGCAAAGGACTGCATAGGCATTGGTTGTGCGAAGGCTGGCATTGGTGCTGGAGCTTGTGCTTCAGGCACGGTGCTGGTCTGCGGTTGAGGTTTGAATAGGCCACCAGGCTTTATCAAGGCAGTTATAGTCTCTGCTCCTGGAGGAGTTGTGGATTTAGTTGGAACTGGAGTCTCTGGCATGGCCTTCGGCTTCGTGGCGAGGTTCTGGGGAAGATTAGGACTTGACGGATTAAAGGTCGTCAAGCCTAAGCCTCCGAACGGAGATGTGAAGACCATTTAGCTCAACCTCTTCTTTGGCTTGGGATGCGCGAATACACGTAGAGTCGTTAGGGTATTTAACTGCCTCAAAGCTTCCTGAGTTCTACGTTTTTGGTTAGACATCTACTACACCATGATTAAATTTTTTTCAGCATGAGGGTTCTTGAACTTCAGGCCGCAGCCGCCGCATGTGACCAGGACTAGCTTAGACTTAGTATTGAACCTGTGACCGCAATGTGTGCAGGTAACTTCGGGCATAACCATCATTATAAATAATGGTGGTGGTAGTATTTATACTGGGAAGAAGTGTATATCGCTGTATATCGTCGGCGAATGCAGTTTTTGTCGCAAGGTTCGGCACTCGCATCCTAAATTCGATTTTAGACGGGTGCGCTGCGATATCCGTCGATGGAAAGGAGAAGGGATTTTTCGCAATATGGCATGTTACTTGTCCTTAGGGATATTACAACTCCGTGTTTGTGCTCTTAGTGGTGGTCGTATGCCACTCGATAGTTTTGTAATTGTCCCTTATGTCAAGGTTCCTGAAAGGCAGAAGGCCTTTCAGCACCTTTTTAATTATCGCGTATTTTATCTCTACTTTTTCGTCCTTGAATATGCTTTTCTGCTTGGCTATCGTCTTCTCAAATGCCTCTTCCTTGTTCTGGAACACGGTGATTCCGAAAGACCTGTAGCTGCCGCTTATCGGAGCTATGAGCTGGAACGCGTTTAGGATAGGTTCATCTTTGTCAGAACTGAAGAAGTGCGCTTTGACTGCGGGAAACTTCTTTGCCGAGGTCTCCTTGTTGAATATATAATTCACGAAATACGCCATGCTCACGCTGCCTTCAGGAGGATTTTGCACAGCTATTGTAAATCTTTTTATTATGCCGCTCTTCCTTAGGGCGAATAGCCTGTATCTTACAGTATCCTCCAGTATTCCGCTTTGCTTTGATATCTCCCTGTACCCAAGCCTTGAATCGTTATTCAGCAGCCTTAATATCTCCCTGTCCTTGTCGTCTATCTTCTGCGCGCCGGATATTGCGTCTACGAAGCTGTCGTTGAGAGGCATGTAGCCGAAATGGGTCGTTACATATTCTGAAGGCCTTATGCTTGCCCCATATTCTACCAGCGTCTCGGCAAGGTGCGTCTCCCATACTATGTACTCGACTGCCTTGCCTGCAGTTGCATATATCAGCAGGTCGAAATCGCCTTCGGTCAGATATACATTCTGCGCGTATCTGTCTTTTTCGAAGATCTCTTTAAGCACTCTTGCTGCAGGCTTCTTCGACAGTTTTACTGCTATGATATGCCTCTCAAATGTCTTCAGTTCAGATTCGTCTACTTCCAGTGTAAACCTTATGCCCAGGCTTTTCTTTAGCCTGTCAAGCGCTTTTATTGTAGTTGCCCTGGAATACCCGACTGTCTTTGATAGCTTTGTCACTGTTGACCTGGAATCCTCGCTGAGACCGATCAACAGAAGCCTGTCCTTCCTGTTTATGAACTGCATAGATGTATGTAGCTGCACCAATATTTATATACATTTTCCGCAAAAATATGTAACAAAATTCGAATTATACGCAACCTTATAAGCCGCTGCTGAGAAATAGAGTTTGATTGGATGAGGATAAAGGATAAGGCATATGTTGCGCTGGGGATTGCGATGATAGAGCTTGCAGTCACCCCCGTGCTCCTTGCGGTCAGTGGGTATGGCACATCCGGTCATGCTGTGCTCTCTAATACGCTGTCCCTGCTCTTTTATGTCTTCCTTGTAGGTAGCGTTTCGTCCCTGGCAATAAGCTTTGCTAAAGACAGGATGCATGGGCTTATCGGCATATTCAGGAACAGGAGCATGCTTGCCCTGCTTATTGTCGCTGGCTTGTTAAACGACGCGGTATCGCAGGCGCTGCTAGGCATAGGGTCGATAGGGACGAACCCAGGCATAGGCGCCATTGTCTTCAGGACATGGATAATAATGGTTGCGATACTGATGCCGCTGGTGCTTAGGAACAAGGTGACAAAGATTCAGCTCCTTGCAACGATGTTTGGCCTTGCAGGAGCGTATGTGATAGTGTCCAATGGCACATTGCTAACGATAAACATGCAGGAACTGCCGTATGTGGCAATTTTGCTGCTTTCTGCCCTAGCAGTGACCTTCTCCACGCTGATAATGAAGAAGTACAATGCGGACACAATGGGCACGATAGCGCTGTTCAACGTCTCCTCTGCCATGTTCTTGGGGATATTCATGCTGTTCTTCAATCACGCATCGGCATTTGCATTCACCCCCACAACCGTATTCACGATATTCTTCCTGGGCATAGTGGCATATGCAGTGGGCACTACGCTTTATTTCTATTCCCTTAGGGTGCTAGGACCTATGATCATAGGGAACATAATACTGGTGGTCCCGTTCCTCACCATATTCATATCGTGGTTTGCGATAGGCACTGCCATAAAGCCGTATTATTTCATAGCCGCAGCGCTGCTCAGCGTTGGCATCGTGATTCAACAGAGGTTCTCCAAGGCTCCTGAGCACATAAAGTCGAAGGCCGGAGCGCCAGGAATGACAATATTTGACATAAGCGGAGTTTTCGCAGATACGAAAAGCCTGGCGATCTCAAGTTCCATGATGGGGGACAAGAGGGCGCTTTGCGTCAAACTCAGCGGAGCTGTGGATTATGACAGGTTAAACCAGGTGTCAGGCAAGTATGGCTGCCTGGCTTTCACTACAGACAGGCTGCATGAAGAGGTGACAGGCGATGAGCTGGATTTCATCAGGGATATAACAGGCCTCAGCAGTGGCGAAACGGCATTGGTTGGCGTTGGAAAAGCAGATATGGTTGAACGGGCATTCGAAGAGCTGCATGGCAGCATGCAATACGGCACGTCGGAAGAGAGCAATGTTTATACAAAATCCGAATAATTATTAAACAATATTTCGGAAAAAAGAAACTATATTAATAAGGCCGTACATATCATACTGATTGTGGGGATATGGATCTTGGCTTAGGCGCAAAATTCAGCCCCGTCGTTGAAACCCCAGCAATTCCAACAAAAGCAATGCCCCCATTCCATATTCGTGGCGTCGGATATTTTACCCAGTCCGGCCCATCCCCACTTAATCCGCCTGATTGCATGGTGAACACATGAACATAAGATTCTGGAAAACAGAGAAGAACGAGACCGCCGATAGCGATGCAGACAGGCCTGTCAAGATGGTTCCTGAAGGACCCAATTCGTGGAGGATAGTGTACGCTGACTGAAAGCCGCAGGCATGAACGCGGAGTATTCTGCATCTTTTCCTTGAAGTTCGAGGCAGTTGAATGGGCTGAAGAGGTTTTGGGAGCTTTAGTCTCACCTTAAAAAACTTTGTTTGCAAAGAGTTATGTGCGCCGCAGTAACTCAGTCTGGGAGAGTGTCCGGCTGAAGACCGGGTTGTCGTCGGTTCAAATCCGACCTGCGGCATTCTTGCCTAAGTTCCCCAAATCCGCTGGAAATATCGTGTGAGGGTCTATGAAAGAACAAAAAGTGATGATACCTTCTTCTTTTGGCAAACTTGATGGAGTAATAAATTACCATGAAAGAAAAACAAAAAAACTTGCAATACTATGTCCAGGCTACTTAGACTCTAAGGATTACGGCGGCTTGGCAGGATTGGCCGAAATGCTAGCAAAAGAAGGATATACTGTAGTAAGGTTTGAACCTGGCATAGAGCATATATAGCTGCATTCTGGCATATTGATGGTGTTTGGTTGGAAAAGGACCCTAAGATGAGGCATATAAGCTGGAAGGAGTACGGCAACATAGCCTCAGCGCTGGCTAAAAATATAAAAGCGGGCGGAAACAGGTACGACCTGGTGATAGGGATCGCCAGGGGAGGGATACCTGTTGCACTTGTGGTGGCAGACGAGCTTGGAGTCAGGATAGACATAATAAATATCAAGTCGTACACAGAGATAGCCGTGCGCCATAGGCCGAAGATAATATCAACGCTCACTGCAGTCATAGAAGGGAAGCGCCTGTTGATAGTCGACGATCTTGTTGAGGAAGGCAAGACGCTTAATACAGTTATCAAGTACCTGGAACGGATGCATCCCAGCGCCATGCATACCGCAGTGCTGTTCAAGAAGCCCTGGAGCAAGGTTGAACCGGACTTTTACCTGAAGACCACAGACAGGTGGATAGTCTTCCCGTGGGACAGGGGGGAGATGAAGAGGCTGGACAGGATGCGTAGGAGGGCTTGACGTCATGGTTGAGGAATCAGTAGTCCTTGTGGTTCACGGGTTCGTGCAGGGAGTAGGGTACAGGGATTTTGTCAAGAGACTTGCGGACAGCATGGGCATAAAAGGCAGTGTGAAAAATCAGGACGACGGATCTGTTCTTATAGTCGCAAGGGCTGAAAATGGTCTGCTTGACAGGTTTGAATGCGACATAAATATCAGCACGCGATACGGAGCGCAGGTGCTTAATGTAGAAAGGAGCCATCCGGCTTCCGCTGCATTGCAGGAAAACGAACTTGAAGGATTCAGAATAATAAAATGACAGTTGGCAATCGGCTCAGACAGAATGCACTGACGCCAGCTCAGGATGATGCGTTTCGTATTTGTCCTTAAGAGCCTCTTGAAGCTCCCTGGACCTGCTCGGATCCCCATGCACTATGAATATTTTCTTTAGCCCTTTGACCCTTCCGGCGAACGAGAGCAGTTGCTGCCTGTCTGCATGAGCAGATAGATGGTACTTCTCCACCTTCATCTTGATCTCTGCCTTCCTCCCGTCTATCGACACCTCCTTGGCCCCTTCCGCGATCTCCCTTCCGAGAGTGCCTTCGGCCTGATAGCCCACTATTATCATCTTGTTCTCCGGCCGGCCGCCCATGTGCTCTATGTACTTCAGCACAGGGCCGCCTGTCATCATTCCGCTAGTTGTGACTATTATCGAAGGCTCTCCTCCGGCCATTATCTTCGCCCTCTGCTGCTTGGTCGTCACGTTGTGGAAGTTCTCGCTCTTGAACGGGTCGTCGTCATTCATCAGTATCCTTTTCTGCAGTTCCTCTCTGCAGTAGATCACATTGTGCCTGTGTATCCTCATCGCCTTCCCTATCATCCCATCCATGTATATCCTTATCTTCGGTATGATTCCGGATTTCATGTAATCGTCTAGGACTAGGAGGACCTCCTGGGCGCGTCCCACCCCGAAGCTTGGTATTATGACATTACCGCCCTGGTTGACGGTCTCCTTTATGCTGTCTATCATCGTGTCTATCGCCTTCTTCTCCGACTGGAACACGTCGCTGGCACCGCCGTATGTAGACTCGGTTATCAGCGTGTCGGCATGTAGGTTCTCCGTCTGGGCAGGATCGAGGAGCTTGGTGGTCCTGAGGTTCAGGTCTCCAGTGTATAGCAGGCTGTGTTTTGAGTCGCTGACGTGTATTAGCGCGCTTCCGAGTATGTGCCCGGCTGGGAGTAGCTTTATGGCCAGGTTCTTTATCTTGAACTCTTCATGATAGCCCACTAGCCTATGGTGCCTCTGCATGCTTCCCATGCCCTCCTTCGATATGTTCTTCGGGTTTGAGATGCGTATGTAATCGCTCATCAGCACGTTGGTGAGCTCAAATGTGGGCTTTGTAGTATAAGTCAGTCCCCTGTACCCGGCAGAGTATATGTGTCCTAGGTATCCTGAGTGGTCAAGGTGCGCATGGCTTATGACCACTCCGTCCAGTGTCCTGATCTCTTCGTCTGTTATTAAGGGATACTCAACCTCCTTGCCTAGCTTTACCCCCGCGTCTAGTATTATCTTTGTGCCTTCGCTCTCCACCATTATGCAGCTTCTTCCCACTTCCATTGCCGCTCCGAAAAAAGTTACTTTCAGTTCATCACCGACTCATCCATATCTTCTGTGTCATCCTTTTCCGGTTTCTTCTCTTTCATTACGGCTATGTCTGCCAGGCTCACTTCCTGCAGCTTGGGCTGCTGCCTCTGCTGCTTCCTATCGGGATTCTGCCTTCTCTTGGCCTCCCCGCTCATCGCCCTGAGGCTGGAGTACAGCACATCCAGCTTTCCGTCGGATTCCTTTATCCTTGCCTCCGAATCGTCGACCTTCTTTGTCAGGTCCTCTATGTCCTTGTTTATGAATTCGAGCTTCTTCCTCAGCCTGAAGCTCTTCAGCGCCCGGTCAAGCTCTGTATCTATCTCTGCCTTGCGCCGTATCAGGTCCTTCTCTGCCTCTACTGTGAATGCCTCCGTGGCTATCCTGAACTCTATCTGCTCCTTCTTGCGCCGCAGGAAGCCTATGTTCTTGGTTGATGACTTGCTTATCTCTGAAAGCTGCAATATTGCAGCTTTGTCTGCAATCTTGTATGCGAGCCTGTTCCTTGCCGCCTTGACCTCCCTTATTATGTCAAACCTCCTCTTCCTTTCCTCCTCTATCGACTTCTTTAATGCATCCTCCTTGCTCAATGCCACAGGCTGCACGTGCATGGCCTTGTCCTGCACAGGAGTAGTGACCTTTGTTGGAGCAGTGCTCAGAACTTCAGTAGCGTCGTTGTCGCTCAGTAAATCGCCTTCTTAGAAAAGACCAGATCGTAAACACTTAGCAATCTGTCGGCAACTTTCTCTTTGGAGAATTGGGCTGCCGTCTTGATAGCCTCGTGTTTATAATGTTCGGTATTATTTAAAACCTTTTCTATCTTCCTTGCACACTCTGCATAATCGCCTGGCCTGAATTTTTCTCCGTTTACTCCTCCCCTTATCATCTCTTTTATAGCAAGGCAGTCTGCTCCCACTACCGGCTTGCCTACGGCCATCGCCTCTATCAAGACTATGCCCTGTGTCTCGAATGTAGAAGGGAGGCAGAAGACATCGCATGATGCATAGACCTCAGGCAGCACTCTCTCCTCGACGAATCCCAAGAAAAGAGTATTATCCATTATTCCGAGCCTTGCTGCCATGTCTCTGTAGTGGCGTTCGGCAGGGCCTGTCCCGCCTATTACAAGCCTTATGCGCTGATCTCTCTTTATCAGCAGTTTCGCTGCCCTGAGCAGCGTCTCTATCCTCTTCTCCCTGCTCAGCCTTCCCAGGTATAGTATGACCTTTTCCCTAGGCTTTATCCCTAGCCTATCCCTGACTGCGCTTCCATCTATCTTTGGATTCAGTCTTGCAAGGTCTATGCTGTTTGGGACTATGCTTATGTCTGATATGCCGTATCTCTTCAGCATCAGACCCACGGTTTCTGTTGGCGCTATGACCCTGTCGCAGCTGTTGTAGAAAAATTTGGTGTACTTGGTCATAGAGGATGTGGCCAGTTTCTTGAAGTGCCTGTTCTTTGGATAATACGCATCTATTATCGGCTTGTTTGTTATGAGGGTGTGGAATGAGCTTACGATCGGATACCTGAGCAGCTTTGCGCTCATAAGCCCGGCAAGACCCATTACCATGGGTGTCTGGGCGTGTATTATATCCAGCTTGAGCTCGTTTAGCTTGAATATTGAATTGAACGGGAAGAGGGCTACGTTGTACTGTGGATAAGGCTTGAACTCCAGGCCAGAGTAGAGGAAGACCTTAGAGCTGGAATACCTCTTCTTGTTCCTCCTGTCCGAGCTGGCAAAGATGTAGACATTGTGGCCGCGGCGTTCGAGCTCTGACTTTGAATTGAGCATTGATGTCACAACGCCGTCGACTCCAGGAAGATAAGCATCAGAGTAAAAAGCTATGTTTAATCGCTCCATGAATACACTACAGCTGAACGGCCTGCCCTCCTGCCTGCTTTATTTTCTCTATGGCCTTCTTTGAGAACCCGCTAGCCTTTATCGTAATCGGCTGCGAAATCTCACCGCCTCCGAGAACCTTGTACCCTTTTAGCTGGACTTCGCCCTTCCCTTGCGCAGCCCTCAACGCGTAATCAAGGCTCACCACATCAAGCTTTACCCTTCTGAAAGGGGTGAACCCTTTGTGCGACAGCCTTTCTCTTTCGTACTTTACAATCCTTGTGAACTTGTGCTTCTTTCCTGCCCTGCCGACACCTCCCCTGCTCCCCGACCCTCTCCTGTTCTTGATGTTTCCTGCTCCCCATCTCCTTGCACCCAGGAATTTCCTCGTCTTGCTCTTTATCCTCAATACCATGCAATCATACCATTCTCTTCAGGAGCTCGTTCACTGCGTCTCCTCTGTATCCCATCGCTCCGCCGCTTGAGAATCCGCGCTTTATTGACCTGTGCCCGTGCCTTGGAGGCTTTAGCCTTATCGGGAGGTGTACAAGATCCTTCGGCTTCTTACTGCCCTCCATCAGGGCGCTGATATCTTCCTTGCTTGTCTTGATTCCTTTCTTCTCCATGATCTTGTTGAGCATCTCTTCGGATATCGCACCATAGGTCACAAAATCGCTGCACTTCTTTATCATTCCCATGTTTGACTCGTTCCCGAACAGCAGGGCGAGGCTGTTTACCCTAGGAACATTCATCCTCTCTAGAGTCTCCTTTATTGTACGCCTTACGCCTATCCTTCCGCGTACCCTTAACACTGCTATTAACTTGTTGTCAAGATCCGACTTCATAAATTAGACCCTTCTAAATGACTTCTATTTGAGTCCAAAGCTTTTTTAACATTACTGAGGGCCCTGGATTTTCCAAAACATTGCCGTACGCGTATGTGTAGAGCCAGAAAGGTTTAATATAGCTTAATGGGAGTAATTTATATCTAAATAAAGGGATCTTATGAGGAAGATACTTATCTGGCTTGTTCCATTATGCCTCCTATCAACAAACATATTTGCGTACATCAACGTGGCTTATCTCAACACTACAGTTATACTGAACAAAAGCACGACAGCCGAGGTCGTGGAGACGCTCCTTGTAAACATGAGCAATTCCTCAGTAGGGCAGTACCTCCAGGACAGACAGTCAATAAACCTGACGCTTGAAGACTGGAGCTATGTTCTCCATACCAACCTGCTGATACAGCACATAACCAGCCCGACTGGGAGCATATCGGATTTTACCTTCCTGCCAGGCCCGATAATAGACCGCAATAGCCGAACTGCGCAAGCGCTGCTGACAATGAGGTACTATGCATCTAACGTGACTACCGTGAAGAACATAGGCCCTAGAAAATTCGATTACACTTTCAACAGCGCGGCGCTCGACTTCGAGCACGTGGCAAGCGGCGACGCACTGCCTCAAAACGCCAGGCTGAACATAATCATACCTGCAGGCACTCATGTCATCTCGGTATATCCTGAACCAGACTACCCGTATCCAAGCTTTGTTGGCAATTATGGGAACACTACAACATTCTCGTGGTATCAAGGCGAACCGCTTTCCGAATTCAGGTTCTCTTACCTTGAGACAGAATCGCTGCAGGACGAAGTCATAAATTATTTCACCGACATGTACGCAGGCTACACTCAGCAGATATATCTTATTATTACAATGTTGGCAGGCATACTCGCTGTCTATATATACGTTAAAGTGTTTGCTTAGTAGGTGCAATGGTGCACAGATATGAATTATCGGTCCTGAAGGCCCTGAAGGAGAGGGGAGGGATAGGCCTTGAAGAGCTTATATCGCTGGCTAGTATCGGCAAGGACGAAGCCATGTGGTCCCTTGAGAACCTTAAAGAGAGAGGAATGGTCAGGATAGACTATGAAGAGGATGAGAGAGCTGTCTTGAGCGATGAGGGGAGGGACTATGCGGAGAGCGGCCTGCCCGAGGAGCTGCTCATAAGGAGGATCAATGCCGGGGAGGACGAGATAAGGCCTTCAGACCTTGATGACAAAGGCAAGCTTGGCCTGCAGTGGGCGAAGAAAGATGGTATGGTGGAGATAGAAGGCGGCGTCCTGAAGTTGACTGCGGAAGGCAGGAGGGCAGGAGCTGAAAGAATGCTTCCTGACAGCCGCCTTCTGAAGGAGCTCCTGGACAACCCGGGAGATGGTGCGGCAATCAGGAGCAACGGAGAGAGGCTGAGGAGGCTTGAAAAGAGAGGCTTGGTGCGGATAGAGAAGCATAAAAAAATAAAGAGGATAGAGATAGATGAAAAGGGCATCGAAGGGCTTGGGGAGGGAGTCCCTGATTCCATAGACTCTATAGACAGGAGTATAATCGCAAGCGGAGCTTGGAAGGGCATGGAGTTCAAGAGATATGACGTCAATGTGAATGTCGAGAAGCAGGCGCCTGCAAGGAGGCATCCTATGAAAAGGCTATTGGATGACCTTAAAGATGCGTACGTTAGCATGGGCTTCAGGGAGGTTTCTGGGCCGGCAGTGGAATCCTCATTCTGGGTCTTCGACTCGCTTTTCGTGCCGCAGGATCATCCTGCAAGGGATGCGCAGGATACGTTTTACGTAGCGAACCTCGATAAGGCCGCGCTCGACGACGTGCCGCATGTCAAGACAATAAAGAGGGCGCATGAAAAGGGATGGCATACGAAATGGAGGGAGGACGCAGCAGGCCAGATGCTTCTCAGGACGCATACCACAAGCGTCTCTTCCAGATACCTTTACAGCGTTATAAATGATTTCAAGCAGAACCCGGACAAGTACGAGCTTCCGATAAAGCTGTTCTCAATAGGGAGGGTATTCAGGAATGAGACCGTAGACTACAGGCACCTGGCCGATTTCTACCAGATGGACGGGCTGATAATAGGGAAGGATTTGACGCTCTCTAACCTCTTCGACCAGATTACGAAGATATACGATTGCATAGGCATGAAGATAAAGTTCAAGCCTTCATATTTCCCTTTCGTGGAACCCGGAGTCGAATTCATGGCGTATTCCGAGAAGGGCGGTGAATGGAT
Source organism: Microcaldota archaeon (assembly GCA_021803945.1). Classification (GTDB taxonomy): domain Archaea; phylum Micrarchaeota; class Micrarchaeia; order Micrarchaeales; family CABMGC01; genus JAJZNA01. Next base: position 11,798 of record JAJZKW010000016.1, read on the forward strand.
AGAGCTAGGAGGCGCAGGCATGATAAGGGAGGAGATAACAGGGATCAGGAGAAGCAAGCTTTCGGTGCTTGCATGGGGCCCTGGTATAGACAGGATACTGTTGATAAAGGATCCTACCATATCAAACATATCGGAGCTTTATAATAACGACATAGGATGGGTAAGGGACAGGAAGGGTGCGTAGACATGCCGGTAATATCATTCAACAAGAAATATGTGTACGGCCTGCTGGGCTCGGGCATAGATGAAAAAAAGCTCGAAGAGCAGGTGACGAAGCTTGGATTTGAGGTCGAGAGCGTTGACAGCGAGAACATCTCGCTAGAGGTTACGGCCAACAGGCTGGATCTCCTTGATGCAGTAGGGTTTGCAAGGGCATTGAAGAACTTCATGCACAAGTCCAGCAAGTTCAGCTATGAGATAAAGAATAAGGAGCCAGCGTTCTCCATAACCGTAGACCCGAGCGTGAAGAGGATACGCCCATTCATCTCCGGCATTGCCGCATATGGCGTCAAAATGGATGAAAGCGCGTTGGCCAACATGATCAACTACACAGAGAAGCTGTGCGAGACGTATGGAAGGAACAGGAGGAAGATAGCTATCGGGTTGCATGACCTGGATTCGGTGAAGCCTCCGATGTCGTACAAAGCCTCAGGGGACATGTCATACGTCCCGCTTGGCAATGAAGGAGCGATGAAGTTCAGCGAGGTGCTCGAAGGCCATGAGAAGGGAAGGCAGTACGGGAGTATAATAAAGGGCGCGAAGAAGAGCTACTACCCGGCGCTCATTGACTCGGAAGGAGTCATGTCATTCATACCCATACTGAATTCAGACAGGACAAGAATTACGACCGCCACAAGGAACGTTTTTGTGGACATAACAGGCACTTCGGAATATGCAGTAAACAAGATTCCTGATCTCATAGCCGCCAGCTTGATGGACCTCGGTGCCGAGGTGAGGAAGGTCAGGATAGATTATGGGAAAAAACATATAGATACGCCTGAGACGGAGCGCAGGTACATAACCATACCTCTCTCAAAGGCCGAGAAGGAGATAGGAGTGGAGATAGGATACAACAACATAATATCCCTGGCCAACAAGATGGGATATGAAGCCGCGCTGATCGGCAACAACATACGGTTCAGCGTGCCTGAATACAGGCTCGACGTGATAGACGAACAGGACATAATAGAGGATATAGCCATAGGGTACGGATACGACTACATAAACCCGCTCTCTGTCTTCTATTCGCAGCAGGGGAGCCTCGAGGAGAGGACAAAATTCAACAGGAAGGTCGTCGAGATCATGATAGGGCTCGGTTTCAGCGAGATGACAAATTCGTACCTGACCAATGCATCAACCAACTTCGAAAAGCCATGCATAGAAGACCGAAAGGAAGCCATAAGGCTGAAGGACTCGAAGACTGAGACCATATCAATGATGAGGACGTGGATACTTCCTTCGCTGCTCAGCAACCTTGGGATGTCGTCTCATGAAAGGATGCCGCAGGACATATTCGAGCTCGACATGGCCTTCTGCGTGAAGAGCGGAAAGCCTGTGGAGTCGCACAGACTGGGATGCGTATCGATAAATCCGAAGTCGAACTTCAACGAAGTTAAGGCAGCAGTCGAAGGGCTTCTTTCCGCATTGGGGAAAGAGCACAGTATAAGCGAGTACAGGCACGGGTCATTCATAGACGGCAGGTGCGCTGAGATATCTATCGATGGAAAGGGGATGGGATTTTTCGGGGAGCTGCACCCGAAGGTCTTGAAGAATTTCGGGATAGAAGAACCTGGGACTGCATTTGAGCTGGATCTTGGCAGGTTCTATGATAAGCTAAGAGCTGAACCTTGAATATGACGCTATCACTGCAACCTCCTCCTTGTCGAGCTTGTACAGCCTCTCCATGAACTCCTGGACCGCCTCTGCCCCGTACTGCTCTATGGCCTTGTTTATCATTGCATTCAGTACTGGCAGATGCTCATTTATTATTGTCTTCTTGTTTGCGTGCAATTCGCTGGTGAGCTTGAGGGCCATGCGGTTCAGCGCCTCCCTGCTCTTCTTCGTCTTGCTCATCCTGCTTATCCTTGAAGGGAATGTGTACTGAGTGAGAAGGCTCACATTGCCGTTGCTTGCCAGCGAGACGCCTGATGACATCAACACGCTTGCATACCTTAGATAGCCATAATAGCTTCCCCTTGACGCCTTCTCGCTGAACATGCTCGCCTTGGACAGGCTGTCGTATGCCTCGTACACAGGCATCTTCGATAGGTACTTGTTTGGTATGTTCTGGCCTATCCAGTTGAGCATCATGTCCAGTTCGACATCTGAGGAGTTCAGCGCATTCCTTGCAATGTCGAAATTGGATGAAAGGAATATCTTGTCCAGCACCCTGAATATCTCCGCCTTCCGATCCCTTATGCCAAGGCATTCGAGCAGCCCTGGCTCAGCATCTATCATCATCTCAAGGTCGTTAATAGCGCCGCGTATGTCACCATTGCTCCTTTTCGCTATCTCCACAAGGATGCCATTTGGCACATTCTTATGCTCGCTTGCAATGATCTTCTCAAGCAGCGCCATTATCTCTCCGGAATCAGGCCTCTTGAACTCGACCTTCTCTACAGCGTCCCTGAGAAATCCCACCTTCCTGCTCCAATAATCGTTCGCTATAACTATTATCGGATGCCTTGATTCCCTCATCAGCTGGAGTATGACGCGGTCTGATCCTGCAGAATCCAGCCTTGACAGCTCGTCTATCTCGTCGAACAGTATAAGCGACCTCTTGCTGAATAGGCCTCTGGTCGTGCCCAGAGGAAGTATCTTCTTGCGCAGGGTCTCTGAATCTCTGTAATCGCTTGCGTTAAGCTCAACCAGTTCCAAGCCGTTGGAGTATGCAACTGCATGCGCAGCTGTCGTCTTTCCGGTGCCCGGGGGGCCGTATATCATTATCGGCCTGGCTTTCTTTCCTCCGATAGCGTCTATCCCGAACTGCACAAGCTTGTCTCTTGCAGCGTTGTTGCCTACTATGCCATTGAGTGTAAAAGGTGTGTATTTTTCGCAAAGCGTCATAAGACCACAAAAAGCTTTAAGTAGTATAGCAATATAGAGATATTAAATCTTTTGCTCCGATCGTCTAGTCCGGTCAAGGACGCAGGCCTCTCACGTCTGCAACCCGGGTTCAAATCCCGGTCGGAGCAAATTTCATTTATGAGGAAGTGTTTTCGAAATAATACAAAAAATTCTTTTACCATGAATCCATACTTGAGATTGAAAGATTATTATACTTTGAGTGAAATTTTTATTTAGTGTGAAG
>JAJZKW010000006.1 GCA_021803945.1 Microcaldota archaeon
TGGACTCGGCGGGATTCGAACCCGCAATCTCGTCGTTGCGAACAACGCGCGATACCGTTTCGCTACGAGCCCACATAAAGATAGGTCAATTAACTCTATTTATATCTTATGCATGTAATAAGTTCTACTATGGAAAAGGCCAAAGAAGAGGCATCGCGAAAAATATTCAAAAGGATACTCTACGACATCAAACCCTCCGAAGCAGAAATAAGAGAAACTACCCATAATGTCAACAAGCTGATAAGTCTCCTAAAGAAAACGGTCCCAACAGAAGTAGAGCTGATGGTTGCAGGCTCAATAGCGAGAGGAACCAACCTTAAGGGAAATTCTGACATTGACTTATTTATGCTCTTCAACAAAAAACTCGGCAGGGATAAAGCCGTCAAGCTTGGGGTTGAATACGGGGAGACAGTTGCAAGAAAGGAGAAGGGTAGATACGAGATAAAATACGCAGAGCATCCATACCTAAGACTATATCTAGATTCCATAGGCATGAAGGTGGATCTTGTGCCTGCGCTCAAGATAGACAGTATAGAAGAGATGGGAACAACGGTTGACAGGACGCCTCTTCACAACGAATTCATAAACTCAAACCTAAACGCCAAGCAGAGGGATGACGTAAGGATACTGAAATACCTTCTCAGGGCGCACGGAATATACGGAGCTGAGGTGAAGACAAACGGCTTTTCAGGGTATCTGTGCGAACTGCTTATTCACCACTACGGATCCATAATCGCGCTTCTTGAATCTGCATCGAAGTTTAAGCTGCCTATATTGATAGAGCCGAAGGAGAGGAAGGAATCCATCAGCAACGATGCAGTTAAGCGGTTCAATTCGCAGTTCATAGTAATAGATCCGGTTGACAGCAACAGGAATGTTGCCGCTGGGGTATCCCTGGAGTCGCTCGGAAAGTTCGTCCTGGTTTCGCGCAAATTTATAGGGAAGCCCAGCATAGACCTATTCTACGGCCCAAAGTTCTCCTCGGGACAGGCAGGCGTCCTTGTAAGCAAGTTTGCGGAGTCATTGGGCTTAGACACCTTCATCATAACATGCAATATAAAGAATAAAAGCGAAGACATCATCTACCCGCAGCTTAGGAAGGTCAATCAGCAGATAGTCAGGCACCTAAGCCAGGGCGGCTTCAGCGTCTACCTGAACCTGCAGTTTATCCTCGGTAAGAAAGGCGTACTTTTCATCGCAGCGCCCAAGCAGAATGTGGGGTCTAGGGTGCTCAAGGGTCCCAGCGCTTTCATTCCCGGAGCCTCCCAGGATTTCATGAAAAAGCACAGAGGCGCACATGGATTCATGATGCGTGAATCAGAAATATACGCTTTAGAGAAGACAGCAATAACCTCGATATCAGAATCTCTAAGAAAGCTTCCGAAAGACCTGAAGGTTCATAAAGATGTAGTCATCTCAGGCCAAAACATAATTGTAAACAAAATACCGAAGGAATATTCAGCAACCCTCTACTCAGAGCTGCAGAAGAAGATATCTATATGAGTTCAGATTACCTGCTTCCCAAGTTTTTTAGCCAGCCCGTTCAATTCGCCAAGCATGTCTATCTCAGCACCCGTTTTCCTCCTGCCTTTTATTATTGATTCTATAAACGCAATCGCCGCGGTCCCTCCCATAACCTCATAAACCTCCATATAGTTTTCTGCTGCATTCACACCGCAGTAGTCTATCGCCTCGGAAACTATATTGCCTTCAATCTTGTTTTTACTGTATCCTCGCTTCTTCATCCTGGCCAATAGGGTATTAAGATGTTCCCTTATCACTATCGCCACGGCTCCGCGTATTGGGATATCGCAAAGCAGGTGGCCCTCAGCGATCACAAGCTCCGCCTTGCTTGCTCGTATACGCTTCTCCAGCTCCATCCTAAGGGCCTTCATATCAGCAATCATTTCTCCGCCTTCCGAGTATCCTTTGAACAGCTTTTTGCCCTTTACTATCTCATTCGCCTTTATGAGCTCCGAATTACCCGTGCGCCTTATCAGTTTCTCAGAAATAGTCGTCTTGCCTGTGCACGGCGTGCCGGTTATTACTATGACTCTTTTCATGAGGATTCTCTTACAAGGCCTTCGGCAGCGCCAGTGCTGCCTGATCAAGCATAAGGTCTATACGATCCCTCGAGTTTTCTACCGATATGACTGCGCTTGTAGGGGCACTGACAGCCAGGACATAGCTCCTGCTGCCTGAAAATACCCACGTGCCTATGGTGTATTTCCTGTAAGTGCTGGAGATATCGCATATGTAATTTGAGATGTTGATCAGTTTTGTGAGAAGCGCATCGACCTGGCTGTTGTACTGGTCTATATACACTATTTCAGGACTCGAGTCTCCAAAACTCATATCAGCTGGCTTTATGAAAGGTATTCTCCCTATTCCTGCCCTGCTATTTACCGTCTGGTTTACCTGCGTATAGACAGAATCCAGCTTCTCCAGGTCAGCCACTAGGCTTTCCTCTTCTTTTGAAAGGCTTGCGAGGATGTCCTCGAAGTACCGGTCCGCCTCGGCCCTGATGTTCTTTATCTTTTCCTCCATGCCTGCGGTATCGCCGTATTCCTGCGGGCTGAGGAGGAATTTCCTAAGATCTACCCCATATTTCTTCGAGACCGACACTCCTATTTCCCTTATGAACATATCTGTCTGGTCATCCCAGCCTGGCTTGACATCGTCTGCCATAAAACCAGATAAGTATGAACTGCTCAATTAATTAAACTTTTCGCAGGCTGTAACCAATTTATATTAGGTCTTTCTTATTCCTTATCATGAACGGCGACAGGCCGGATATCGACTTCGCATGCAAGTACCCCTTCTCCAGCGAAGCGAAGAAGATCATAGCAGGCGCCGTCCAAGAGCTTGATGACAAGTTCATAAAGGCCGGGATACTGCGTGTCGAAGAGGACCTAAACAGCAGCGCAATCCCGCCCTATGCCACAAGACTGAAGGAGATAAAGTACATGTATGTAATAAGCTACGTGTATTCCAGGATGCTGATAAGTGCCGTGAACAGCAAGCCGCACCTTGAGAGGTATATACTTGCAGAAGCCCAGAGGTCAAGGAGCGCCCTCGAGGACGAGTCCATGCCCAACATCCTCAGGCTCCTGTCGGAACTGGGGATTGAGATGAGCTATTCTGGAGAAAGGTTCATAATAGGTTTCGGCAAGTTCCTGTCGCTTTCGCCAAGGTCTCCAGGCCTCGAGCTTGTTAAGGAAGAGCTGGACAGGGGGCTCGTCTATCTCCAGAAGGACAGTGCGCTAAAGCTGATGGAGAACGCGATAGCCGACGAGATAAGGAAGAACCTGCCCATACCCGCAGGAGAGCTGCCAAAGCGCATAATCGAAGAGTCAAAAAAGATGAAGATGCCAAAGATAGACGTCCGCGTGGACGTGAGGGAAGGCAGTTACAGGTGGATCGAGAAACTGCTCTCGAATCCCATATCAGACGTGAGGCACAGGACGGTCAACCTTGTCCTTGCCCCGTACCTGGTAAATGTCAGAGGCATGGGGGAGGACCAGGCCGCAGAGATAATCCTTGAATACATAGAGCGCTGCAGGCAGATAAACCCTGACACCAGGATAAATTCGTCCTATATCAAGTACCAGTGCCGGTATGCCAAATCAAAGGGGTTGAAGCCCCTGTCTCTGGAGAAGGCGCGTGACTTATATAGCGGCGTGCTGGAATTGAATTAGTGGTGCCATGACTGGTTTGAAGGGAATATGCCATGTCTGCGGTAAGGTTGCAGAGAGGGCGTGCAGAGTGTGCGGCAGGGCATCATGCGGGCTGCACCTGAAAAACGGCATCTGCACGTCGTGCCTTTCAGGCAGAGCATGATCAGAGCCCGGAGAAGTCTGCAGATGACGTGCCCTTCGGAAAGGCCTTCCCATTCTGGGCTTCCACCGGCAGGCCCATGTCATCCGCTATCTTGGATAGTTCGGAGATGTCAATCTGCCTCTCGCTCGCAAGCTCAACGTACGTTATATTGCCAATCTGCACCCTCTTAACGCTGAAAGTAATCTGCTGGAACATACCGTTCCTGACGACTCTTATCTTGAGCGACCCTCTTGCTATAGCCTCCTTCGCCTTTGTTGAAAGTTCCATATATTTGCACTTGCAGGATATCGGTACGTATTCTCTTCACCACGCAACTAATATTAAATTATCATCGCATTATCTAAATCATGGATTTTAACGCCACCGCCGTAATCCTATTTATACTCTTTGCAATATTCGTCCCTGTATCAATGATCACGACATCGAAGATGCTCAGGGATAAGACGACAAGGAACCCGGTGAAAGACGCGTCGTACGAAAGCGCAGAGGCGAGCACAGGCAGCAGGATAACCATAATGGGCGAATATCTTCACTATTTCACGATGTTCATAATGTTCGAGATCCTTGTTGCAGTGGTGATCGTATGGGCGCCTCTCGCAAGCTCAATGCAGTTCCTTCCAAGCGCAGCAATCCTCTCCCTCCTGGTCTTCGGCATGGCATTCGAGGCGTTCATATTGCTCATTGCAAGACGGGGTGAATGAATGATGGAAGACCAGGCAGATGCAAGCAGTGAGGAATTTGCCAATGCCAGGAAGGAGATGGACAAGCTTGTGTACGAGTCATTGAAGGGGAGGGAAGTCAAGCCGAACGCGCTCTTCGCCAAGCTTTCAGACCTCACAAGGAACCTGCCTCCGACAAAAGAGCTGGTAAACTGGGCCAGGGTAAATTCCCTGTGGCCCCTCCAGTTCGGGCTTGCGTGCTGCGCAATAGAGCTCATGGACTTCGGGTCTGCTAGGATAGACGCCGAGAGAAAGGGGTACCTGCTGTTCAGGGGCACCCCGAGGCAGTGCGACGTGATGATAATAGCCGGCTGGGTCACGAAGTCGATGGTGCCGGAGATAAAGAGGCTTTACGAGCAGATGTCCTCTCCAAGATACATCGTCGCCTTCGGCGAGTGCGCCACGTGCGGAGGGCCGTGGTGGGAGAGCTACAACATAATAAAGGGAATAGACGAGGTCCTTCCAGTAGACGTCTTCGTGGCGGGGTGCCCTCCAAGGCCCGAAAACCTTTTCGCCGCGCTGATCAAGCTGCAGAAGAAAGTAGGTGGTAATATTGAAGGCTGAAAGGGATGGCCTGCCGGCCACGCTGAGCAGGATGAAATCCGCAGGGTTCGATTATCTGGTAAAGATAACTGCAGTAGACTACGTCGACCATGTGGACGTCATATACCTGCTCCGTAACCTGGAACCAATAAAGGACGAAATCGTAGAGGTGACGCTGAGCACATCGGATCTCTGGCTCCCATCCGTCGAAAATGTGCACAAATCTGCAGACTGGTACGAGAGAGAGCTGTCAGAGATGTTCGGAATAGAGATAAGGGGCAGGAAGGCACCAAGACTGCTGCTTGAGAAATGGGACGGTACAGATCCGCCCCTGAGGAAGAGCTTCGCATGGGACGCCCCATACAAGACCAAGGGAGAAAAGGCATGAACATAACAAGGATAAATGTAGGGCCAGTGCATCCAAGCACACACGGAGTTATAAGGCTGGTGGTAGACCTTGACGGCGACACCATAGTCAATGTCGAGCCGCATATAGGGTTCCTTCACAGAGGCGTTGAGAAACTTGCCGAGACGCGGATGTACATGCAGATACCTCCATACACCGAAAAGCTTGATTATGTGGCTCCTATGTCTTACGATGAGGCATATGTCGCAACCGTAGAGGCCGCAATGGGCATCGAGCCAAGCGAGCCAGCGAAATATGCCAGGACGATACTTCTTGAACTCCAAAGGATAGCGAGCCACCTGCTCTTCCTGGGAACGCTGTGCAATGACATAGGGCAGATGTTCACGGTATTCATGTGGGCCTTCAAGGACAGGGACATGGTACTGGATCTGCTGCAGGAGGCTGCCGGATCAAGGATGTTCTATGTGAACATGAGGCTTGGGGGACTGAACCAGGATCTTCCTCCATCATTTGCCGAGCACGCCCTGAGCCTGATGGACTATATGGAGAAGAGGGTATTCGAGTACGAGAAGTACATAGAGAAGAATCCAATCTTCAATGAGAGGATGAAAGGTGTCGGCGTCCTGTCAAGGGACAAGGCCAAGGAGCTCGGAGTCACGGGACCTGTACTCAGGGCGTCAGGTCTCAATTACGATGTTAGGAAAGCCAATCCATACTACGTGTATGACAAGTTTCATTTCAATTCAAAGACCCTGCAGGACGGAGACAACTATTCAAGGTACAAGGTGAGGATGCTTGAGATGCAGGAGAGCATAAGGATAGTGAAGGCGGCTGTCAGGGCAATGCCTGAAGGGAGTGCAAAGGGGATGCCAGTAAAGCTCAGGAGCCCAGTGCCACCTAACCGGATATCTATAGTGAACAGGGAACTCCCAAGGGGAGAATGCCTCATGTACATGGTTGCAGATCCTCAGAAGCCTTACAGGCTGTCGATACGCTCCCCAAACTTCATAAACCTTGCAGCCATAGGCAGCCTGGCAAGAGGCGCGAGGTTTGCTGACCTATTCGCGATACTGGGCTCTCTGGACATTATAATGGGATGCGTGGATAGATAGGATGGCACTGCAGACTGATATAGGTAACATTGCGAACATACCCTACTGGACAGGCGGAGACACTCTGCATCAGGTAATAGGGATAATAATATACATAATAATAGTGTCGATTATATTCTCCATATTCGGATACATGGTAGGCTGGCTTGAGAGGAAGCTCATAGCCAGGGCCCAGTACAGGCATGGCCCTACATATGTCGGCATGTGGGGACTGCTCCAGAATCTTGCCGACCTGATAAAACTGCTCTCAAAGGAGGACGTAATACCGGAGAATGCTTTCAGGCCTCTGTTTGCAGTGTCGCTACCCCTCCTCCTTGCTCTCTCGATCTTCATAGTGCTCCTGCTCCCGTATTCGCCAACTCTCCAGGCCACCAACCTCGGATTCGGGCTTCTGATAATCTTTACAATAGTCTCCTTCCTGCCTCTTCTCCTCTTCACCGCTGGCTTCTCAAGCGGAAACAAGTTCGCAGGCATCAGCGCGCAGAGGTCAATTCTGGTGCTCCTTAGTTACGAGCTTCCTGTACTGATAGTCGTGGCCTCAGTCGCAATGCTCGCAGGCGGCTACAGCCTTGATGGTATAATATCTTCGCAGGCAGCCCATTACTACTTCGGGTTGCTGATGCCTATAGGTTTTGTAGTGTTCTTCATAGCGCTGCTCGCAGAGTTCGAGAGGCCTCCGTTCGACCTCAGGGAGGCCGATTCAGAGCTGATAGCCGGATGGCTTACAGATGTGAGCGCTCCGTATTACGCCATTGCGCTCTTCCTGGATTATGCAAGGATGTTCCTCGGGAGCGTACTGGTATCAATATTATTCCTTGGCGGATGGCTGGGCCCCTCTTTCCTTCCTCCCCTGTTCTGGATACTCCTTAAGGCGTTCATAGTGTCCGTCTTCGTGATAGTGGTTAGGGCTACGGCATTCAGGATGAGGGTGGACCGCGTGCTTAGGTTCGGATGGCTCTGGCTTATACCGCTCTCATTAATAAATCTTGTAATGACATATATTGTGTTCGTAAGGTGAAGACATGATAGGACCACTTGCAAAGACGACAAAGGTGATGGTCTCTGAAAAAAGCTACACCACCGAATTCCCAGAGCACAGGGAATCGCTGCCTGACAACTACAGGGGGAAGCTCAGGCTGGACATGGACACCTGCATAAGCTGTTCGGCATGCGCGATAATCTGCCCAAACAAGACAATAACAATGGTAAACGTCATGACAGAAAAGGGCGACAAGATAATGCCGCAGGTCGGGCACGAGAGATGCCTGTTCTGCGCGCTGTGCGAGGAGGTCTGCCCTCCAAAATGCCTCGTACTCACGAAAAACTACGATTATGAGGCCTACGACAAGAGAGAGCTTGTCACCAGGCCCGAAGAGCTAGAGTAGATAGACATGCTTGACCTATATGCCTTCTTTGCAATCTCCGCCATAACCGTTGCATCATCCATATTGATCTTCGCAGCCAAGAGGCTGATCTATGCTGTAGCCGCGCTGGCTGCGGCATTCCTCGGCAGCGCGCTCCTCTTCTTCCTCCTCGGGCAGACTGTGATGGCGCTGCTGCAGCTCCTGGTCTTCGTAGGAGGCCTCTCAACCTACCTCATAGTCGCCGTATCCACTGAGGAGAAGGGCGCCAAACTGATATTCCTTCCGGCCTTCCTGGCAGTCGCAGCTGTAACTGCTGCTGGCCTAGGATACGTCATACTGGGCTACGTCCAGCCGACAGGCGCCAATGCGGCATCGAGCTTCCTCGGCTCCGCTGCGATAGCGATGCAGGGCTCATATGCACTGTTCTATGTAATGGCAACGCTGCTGGCTGCAGTTTCAATAAGCGGGGTCATGATAATAAACAAATTCATAAGGTTGGTAGTATAATGATAATGCTTGCATACCTGATTGCACTGAGCATCGCGCTCTTCGCCATAGGGCTGGCAGGCATAGCAACGGACAGGCACCTTGTGGTGATAATGCTCGCCGTAGAGCTCATATTCGCAGCAAGCATGATCGCCCTTGTATCCTTCTTTTCATATCCTGGCAAAGCCAGCCCAGGCGCAGTGCTGATGATGTTCGCCATATTCACCGTAGCTGCGGCAGAGATAATAACAGTGATAACCTTCTACGTATACATGAAGCGGGGAGGGATAGACTTCGACGTGACGAAGCTGTCAAAACTCAAGTGGTAAACATGATGGCAATACTGATTATATTCCCTTTGCTGGCTGCCATGGCCGGAATATCACTGCTCAAGGACTATTCAAAGGCAAAGTATGTCGCGATAGGCGGAGCTGTGGTCAGTGCGGTCCTCCTGCCGCTTGTAAGTTACGGCTCAAATACCTTTTCATGGTTTGCCATAGGCAAATTAGTCATAAACCTAACCTTCTCCGTCACCCCGCTGAACCTCATGCTCCTTGCGCTTGTATCTGTCATAGCCATACTGGTTCTAGTATATTCGAGCGGATACATAAACTCGCCACTGGAGCAGAAGAGGTATTACATAGAGATCCTCGCGTTCCAGGCTGCGATGTCGGTCTTCGCTGTGAGCGGCAATTTCATAGTGCTCTTCATTGCCTGGGAGTTCCTGAGCCTCACCAGCTACCTTCTGATAGGTTTCTGGAACAGGCATGCTGCTGCCAACAGGGCCGCTCGAAGGGCACTGACGATTATCTTCATAGGCGACCTCGCACTCCTAGGATCTATAATTATTTTCTGGCATGTGTTCGGCACATTCGGGTTTGCACAGATACTTTCTTCTGTCGCGTCTCAAACAGGAATAGATACTACAATAGCCGTACTGCTCCTTCTCACTGCAATATTCACGAAATCTGCGCAGTTCCCATTCCACGAGTGGCTAATAGACGCAATGGAAGGCCCTACTCCTGTCTCCGCGTTCCTGCATTCATCGACAATGGTAAAGGCGGGCGTGTTTGTCGTAATACTGCTTTATCCATTGTTCCTGATCTCTGGAATAAGGGCTATAATACTGGTATTCGGGTTGGCCACTGCCTTAATATCAACACTTGCAGCAACGCGCGAGATGCACATAAAGAAGGTCATAGCCTATTCGACGATACAGGAGCTCTCGATAATGCTCGTTGCAGTCAGCAGCGGAGCCGTGCTTGCTGCAATATACTTCTTCTTCGTGCAGAGCTTCTACAAGGCACTCTTGTTCTTCAGCGCGGGCGTGATAACCAAGTCGACAGGAAAGGAGAAACTGAACGAGATCTCAGGCCTCAGGTACAATAAGCTTGCCTACATCGCCACCATCTTCGGAGCCCTATCCCTTGCAGGGTTCATTCCATTTTCAGGGTTCTTCTCAAACGCCGAGGTGAGCACAGCGCTATACTCCAACTTCGCCGTCTATGCCATAATGTCAGGCATATCGATACTGACAAGCTTCTACATAATAAGGTGGCTCTCATACGGAGCAAAGGACACAAAGAACTCCGCCGTGCAGACAAGGTACATGGGCCTTCCAGGTAGCATGGTATATCCGATGGCTGCACTCGCTGTGCTTACTGTGGCAGCATCTGCCGCTTTCCTGTACGTGGGAGGATTCCTAAACTTCGGGGGATACCTTGCATACCTGCCAATCCAGGCAAGCGCGTACATAAGCATTACAGACGGCATCTTTTTCACAGTATTGATAGCAATAGGTGCAGTGCTCAGTTACAACGTCTATTATAGGAACTGCGTCAAGTCCGGCAGCAAGGCATTCGACAGGATAATATACACGAGGCAGGCGATGGAATTCGGATACGATCTCGTATCAAGGGTGATGTACGGCCTTTCAGCAGGCATTGCCGAATTCGATTCCTACCTTAATGAGGGTTTTGACAGGATAGGGAGAGTGACCGTGAGGTCGGGATACGGGATAAGGAGGTTCTCTGTCGGCAACATAAATTCATACGCGCTGATATTCATAATAGGGGTGCTGGTCCTCTTCGTCTCCTTCTATTTCCTGGTGGTGCTATGAGCTCCATATACTTCTATCTCCTCTTCGTCCTCTCTTCCCTATTCGTGCTGTTGAACCTGGCAAGCAAGGCACTGGGCAGCAGGAGGAGAGAGCATCTTGCCATAAACGCAGTCATCCTAATCCTGATTCTCGTAGACCTCCTGTTCCTTCTCATGTCCGGCTATTCAGGTCTGTTCGCCGGGGTGTTCTCCGCTAATCCGTTCTCCCTGTTCATGGCTTCGATATTCACCGCAGGCCTGCTGCTGGTAAACCTGATAGCCTTCAACTATTCAGAGAACTATGTGGACTTCGCGGTCATAGGCGCATTCGCACTCATAGGCATGTATGTCGTGTCGTCTTCCACATCTTTAATAACGATATTCCTCGGCCTCGAGCTTGCGAGCATACCTATGGTCTTCGCAATACTCCTGTCAAAGAAGAGCATAGAGGCAGCGGCAAAGCTCTTCATAATGGCGTCAATAGCCATAGCAGTGATATCATTCGCAATCGTCTTGGTATACGGTGCATCGAGCAGCTTCGCGCTGAGATCGTATTCGCAGGGCACCCTCATAGCGTTTGCAGGCATACTCTTCATATCCGCCATTGGGTTTGAGGCGTCAATATTCCCGTTCAACGTCCTTATCCCTGACGTGTACTCGGGGTCTTCTGCATACGTCACGGCGATGCTCGGAGGCATGAACAAGAAAGTGGGATTTGCTGCGCTCATACAAATACTAATACTGGTATTCATCGCAGACAAGCAGCTTTTCATCATAGTTGCCATCCTATCCGTCCTGACAATGACTTACGGGAACATTGTAGCACTGATGCAGAAGAATTTGAAGAGGATGCTCGCTTATTCGTCGATCTCACAGGCAGGATACATACTGATCGGAATAGCCGCTGCTACACCGCAGGGAATCTCGGCAAGCCTGTTCCAGATCTTCTCTCACATGTTTCTATTTATAGGTCTGATGGCCATAGTCGCGTTGCTGGAGAAGAGGAACAGAGCAGGCATAGACGACTTGATAGGGCTCAGGTCTGAAAACAGCTATCTTGCCATTGCACTTGCCATTTTCATGCTGTCCCTGCTGGGGCTACCATTCACTACCGGATTCATAGGGAAGCTCCTGCTCTTCCTAAGCGCAATAAATGCGAACCTTGTATGGCTTGCGATAATAGGGATAATAAACAGCGTAATCTCCATATTCTATTACATCAGGGCGATATCTGCCGCATACACCGAGAAGGAAGGAGGAAGGCAGATAAGGACGGATAAGACCATCGCTGCGGTAGTGTTCATATGCCTATTCATAACAATAGCATTCGGAATCTATCCGCAGCCGATAATAGGCCTAACTAATAATGCAGCTGCATTCCTCTTTCATGCAGCCCAGCATGCATAACATCCAGCACTGAAAAAAAAACAGACCCCGAGTCCAATGAAAGAGAAGCCTAAACTCTCCTTCCTCTCCTTCCTCCAGGCCTCTTTGTCGTATCGGTTGGTATCGGCGTCACGTCCTCTATGCTGCCTATCTTTATGCCGCTCCTTGCAAGCGCCCTTACTACTGCCTGTGCTCCAGGCCCAGGTATCTTGGAGCCGTGGCCTCCAGGCGCCCGTATCTTTATGTTTATGTTCGTGACTCCCTTCTCTATTGCGACTGCAGCAACCTTGTACGCAGCCTGCATCCCTGCATAAGGAGATCCCTCTTCATGATCAGCGCTGACCACCATGCCTCCGCTCCCTGTAGCAATCGTCTCTGCTCCGGAAAGGTCTGTAAGCGTTATTATCGTGTTGTTCTTTGACGAATGTATATGCGCAACCCCCCATCTGATGGCTTTAGGTATGTACTTCTGCTGCGCCTCTATCGCAATGTTTTCATATGATATGTTCTCCTTCTTCGTCTCCGTCTGCTGCTTCTCCTGCTTTGCGGCCTTTGGCTCTTGTTTCTTCTTACCTGGCATTCTTATTCCTCTTTAGTCTGCTGTGCAGCTTCTACCTTGACCTCATCAACCTTCGCTGCAGGAGCCGGCTGTTCCGGATTCAGGTCTATCGGTTTGTAGTATCCTATCATTGTCTCTTCGCTTGCCTTGACCAGATATCCAGGCGACTTCACCTTTCTCCCGTTTATCGATATAAACCCATGCGTTATAAGCTGCCTTGCCTGCTTCTGCGTCTTGGCAAGCCCGTTCCTGAACACAACTGACTGCAGCCTTCTGTTCAATATCGATTCTGTAGTGACCTCAAGGAGGTCGTCTATCTTCGCGTCCTTCCCGACTATGCTATATCTTGCAAGCCTCTCTATCATCTCCTTACCCACACTCTCCTTTACCCTTGTCGACAGCACTTCCCTCGCGTTCCTCTTTATCCTGCTTACTTCCGTTGCAGCAGTCCAGAGCTCCCTGAGGTTCCTCAGCCCGTATTTCTCCTTGATGTCATGCTCTCGCTCTATCCTTCCGCTGTCCCACATGATCTTCGAGCGATCGTACTTCTTCCTTATCCTTTTTGGATCTCCCATTCAGCTCACTTCTTTGCCTCTGCTGCAGGTGCAGCTGCGCCTCCTCCACCTCCTGCAGTCTTTGCAGGAGCCTTGGCCGCTTTCTGCGCCTCTTCGGCCGCCTTCTTTGTGACCCCGACAGTCGCGCCTGTCCTTCCTGTGGATCTTGTCTTCTGTCCGCGCACCTTCTGTCCCCACCTGTGCCTGAATCCCCTCCACGACTGTATCTTTATATCATTATCTATGTCCTGTTTCACTTTGACTATAAGGTCTGTCCCAACAAGGTGGAGGTTCTCTCCTGTCTCTCTGTCGTTCCTCCTGTTGAGCAGGTATAGCGGGATCTTCGCCTGCTTAGGGTCCTTGAGCAGCCCTTCTATCTTTTCTATTCCTTCCTCGTCAAGCGACCCTATCTTTGTGCTTTTTGGTATGTTGTACATGTCCCTTATCGATATAGAAAGAGCGCTGGCAAGGTTGTATCCCACGCCTTTTATCTGCATTAGCGCATCCTGTATGTTCAGGTCGCCGTCTATGTCCCTTCCCGCGATCCTGACTATGCTCTGTGCCTGGGCCTTCTGCTTTTCCTGATGTTCCTTTGGTTTTTGTTCCTCTTCCTTAGCCATCAATGCACCGAATAATCATAATACATTTTAAAGACGTTAAATTTTGCCGACCTCGCGAAGGCAAACCCATGTTTTAAGGCATGGAATGTTATATTATACCTGTAATAAAGCTTTTTAAGCTTTCTAAACCTCCGGCATGCATGCAGTTCAATTGCAGAAGAAAGCGCCAAGGTTGGGATTTCCATAGGTTTTGGATCAGCCCAAAGCCCAATTTGAACCCAAACGGCTCGTGAGAGCCATACGCTTGCTGGAAAAGATTTCCAGGCGTACGCGTTACCAGATTCTGCCACCTTGGCACATTATAGCTATTGATCATAGCGCATATTTAAATCATGCTCTTGGCCGATCAGAAGAATGCAAGAAGAAGCGCTCCGGCCACTGCCACTATGAGTCCGCCTGCCTGAAGCAGCGTAAGCCTGTCAAGGTATATCTTCCTGGACGCTATTGCTACTACTATAGGAGTAAGCGCGATTATGCTTGCGCCCTGCGCCAGCTCCTTGAACAGTATCAGGTATCCAAAGATGAGGCTGCCTGCCCCTATCGCAACGCCTACTGCCACAGAGCTCTCCAGTCTCTCCATTCCGCCTTTATGTCCCTGAACCGGCTTTTTTTCAGGCAGTGCAAATGACGCTACTGCCCCGGTAAGGGTTGCAAATAGCGCAGCGATAAGGCCCTCCAGCAGGTACGTGCCAGAGTTCAGTATAGAGTACGCCATGAGCGTCCATAGCACAGCCCAGCAGATAAATCCAAGCAGCGCGTAGACAAGCTTCATGTTTATGCGCAGCTTCTCAGTGAGTATCACCATGAACGACCCCAGGAATATAAGTATTATGCCTGCATCCTGCCCTGCTCTGAGGCTGAATATCTCTCCAAGTATGAAAGCCCCAAGTATGACCAGCCATGCCTTGAAGAATTCCGACAGCGCGAACGTGTTAGTTGTCTGCTCTGTTGCAAGGGATTTGTAAAGAAGAAGGAATCCAAGCCCATAGAATATGCCTGCCGCAACTGCAAGCGATGCGGAATAGGAGGTCATGTGCTGCGTTCCAGATATCGCTATCAGGAGAAGGAATGGCACCATGCTGGCCGCTCCGACCACCACAACAGCGCGCCTGTACCCGTATTTTACAACCACCTTCTTGCCGAATATGTCTGCTACAGAATAAAATATCAGGACAACAGCCGCCAATACGACTCCTGCGCTTATCATGGTCTCACGAGCAATATGGTGCTACTCTTTCTTATAGTTTCCCATGCCAGGCAGCATATGCCTGACTCCGCCAGTCGGATCCTGGACATCGCCGAAATATCTCGGTATTATGTGCAGGTGAAGGTGGTCTATGGTCCTTCCTGCAGCCCTGCCGTCGTTTATGCCGTAATTGTAGCCGTCAGGCCTCTTCCCAAGCCCGACATGTTTTAGCATGAGTCGGCAGAACTCTTCCGACCTCCTGCTTAACGGAGAGTCTGCGAAGCCGCTGTACAGCGCCCTGAAGTCAGTCTTTTCTATGACGCTTATCGCAGAGCGGATCGCGCCGTACAAGTCACTCCACTCCTCGTCTTCAAGCGACAGCACGGATTCGATATGCCGCTTCGGTATGACTTCTGAATGGCCCGGTGAGGCTGGGAACCTGTCAAACTGGGCGAAGAAGAACTTGGTCTCAAGTATCACTCCAGTGCGAGACTCATATATCTTGCAGAACGTGCAGCTGCTATTTTTCGTTGCGGTATCGGCCATGAAACTACCATAAGCAAGGCTGTAGAAACTATACCAACATCTAAGTGACAAATTATATAACTGTAGGTCTTGTTGCCGCCAGGGCCGACTCCGGCCAATGCCGAATTCCCGCAGCCTACCCATGGCGCATGCATGCAGGCATATGCATAATTATAAACTTTTATAATACAAGTTGAATCATGGCAAAAAGGATAGCGCTGTGCATTACCGGAGCTTCAGGGGCGGCCTTTGCATACAGATTCCTCGAAGAGGCGTCCAAGGCGAACGGCGTAGAGACGCATCTTGTCATAAGCAAGTCCGGAGGCATGGTGATAAAGCAGGAGCTGGGCATAAGCGTGCAAGACGTGCAGGGCCTGGCAGACTTCAGCTACGATGAGCACAACTTCATGGCTCCGATAGCGAGCGGATCCTTCAGGCTTTGCGGGACGCTTGTCTCTCCATGCTCCATGAAGACGCTGTCAGGGATAGCGCATGCGTATGAGAGCAACCTGATAATCCGGTGCGCTTCTATAGCCCTCAAGGAGAAGTGGAAGCTCGTCCTGATGCCAAGGGAGACCCCATTAAGCACCATACACATAAAGAACATGCTCGAGGCCTCGAGGGCAGGCGCGATAATAATGCCGCCCATGCCCCAATTCTACTTCAAGCCTAAGGACATCAGCAGCCTTATAGACATGACTGTCGGGAAGATGCTCTCCATCTTCGATATCGAGAGCAGCCTGAGCAGGGAATGGGGCTCTGACAAGGCAGCGCTGAAGGAGTTCGAGCCTTCCGACGGAATATACTGAGGCGAGCCTATGATAAAGGACCTGCGGGGCTATCTGGAATACCTTTCAAAGTCCGGCATGCTCGGCACTTCAAAGTCCAGGGTCAGCACGGACCTCGAGATAGCCGCAATAACGGATAAGGAGAACAGGGAACGCAGGTATGAGGGGAGGACGCTCCTCTTCGAAAATGTCGATGGCTATGACATCCCCGTGGCAACTAACCTGATGGCGTCCCTCAAGGTGCTTAAAGCCCTTTTTGCCGATTTTCAGATAGCAGAATTCATAAGCAATCTTTATTACGCGAGGGACCTGTCGCTTGTGAAGGGCGCCAAGGCGATCATGGATTCAAAGCCGAAAGTGGTGGGCAGGCCCAAGGGCTACAGGAAGATAGGCAGCCTCGACGAGCTCCCGATACTGAGGCTCTGGCCAAAGGATGCAGGCAAGTTCATAACCCTCCCCCTCGTCATAACAGAGAGCCCGAAGGACGGCACAAAGAACGTAGGGGTATACCGCATGCAGGTCTTCGATGGCGCGACTACAGGAATGCATTGGCAGTCGCAGAAAGGGGGGGCAGTGCACATGCTCGAGGCGAAAGAGATGGGAAAGACGCTCAACGTATCTGTCGCAATAGGGACGGACCCGTTCAACGTGGTTTCAGCGGTAGCCCCTCTTCCGCACGGCATAAACGAGTTCGCGTTTGCCGGCATGGCCCGCAAGTCAAGGACAGAGCTCTTCGACTGCGGAGAGTATCCGGCAGTCCCTTCAAACTCAGAGATAATAATAAACGGATATGTTGATCCTTCAGAGTCTAGGGAAGAGGGCCCGTTCGGGGACCACACCGGATACTATTCCATAAAGGAGGCCACGAACGTATTCCATGTAACGAGCATATACTCCAGGGAGAAGCCGATATATCCTGCAAGCGTAGTAGGGCTGCGGTGGAACGAGGACTGCGTAGCAGCCCAATTCCTCATGGATTACCTGAAGCCCCTTATAAAGCTGATGAACGGGAGCATAAGCGACATATACCTGCCTCCCGAAGGCGTATTCACAAACATGTGCTTCATCTCGGTAAAGAAGAGGTTCCCCGGGGACGCAAAGAAGGCAATGTTCTCTGTGCTTGGGTTAGGGCAGCTCTCGGTCACGAAGATCGTAGTCGCATTCGACGAAGATGTCGACATAAGGGACCTAAGCAGCGTAATGTGGGCGATGTCAACGCGCATAGACCCTGACAGGGACGTGCAGATACTGAAAGGAGTGCCGACAGACACCCTGGACCACACATCCAACCTTTCCGGATACGGGTCAAAGATGCTCATAGACGCAACTAAGAAGTCCGAAGGAGAGGGATACAGGAGGAGATGGCCCGAAACCATAACCCCCGAAATGAGTATATTAAAGGAGGTGGAGAAGAAATGGAGAGAGATACGCTGATCAATGTCGCAAGCGAGCTTCTTGCCCCCCAGTTCATACTATTCAATCTCTCATTCGTCTACATAGGCATGCTTTTTTCTCCTGTTCAGTCCTCCAGGCTGCTTATCCTGATAACCCTGGCGTTCATATCAGCTAGGTCGGCCGGGGTCATAATGAACAGGTATATAGGCAGGCCCTTCGACCTGAAGAATCCGAAGAAAGCGGGCATGCCGAGCATGAGGATATCCAGGACAACCCTCATTCTCCTCTTTGCCGCGCTCTCTGCAGTATTCGTATTCTCAGCCTTCCTGCTGAATACAATGGCCCTGGCGCTCTCCCCCGTGGTATTGGTCATGCTCGTCATCGACCCGTTTTCAAAAAGATACTCCAGCAAGAGGCATTACGCCCTCGGGCTGATACAGGGATTTGACGTGATGGGCGGATACATAGGTGCAGCAGGGGCATTCCCAACAAACATAGCCCTCTACCTATTGATGTTCGCCATAATCTTCATAGGTGGGGGATTCGACGCGATATACTCTATAACTCATGTGAGATCTGACATGCGGAACGGCCTAAAGACGTTTGCGTCGACAAAAGGCGTCAAGAAGGCGCTCGCATATTCCCTCTATTCCCATGTAACTGCCGTTTTGTTCATCATGGCATTTGCACTGGTATCGCGGAACCTGATAATACTGGCAGGCTCAGTGGCCGCTTCTGCAGTCCTTCTTGCGCAACACTCGGACATCAACCTGGACTCTGACAGGGAAATATTCGCAAGGGTGGTAAAATACAACACCGCCGTCGCCATAATACTGGCATCCTCAGTCGCCACGGCATTTTTCGCATGAGGCAAGATCATGAGCAAAAAGATAAAGGACACATTCACGCGCATACACAGGCATTACGACTTCTTCAACCACCTATTCAGCATGATGGCTGACATAGAGTGGAGGAGAGACGCAGCTATGGAGACGATAATGCCAAAGAGATCATACGCCGTCCTCGATGTCGCCACAGGCACCGGTGATCTGGCAATAGCGATAAGCAGGGCAGCGCGCTCAAGCGGAAGGATTGCACGCATCACAGCCACTGACTTCAACACGCACATGCTATCACATGCAAAGGAGAAGGCAGTAAGGATGGGGATCAAGGACATAAAGTTCGAGGAGGGGGACGCCCTGCGCACCGGCTACCCGGATTCAACATTCGACGTGGTGACAAGCGGGTTTGCGCTGAGGAACTTCGACAGTCTAGACAAGTTCGCGGCAGAGGCAAGCAGGGTGACAAAGAGGGGCGGAAGGATAGTGATGCTGGACATGGCGAAGCCGGACAGGACACCGCAGTTCATGAAGGCTTATTTCAAGGTCCTCGAAGCCGTAGGATCGCTTGTGGCAAAGAACGCGTACAGATGGCTTACATACAGCATAATGAAGTTCGACAAGGAGAAGGCGGCAGGCATATTCAGGAGGCACGGATTTACAGACGTCAAGATAACGAACCTGAGGTACGGCGTCGCATTCATGATTACAGGCACGAAAGGATAAGTCAAGCGAGCTAGATCCGTCTAAAAACATCTCCAGAACATGCCGTATTGAAGAAGTAAAACGGGTTTCTTCAAAACAGGGCTAATGCCAAAATAACAAATAATACTGTTATATTGTTAAAAAAAGAAAGATATTAATATGAGGAATCACGCTACATAATGCGTGTGTATTTTATGACCAATGCTAGATATGCGAGAAGAGAAGTAACCGGAGACGAAAGGGAACCGTTATTTAAAAGCTTAAAAAGGATGAGAGACACAGTCCCTGCTGCTTACAGGTACGCAACGCTGCCGGTATTGCTTGCCAGTGTGGCTGCATATTCCTTCTTTGGCTATGTAATGCCGTCTTCTGTACAAGGAGTTAAAGCAGAGCAACAAGCTACAACTGCATTCGCAAGAACAATTCAGGAAGCTGCCCAGACTGGCAACGAACAACTTCTCAGTATTATAAATGCTGAGACAG
Organism: Microcaldota archaeon; assembly: GCA_021803945.1. Classification (GTDB taxonomy): domain Archaea; phylum Micrarchaeota; class Micrarchaeia; order Micrarchaeales; family CABMGC01; genus JAJZNA01. The sequence continues at coordinate 19,569 of JAJZKW010000006.1, forward strand.
GAAATTCGTTTAAAGGAAGTGTGCTGATACCTCCAAATTCATCTTCAGGCTCCAAGCAGTTGGCCAGAATAACCCTTTCCGCACTCAATAACGAATATGTGGATCCTAATGCCGGTTCGCCTGTATATGGCAGTGTGTCTGGGTATGTTAAATCAGATCCACTCGTTTATTCATTAAACAAATCGAGCAACGGAGCAATAGTTGAGTATCTGGATGCGCAACAAGGTCCATCCGGGCTTCCTGTATTTATCATATCCGCATGTGCCACCGTTCTGTCTGTTTGGTGGAAGCGCCAGAGCTATCTCATAAATGAAAAAGGTTATATGCTTTACCCATAAACTTTATTGCTAGCGTGAAAATCATGCACCAAAAACCCAAATCACAAACTCCGTTTAAACCTCCCCAACGCCAACCAGATGGAGAAAAGCATGCAGAAGAGAGGATCAGAACACCGCCGAAAAGATCCAAATATCCTCTTGTCGAATGGAAGGGTAATGACATCTCAGGCTCAGGTAGTATTTATATTTTATTTCCGCTATCTGTAATGAATCTATCCCCAATAGCCAATGAGATAACTGCCTGCTTAAAAGGACTAATGATTAGTTCTCCTCCCATGGAACCAATAACTGAACCTGCGAACGGAATTATAGAGTTAACCCTTAAAATAGACCAGATAGAGATGTCCTTGCCTGAATTTGTAAAATTATACACAAAACTTGAGGGAATATATCACAAGGCACTGAAAGAAAGCCTTGGAGATATTACAAGGCCTTAAAGGGCCGCAAGCTGCTTTTGTCCGCCAGCGCTGTAGCTTATATGCGTATTAAACAGACAGCAGTTACAAGCGCACTTTTATCAGTTCGGCATAGCTGGAGAATATCTTCCCAGGCATCGACCTGGCCATCCTTCTCTCAGCCCTTTCGACATAATCGTTGTTCATCTGCACTGCCTTCATCAATGCAGAGTACCTGCCAACCCTATAATCCTTTTCCAGGCTTGCAACGACGTTCGGTATGAACTTGCCTGCTCCCCTGCCGTTCGATGCATTTATGAAATCAAATATATCGTCCCTTATCTGGAATGCCATCCCCAGGTCCTTTCCGGCCAGGTACATTGCCTCATAGTTTCTGTGCGAACTGCAGACAGCTGCCGCATTCGCGCATGATCCAATCAGTGAGGCGCTCTTAAGCGAAGCCATTCTTGTATAATCTTTCAGGTTAGGGATCAGCCTTCTCTTCTGATAGTAATAGTCCAGTGCCTCGCCCGCGCACATGTCCATGCTGGCCCGGCTTATCGACTTGAGCATGCGTTCCCCGTATTTTGCAGATATGGAAACGGCCAAGGATGTCAATGCATCGCCTGCAAGTATTGCCATATGCTCCCCATACCTCGCTTGGACAGAGAACGATCCCCTCCTTCTAGTATCTCCGTCTATTATATCATCGTGTATCAGCGATGCCGTATGGATGAGTTCGGCAGAGACTGCAAGGTCAACGAACCTGTGCGGATCGCGGCCTATGGCATAGGTGCCCATAAGGACCAGCGTAGGCCTGAATAGCTTGCTCTTCCTCCCAAGCAATGCGACTGACGGGCCGGACAATGCGGTGTCAACGAAATCCGAAGACCTGAAAGATGACAGCCTTTCAGACACTTCGCACAGGCTCTCAATCACACTGCCAGGAAGCCGCATTCTCCTATTGCCCTCTACAAGTCCCATAAAATCAAAGACGAGATATTGACTATATCATAATAAATTTAAATAACCGAGCTAGGATACATCAATAATGGCCTATTCTGATCCTGTCCCCAATCCTCAGCCTGAGTGCAGACGCAGTGCCTGCCTTCACTTCAAGCACGTACCTAGAGTCCTCGTCAGGCTTCACCGTCATGCATGAGAATATCGATCTGCATGGCTCAGCATCCCTGCAGATATACACTACCCTGCAGTCTTTGTCAAGCCATATTATATCTATGCTGAACTTCATGTTCAGCATCCAGAACCCGTACTTCCCGTCCCTCCTGAACACGAAAAGCATGCCTCCGCCAGAAGGAAGGCCGCTTCGGCCCATGAGTCCCTTCATTATCTTCATGAAGCTGTCTGCCACCTCCACAGTGAAGCGCTTACCCTTCATGCTCACCGAAGCCTTCCTGTATCCCGTTTTGTCAAGGAGAATGGTCATATGCGCGCCTCAGTGGCATCATTTCACAAGCGCCTGGCTCTGCTCCCTCATGAACTGCTGGAGGTAGAACCTGCTTCCGCTCCCTTTTCCAGTAAGCCCGCTCCCCTTCCACCCTACGAATGTGTGCAATCCCACTATCGCCCCTGTAGTCGCGCTGGTCTCCCTGTTCACATAGACCACCCCGGCCTCAATGTCCCTAAGAAATTCCTTTATCTCGCTGTTTTTTTCGCTGTATAGCCCTGCAGTAAGGCCGTAATCAGTATCGTTCGCCATTGCTATCGCATCCCTGAACTTATTGTATGTGGTTATCATAAGGAACGGCAGGAAGAGCTCTTCGTGGAAGAGGCGGTTGCCGTGCTCGGCCTCTACTATTGTAGGCTCGACATACGCTCCGTCAAGCCCGGAGTCAACCTGCCTCCCTCCATATATCACCCTCCCGCCGCTTGCCGCTTCCTGCGCTGCCTTTTTATATCTCTCAAGCGCGGTGCCGCTTATAAGCGGGCCCATATAATTCTCCTTCTTCAGCGGATCGCCAACCTTAAACGCCCTCACCGAGTCAAGTAGCTTGCTTATGAACTGCTCTTTCACAGATTCATGGACGTATACTCTTGATGCCGCGCTGCATTTCTGGCCTGCGAAGCCGAACGCCGCGCTGGCAATTCCAGATGCAGCATTGTCAAAGTTCGCGTATTTTGAAACTATCACCGGGTTCTTACCTCCCATTTCAACCACAAAGACCTTCTGGCGGTCAAGGCTATACGATTTCTTCAGCATATTGATGCCTGTCGCCCTTGATCCGGTGAATGCGATGCCCTTTACTTTGTTGTTGACAGCGAGCTCATCCCCAACTTCGGATCCAGGCCCTGTGACAAAGTTGAATACTCCGGGAGGCACTCCTGCATCCGAAAATATCCTGTATATCTCAATGCCGGTGAGCATTGTCATGTTGTCTGTGGAGGAGGGCTTGAATACGACAGTGTTTCCTGTTATCAGCGCTCCTGCGCTCATGCCTACAGATATGGATACCGGGAAGTTGAAAGGCGCAATGACGCCGAACACCCCGTACGGTTTCATTGCTATGCATACCTTCTCCGCCCTACCCGGAGCGCCCTGGAACCCAGACTTCACGCTTGCCGTGCTTGCAAGCAGGGCATTTCTCCTGGTATATCCCTTGTTTTTTGCCATGTCCGCCGAGTAATACCTGAGAAAGTCTATCGCTTCGTCGACTTCCCCCACTGATTCATACCTGCTCTTGCCGTTCTCCATGCTCAATATCGCCGACACCTCAAATTTCCTCTTCGAGAGCAGGTCTGCGGCCTTCTCGAATATCGCAACCCTTTCCTTGTATCCTGTCTTCCTCCATTCGTCAAATGCGCTGCTCGCAGACTCAATTGCGAGTTTTGAGGTCTCCCTGTCCCCTTTCTGGAACTTGCCCATGACCGTTCTGTCTATCGGAGAGTATTCTACTATCTCAGCGCCTGTGAATACCTCCTCGCCACTGATGTATATCGGATGTTTCTTTCCTAGCGCACTGCTTCTCACCCTGGCCACGGCTTCGTCAAAGGCCCTGTCAAATTCAGCCTCTCTCCCGGATTCGACAAACTTCTTGTAAGTGAACTCGTTTTTAAAATCAGCCATGCCATCATCAAGATAAAAATACGGATAAAAGCTATAAAAACATTCCACCCCGTATGCCGCTCAGACTCAAAAAACCGGCAGGGACGGAGAAACCGGCGCAGAGTCAAATAATAAATATCTTAGCCTACCATAATTAACGTATGGCGGCCATACAGGCAGAGTTACAGGTAGAGATACACAACAGCTCCGATGTTATAAACCTAGTCAATACCGATGCCACATGGAGGGACCTTATCATCGAGCTGGTGGACAAGAACAAGCTCGACCCCTGGAATATAGACATAATAGAGATAGTGGACAAATACGTAGACACTGTGAAGAAGCTCCGGGTCCTCGACTTCCGCGTGCCTGCCAACATAATACTGGCAGCAGCGGTGCTGCTCAGGCTTAAGAGCAACTACCTGATCTTCAAGGAGTACGAGGACACAGGCGAGGCTGTGGCAGAGGCTGATGTGCAAGACTACAACATAACTACAGATCCATTGAACTTCAGGCTCAGGCTACCGCCTAAGAGGAAGATATCGCTGACGGAGCTCATATCCGCGCTCGATGAGGCCATGGCCATGAAGGAGACAAGGCTGCTGCCCCACAGAGCCGAATCGCTGCCGATTCAGATAAAGCTGGACAATTTCGACATAGAGGCCGAGACCGAAAACATATACAGCATAATAAAAGACAATGTAGACAAGAGCAAAATGGTGACATTCTCATACCTTTCAAAGGTGTCCTCCATAAATGACGTGATCCTTGGAATCTTCATACCTCTCCTCTTCCTTGCGCACAAAGGCAAGATATCGCTCATACAGGAGAGGTTCTTTTCCGAGATAATTATAGCACTGAAGTAGGTTTGATGGAAGACAATGCTGAGTACAAGAAGATTATAGAGGCTGCGCTATTCATGTCGCCTAATGCCATGAGCATAAACGACATAACCAAGGCCACAGGAATAATGTCCCCGGGCATAATAGAGAAGCTCCTTGCTGAATTGACATCGGAATACGAAAGCAGGGACACGTCCCTGAAAATAATGGGCATAAGCGGGAAGTACATGTTCAGCCTGAAGGACGAGTACATATCTAAGGTAAGCTCTCTTGCATCAGGCCCTGACATAAGCAGGGGAGCACTAAGGATACTGGCTTACATAAGCAAGAATGAAGGGGCGATACAGAGCGACCTTGTAAAATACTTCGGCTCCTCCACCTACGACTACATGAAGGAACTTGAGGAGAAGGAGTTCGTGGAGGCGAAGAAGTACAAAAGGAGCAAGAAGCTGAGCGTTACGCCCAAGTTCAACGAGTATTTCAGCATATGACCTAGCGTTTTTCAGTAAGTCGGATTCGATTCCTTTATTCCCTTGGCGTGGTTCAGGTAAACAGCCGCAGCGAAAAGGTATGATGAAAGCCTGTTCAGGTACGCAACTATCCGCCTGTCTATGCTATGCTCGCCGCTCGCTACTATCACGCTCCTCTCCGCCCGCCTTGCTATGGCCCTTGACATATGAAGGCATGCGCTTCCCCTGCTACCGCCAGGAAGGACGAACTTTTTAAGGTCCGGAGTCTTCCCTGCGATCTCCCTTATCCTGGCCTCGAGGCGCAGTATGGCAGCCTCGCCCCCAAAACCCTCTCTCCTATCATTCTTGTCTGAAGAAGCGAGGCTCGCTCCGATAACGAAGAGATCGTTCTGCACCGACTTCAGTCCAGTTTTCAGCGATTCGTCTTCTATCTCGCAGATGGCCACTCCTATAGAGCTGTTAAGCTCGTCAATGTCACCTATCGCTGATATCAGCGTGTCGGATTTGCTGATCCTGGCTCCAGAAATGACTCCTGTAGTGCCGTCGTCCCCCTTTCCCGTGAAGTATGATGTTGGCATAAAATCAATATGCACTGCATATATTTATTTATCCAGGTTATGCAACGATAAGAACAACTTCTTCTACTGCGTTTTCCTGCCTTCCACGATTCCAGCAACGTTCTCAAGCTCCCTTATGCTCTTCTGTATACTGCTGGTGCTGTCTATCGAGTACCAGGGGCCTGAAAAGACGTATCCAAACAGCTGGCCCATGGCCACAAGCTTCGGGAACAGGCTCTCCTCAAGCATAACTCTCTCCTTCGACTTCTTTATCAGCCCAAATACCTCAGTGCCGAATAGGTATATCCCCGCATTCACAAGCGTGGCTTCCTTGCCCTGCTCATGCCTTTGCGTAAACCTGGTTATCCTATTCCCCTCAAGCTTCGTAACCCCGAACCTCGACATCGAATCTGCAGGGGTCAGCGCGACTGTCGAAACGGCTTTATTTGCAATATGCTGCCTGTACATATCCTCCATATCAAGCATGAATATGTTATCTCCGTTAAGTGCAAAGAACGGCTCGCCTTCCACCATACTCTCTACCATCCCCAGCGCCCCTTCAGTGCCTTTCGGCACATCCTCCACTATATACTTTATACGCAGGCCGTATTCCGCCCCATCGCCTAGGTACGAGCGTATGTCCTCCGAGTCTTTCCCAATGGATATTATCACGTCAAGGATCTGATTTCTCTTGAGCTCATTGATTATGTAGTGTATTATCGGCTTGCCCTTTATCGCCACCATAGGCACATTCACAGCCCTGCCATTTACCATGGCTTTAGACCCTCCCGCGAATATTACCCCTTTCTTGCGGTTGCTGCGATGTATCGAGGAGTTAAGCAGGTGCTCTATAGCGTGCGACCGGTTCCTTATATTGACTCCGTCTATGGTGGAATCCACTGCAGCCAGAAGGTTCTTATCAAGCGTTATGGTTAACCTCTCCTTCATCTACCCATCCTTCTGCATTGTTCAATACCTTTATACAAACTTTGGACAGGAAAGTTTTTATATATATGATATTATAATATTTCGTATGAAAAAGTATGATAATTAACGGGTAGTATCAATGGCAATCAAAATGATAAGCAGCTTAAAAAACGAAAGCGCAGCAAAACGTCTAGCCGGAATAAATCTGACCGACAGTCAGGCTACGCAGGGGGAGGAGATATTATCAAGGCTCAGGCGCGGCGACGGAGCCATAATCCTAGACAAAGACGGAGTAATCTCGCACACAGCAGAGCAGATAGCAGAGGCGCTGAAGAGGGCATTCAAAGAGCATTATGACCCAGAAAGGGGCATAGAATACGACTTCGACAGCAAGAGCATATACAAGATGTTCGGATTGGATAAAAGGTACAATGATGGGCCTACTCCGATACTCGCCATAATGTCGCTCAACCTGGAGGCCAGGGAAATGAGCGCAAGACTGCGCAGATCAGGAGGGCGCGTGATCAGCGCAGACGCCCTTCTACGCGAGATACTCGAATCAGACAACGCAGCCGGAGCGCTTGATGCGCTGATAGCAAAACACGCTTCGCAGGGAAAGCTGCCGTCGTCCCAGTTCGTGGCAGAGAACATGTATTGGTGGAGGGATCCTGACGGCTTCTTCAGGTCTGCCGAAGCGTCAAACTTCATATACCCGTATACTGGCCCAGAGAATGTTACATCATGGGATGCCGCCATTGCGCTTCATGATGCCGGCCTTAAGGTCGCCTTCTTGACTAACGGCCCGTTTATACGAAGCGATTGGATAAAAGCTGGCTGCACAGAGGAGGACATGGCCGCAAGGGTCTCTGTAGGGACTTACGTAGACGGCACGGTATTCCTGGTTACAAGGGATCAGCTCGGCGAAGCCAGGATGAAGCCTGATCCGTTCGGATTGTTTTATATAGCGAAAGAGATGGGCATTTCGCTGGAGAACTCCTATTTCGTAGGGGATACAAAGTCTGATATCAAGTGCGCGCAGAATACCAGAGCAGTAGCGCCTATAGCTGTCCTGTCAGGGATGGGCAGGGAGGCCGACCTAAAGGAAGGCGCCCCGGATCTCATAGTCTATCCAGATTTCCCGACCCTTGCAGCGGCGATACTAAGGCCCATGCAAAATATCGCAAGCCCCATTGACAAGGCGCTGCTTCGACCATCTTGAGCCAATGAATTGAGACGCATTTTTATGAGATATGCCATAGGGCTGGATATAGGTGGGACAAAGATCAGGTCCGCGCTAGGAAACGAAAAAGGCGAGCTTTCTGAGTTTTTGTCAGAGGAGACGGACAGCATGAGGATAGAGGAGCAGATATACCGGATGCTTGACAGCTACTCCAGATACGACTGCATAGGGATAGGCTCTATGGGTCCTCTAAATTCCGAAAAAGGCATAATAACAAACCCTCCGAACACAAAAGCAAAAATAAGGAACCTGAAGATAGTCAGCCTTCTGGAGAAGAGATACAAAGTGAGGTGCAAGCTCCTAAACGACTGCATAGCAGGGGTGTACGGAGAAAAGGCGTTCGGCGCAGGAAAAGGAGTAAAGAGCCTCGCATATGTGACATTCAGCACAGGCGTGGGATCCGGAGTAATAGACAATAACAGGATAATAACCGGAAAGGACGGCAATGGGCAAGAGGTAGGCCACTGCGGGGTCGATGCCGATATAAGGATGGCATGCCGATGCGGATGCCTAGGCAGGCATTGGGCGGCCTATTCAGCAGGAATAAGCATGCCTGGCTTCATAAAGCAGATGCTGCTTACAAAGTACCGCGGGAGAAAATCCAAGCTAAGCGCAAGGAGGAGCATAACCCCAAAAGAGTTCTTCGATATAGCTTCAAACGACGAAGTAGGCTCTGAACTGCTCGAAGACCTCGGCAGGATAAACGCAAGCGGCATATCAAACATAGTAAACGCCTTTGATCCGGAGCTTATAACAATAGGAGGTTCCATAGCCCTGAACAACCAGGAAGAGATACTCGATCCAATAAAGAGATATGTGAAGGACTATTCGATAAACAGGGTGCCCAAGATAATGATGACGCCTCTGAAAGGCGACATAATTCTGGCAGGGGCAATTGCGTTCATACTTGATGCAACCAAAATGTGACACAGGCCAATATGCTACCTATTCAAGCATAAAGATTGGACAATCTTCAGAAGCAAGGCCTTCATGCATTCAAGAGCATCTGTTTTAGCTTTTTCAAGTTCTTTTTCTTCCTGTCGCAACGCATTTTTCTTGCCGATTCTGTAAAATACTTGTGACTAGCTAGGAACTTTATCTGGATCATGTCCCATTCTTTATCAGAAAACCTAAATCCTCTCCTAGTCTCAAGCTCCTTTCTCAGATAGGATCCTCTCAAAAAGAAATCCCTTCTCCCTAAGCTATCTAAATCCGAGTCGCATATTATCTCTTGCATAAGATTCTTTGGCCTCTGCGGCATCTGTGTTGCAAGGATAAGTTTGGAGATTATCGATATCTCTTTTCTTCCAAACCCTGCCGTTGTCAAGTATTTCTTTGCAATATCTGCTCCCTCATGTTCATTTTTATTATATTTCCTAACATATCCTGTATCATGGAATATCCCAGCTAGCGCCAGTAGTGTTATGTCTTTTTTCGATAAGCCTTCCATCTTACCATATCTTATTGCGCTCCTGTAGACTTCAAGAGTATGCTTTATATCATGGTAATACATACTCTTAGGAAGCTTCTTTCTGAACAATCCACGCACATACTGTAAGGCTTCGTATATCTGTGTCTTATCATTCATAATCTCCTTCCTTCAAAAGCGAGACTATTCTGTCTTCGAATCCTACCCCAAGGTATTGTCTAATCTCCCTCAATCTTTCAATACCTCCGCCCTCAGCAAAAATGTCGAAATTTCCATAATAATACTTCACTATCTCATGCATATCTTCAATATCCTTTACTCCTCCACGGAGTCTCAAGAGATTGTATTTTATTCCAAGCTGATGGATTGGGTCTGGGACTTTTATTAGCATCACCTCTCCGTCGTCTGTTTTTACAAGTATGCTTATTGCATTACTGATTATCAAATCAGACGGAAATCCCATTAGCGTATCCGTGCTCTCTGGACATCCAAGTAGTCTACACAGTTGTCTATGGTCTGTTATTACGTTTCCCCCAACAGTCAGGCTACTGTTTGCGGCTTCTATCTTTATCCCAGATCTTTTATCAATAACTGAGTATATTTTGTTGTCTTTGAAGTATGCAATCTCAAATCCTTCATTCTCAAGTCTTTTTTTGAGATCTTCAGTAATAAATAATTTTGATTCCCTAACTACTACATCAACGTCATTGACTTTCCGTTTTTGTGATATCAAATGTATTGACGAACCGCTAAATATTACCACCTCATCTCCCAGCGCTCTTTTAAACCTCCTATAGGCATCAGCGACAGTCTCCGTATCCCATTCGGTGCGTCTAATGGCACCTTTCAACCCTTTGGATATGTCATCATCAACTGCTTTCGAAGCTCCAGCCATCCCGCTGTTTTTTAATCTATTCATAGTCTCACCAATAGCAAATTCCATAATCTATTTTTACAGGATTAACACTAGATGTAGGCAAATGCATCAAAGAGGAGTCTAAACTTGAAAAAAAGTACTGATTAATGTGGGTGTATTTTATGTCCATAGGATATATGAAACGTACCCATATTTAATACTTTCCTATCAATTGCTAGCATCCCCGTTTTTAAACAGGTCAATTCACATTTTTCATATCCTTCAATCATCTTATCTAGCCTATCTTTAGCATGTCTAAATGCATTCACCTAATATATATTTCAAATTGCAAATCATTGTTGCATGCGAATATATTGTGTTATTTATATTTAACTACTATATAACTCATCTGCACGGGCTCGTAGTCCAGCGGTAAGACGCTACCCTCACACGGTAGAGATCGGAGTTCGACTCTCCGCGGGCCCATATCAATACATCTTTCAGTATACTCTGGTGCAAAACCACACACCAATTATTATGGCAGAGCACGTCAAGGATATAAAGCAGCATTATCTAGGTTATCATGGCGGACTTAGTAAGAATGAAATGTTGATTCCGCTAGGAATGGCAAGATTACCAGATCTGATATGGGCTTTCCATAAGCCATCTAGACAAGCCGCCTCAATGCTGCAACATCTTCCCTTATCTCATCCTCAGTCATAACCTTGGGCGGGCTCCCGTTTTCATACAAGTCATAATATATGTGATCCCCAGCGCCCGTATACCTATCCACATTTCTCCTCACAATCAGGTGTATATGCATCCTGTCCAATGGCATGGATACATATCCTCCGGTCTGCATGGACGTTATGTACGACCTGCTCTCATCGCCGTACATCTTAAGCAGGATAGTCATGACCTTAGCGTATGTCCTTGCCAGGTCCTCAGCCTCTTCGCGGCTAAGCTGTGATATGTCGGATATGTCTCTTTTTGGGACCAAAAGCGCCTGTCCCTCTATAATCGGCTTCGGATTGTATACCGCGCTCCAACTCTCCGATTCATAAAATACGTTGCTGGACAGCTCAGGATCCAAGGCTGCAAATTTGCCGCTATTGCCTGTAACTGCGCTGATTGCAGGCCTTGCTCCCTCAAAATCCCTCCTAAGCATTTTTACTTCTTCCTCTATGCTGGCCAAGAATGGCCTTTCCTCGCCTTGAAGCGTTTTTTCATATATGTTGTCATAAGCTGGCTTGCCATCCTTCATACCCACTCGTTTCCTTGGTATTATGTGGATATGGAAATGGTCCACAGTCCTCCCAGACGCCTCTCCGCTCCGTATCATCAAGCAATAAGCATTCTCCCCTACGTTCCACAGGTCCATACTCGCCTTGACAGACTTGTTTATCATGCTAAACAGTTCTCCTGTTTCCTGCGTTGTAAGATCCAGGAGTCCAGCCTTGTGCTCCTTAGTTATTAAGAGCAGATGCCCGTCAGTGCGCGCTATGACATCGTAAAGGCAGGCAAAATATCTTCCGGAGAAACCAAGTTGCCTTCCGACTCTGTTGCTATCGCAGAACGGGTCCTTTGCAGCTTGGAGCTTTTCTTTTGCCGCCATATCATAAACCCCAAGCCACAGCAATGCCAGGTATTGCTGTTAAATGTGAATATGATAAGATTAGAATGTGCATATAATATAATGCTGAATACTATTTATATATCTTTCCAGAATCAATGAGACAGTTTTATAAACAAAACAAAAATCAGCGCTGCATAACGAACATAATTATCAAAATATGCATAACGTTCTGTCACTCAGGCAACCCATATCAATCATTCCGAGCCGTTTTCTCAGGCAATAATGCATCCCTGTCATCAAACCGCCGCAACTAAGTAATAAAAATATACGTGCTCATAGTATAGCGTTGCGTGCTTATGGACATAGACTCAAAGATGGCGCTTATAAAGTCAGAGCCTACGGAGGAGATAATAACAGACCAGGGCATGCGCGAATTGCTTGAGACAAACCAGAGCCCCAAGCATTACATCGGGCTGGAAATAAGCGGAATGCCGCACATAGGGCATATACTCGTTGCAGGGAAAAAGATAAACGACCTGAACGAGGCAGGAGTGCGCACGCAGGTGCTTCTTGCTGACTGGCATACTGTGGCAAACAACAAGCTTGGCGGTGACTGGGAGAGGATACTAGAAGCTTCAAAGTTCTACAGGGAGCTCTTCAATACTGTGTGCCCAGGCACGAAGGTGGTGCTCGGGTCAGATCTCTACAAGGGCAACGACGATTATTGGAAGCTCGTAGTGCAGATAGCTAGGCGCACCACCATAGCAAGGGCAACAAGGACGCTGATTATACAAGGGAGGAGCGAGAAGGACACTCTCCAGGTGTCGCAGTACATATACCCCATTATGCAGATAGCCGACATATCCATGCTGGACGTAGACATACCGCATGCCGGAATGGACCAGAGGAGGGTGCATGTACTCGCAAAGGAGATATTCAGCGAGCTAAAGATGAAGCAGATCGTCCCAATACACCATCACCTCCTGCCAAGCCTTTCAGAGCCTCCGAAGGTGGCAGACAGCGCCCAGAAGGAGGAGATAGTCGCAGCCATGAAGATGAGCAAGTCAAGGAAAGGGTCGGCCATACCGATACTCGCAGACGAGGTCGAAGTAAGCTCCATACTCAGGACTGCATGGTGCCCTGAAGGAGTCGTTGACGGCAATCCGGTCCTCCTTCTATGCAAGTATGTCATAATCCCTACTCTCGGCGGACTTAAAGTCGAGCGCGACGCGAAGTATGGCGGAGACGCAGACTACGCAACATACCATAGCATAGAATCCGACTTCGCTGACAAGAAGCTTCACCCTTCAGACCTCAAGAATGCCGTAGCGAAATCGATATCAAGGATAACCAGCCCCATAATGCAGAAATTCGGGCACAGGAAGCAGGAGCTCCTCGAGCTGTTTGCCTAGCTGCCTCATCCTATTTAATAATGACTGGATAATATATAATCCGGTTATAGATAGACAAGAATGGCAAAGTGGTTGATGTATGATAAGTTTATACCTGACAATCGGCCTTTCATTCCTCATGGGCTTCTCAGTCTTCCTTTCAATGCCCATAATATTCTACAAGAAGACAGGAGTCAGGGGAATGATCTTCCTGAATGCCGTAGCCATCGGAATACTGGTCTTCCTCCTCATGGACATATACGGGGATGTCGCAGCGATATTCGGCAGCAACACGATAGCAAGCCCGGCAGAGCTGGTATTTGTCGTGGCATTCATAGCGGCATTCCTCTTCTTCATATCTCCTAAAGCCAGCAGGGATCCGGAAGACAACCCAAAGATGACCTCCGTAATCGCAGCTATGGGAATAGGACTGCAGAACCTCACAGAGGGCCTTGTCTTCGGCTCTGCGGCAGCTGCAGGGCTTGTAACCGTATATGCCGTATCAGCAGTAGGCTTCATGCTCCAGAACATAACTGAGGGTTTCCCCATAGCCGCGCCGCTCGTAGGTTCGAAGGTAAAGATAGAGAAAAAATTCGTGTCAGCCGCGTTTCTCATAGGCGGGCTTCCGACAATCCTCGGGACACTGATAGGGCTGCTCTTCTTCTCCAGCATGTTCATAGTGTTCTTCGACGCGCTGGCAAGCGCAGCGATCCTTTATGTCGTGCTTGTGCTGTTCCATGTCAACATAAACAGGAGCACGTCGGAGTACAGGAAGGAGCCGCACCGCATGATGCTGCGCACATACCTGGGCATACTTGCCGGTTTTGTAATCGCCTTCATTGTGAACTATATCGTGATAGCGTAAGCTACTGCTCAAGTATCCACCTGCCTGCCTCTTTCAGGTCAGCGAAGATTCTGTCAGGCTTCTCAAGCTCTATGTGCTGCCTAAGCCCCATCCCGCTCAGCACCGAAACCGAGATGCACCTTGCATCCTTTGCGGCCCTTACGTCTATCACAGTGTCTCCAACATACGCTATTTTCCCAGGCTTGACTCCGGAGACTGAGGAGAGGAGCTTCAGGCCTTCGCCGGACGGCTTTGAGGCCTTCACATCCTCAGGGGTTATCACAGCCTCGAATTTTTTTATCATCCCTTCCGGCAGGTCCTTCTTCACGGATTCGAGGCTTGAGTTGGTCACTATCGCAAGCCTCTTGCCGCCCTTCAGGAACCTTGAGAGCATCGCCGCCACTCCAGGATACACGTGCGTCAGCTTCGCTGAGCTATCGGACCTGAACTTCGCGACGTAAGCGGATACCATGGCGTTCATGTTGCCGCGTATATCGTCGTGCGGCTCGCTGTCAACGATATCCATTATATGGTCCTCGGCGTCGGCCCTGGATATCAGATCGCTGACATCCTTCGCGTTCCCTGTCTTGAGCAATACAGCTATCGCCATAAGCGAAAGCCTCTTGCTGTTGAATTTGCCAAGCCCCTTGAAATGCCACAGCTCCTTAACAGTGAAGCTTTTTCCGAATTCGCCATCAAGCCCCACCTCCTTCAGCGCTGTTCTGTGGCACTCATAAACCAGCTCTGAAGCGTCCCTAAGCACCCCGTCCACATCAAGCGCTACGAGATCTATCCTTGTCATAACATACTTCTCCATTATCCAGTATTTATGCATTGCTATGAAAAAGTGCCGGCGGCAAGCACGCTACCATTTTTATTACTTTCCCACGATATATAAAGAAGGCGAACACTCATGCCAGATATACTGTCCCAGGACGACGAAGAGCTTTTGAAGTTTATAGAGTCTGCAAAGCCGAAGATATATGTGGTAGGGGCAGGAGGCAGCGGATCCAACACTGCCACAAGGATGTCGGAGCTGAACATAGACGGCGCGTCTGTCATAGCCATGAATACCGATGCCCCTCACCTTGCAAGGACCAAGTCGCACAGGAAAGTACTGCTTGGGAAGAAGACAACAAGGGGATTGGGCGCAGGGAGCGACCCAAAGATAGGCGAGGATTCTGCATTGGAGAGCAAGGAGGACATAAGGCACATGCTTAGCGACGCGCAGCTCGTCTTTGTCACGTGCGGGCTGGGAGGGGGAACAGGCACAGGCTCCGCTCCTATAATTGCGCACGAGTCCAAGGAGCTCGGGGCGCTGACAGTAGGAGTCGTAACTCTGCCATTCTCGAGCGAGGGCAGGCCGAGGATGAGGAACGCACTTGAAGGCCTCGCGAAGCTCAAGAGGATGACGGACACAACAATAATAATACCTAACGACAAGCTGCTCACAGTGGCGCCTGACCTGCCGTTGAACATGGCCTTCAAGATAAGCGACGAGATACTGGCGAACGCGACGAAAGGGATAATAGAGATGGTGACAAAGCCTGGCATGGTAAACCTTGACTTCGCGGACCTGAAGAGCGTGCTGAAGGATTCCGGCTATGCTGTGATCGGGATGGGCGAGGCGAACTCTGGCCAGTCAAACGACAGGGCAGTGATAGCGATCGAGAACACGCTAAGGAGCCCTCTTCTCGATGTTGACATCTCCACAGCAAAAAAGGCGCTTGTCAATATAGTCGGGGGCGAAGACCTCACGCTGAGGGAGGCGGAGAGCGTATTCCAGAACGTCTCAAGCCGCATAAGCCCAGACGCGCTGCTCAAGTGGGGAGCAAGGATAGAGCCGAAGATGCAGAAGAGCACGATGAAGGTGATGGTGGTCCTCAGCGGCGTGGAGTTCCCGAACTATACTGAGGAGGGAATAAAGAAGGCAGTGGATGAAAGCAAGGAATTCGACCTGGACAAGATATTCGATGACTGAAATGAAATTCAACCCCGTCAGTTCAATAAAAAGCATGTATTCGGACTCAAAGCACGTCATGAGCGTCAGCTACAAGCCCGACATAGAGACGTTCAAGAGGACGCTCAAGGTAGTGCTGATAGGCATAATACTCCTGGGCATACTAGGATTCATAATCTACCTGATAATAAATAACCTTATACTTGCCTCCCCATAGTAGATCGGCGAAGCATTACAAGTGTTCAGATGAAAATAGAGATAGATTACACCAGGTCTGCACAGGACAACGCTGACCAATACTTCAAGCTCTCTAAGAAGCTCAAGAAGAAGGCCGAGGGCGCGGCGATTGCGATAAGGGACCTGGAGCTCAAAAGGAAGGAGATAGGGAGCATACAGCCGAAGCAGGCCAAGATAAAGAAGATAGCAGAGAAGAAGTGGTATGAGAAGTTCAACTGGTTCACAACGAGCAGCAAAGAGCTGGTGATAGGCGGGAAGAGCGCCATACAGAACGAGATCATAAACGCGCGCCACTTCGAATCCAATGACCTGTTTTTCCATGCGGACGTATTCGGAGCCTCTGCAGTAATCCTAAAGGGCGGTATAAGCGCGCCAAGAGAGATAAGGGAGGAGGCCGCGCAGTTTGCCGTCTGCTTTTCCAAGGCATGGGAGAACGGCATGGCCGCTGCGAATGCGTACTCGCTTAGGAGGGACCAGGTCTCGAAGTCAAGGGAGAAGGGCTCGCTCGGAACAGGCAGCTTCCTGCTCCAGGGGGAGAGGGAGTGGTTCAAGGGGGTGTCGCTTGAGCTGTGCGCATATGCACCCAGGGAGGAGGGGCAGCCCCAGATCTGCATATCTCCTATGTCAACAGGCATTGCGCTAGGGATAAAGAGATACATACTGCTCAAGCCAGGCAGTATAAAGAAATCAGACGCAGCGAAGGCGATAGCAACGAAGCTCAGGTTTGAAGACATAGATTATGTGATGCAGCACCTGCCCCCTGGCAGCTTCTCTATCAGGGACATATAATCGTTGGATATCCGGAGCAGAAGGAATCGCTACTCCTTTTTCTCCTTCTCCCTTTCCATGGCCTTTTTTATGAATTCGTAAGCTCGCTCCGCGCCGTCCCATCCTTCCACCTTGGCCCACTTCCCTGGCTCTATGCTCTTGTAGTAGGAGAAGAAATGGCCTATCAGCGCCTTTATGTGCTCGTTCAGGTCTCCGGCATCCTTGACTCCTGCGAAGTCCGGGTCTATCTTCTCCATGGGCACTGCCATGATCTTCGTGTCGATCCCTTCCTCATCTTTCATCAGTAGCACCCCTACAGGCCTGGCCATCACCGTAGTCCCAGGCGCGAAAGAGCCGTTGCTTATGACCATTATGTCGAGAGGGTCGCCATCCTCTCCAAGTGTGCCGGGTATAAACCCGTAATTATAGGGATAGTACATCGCAGTATGCAGTATCCTGTCCGCCTTTATGAATCCCGTCTTCTCATCGTACTCGTACTTCACGCTGCTGCCTTTCGGTATCTCTATGAACGCCCTTACACTCTTAGGCGCGTCTGCCCCAGCATCTAGTTTAAGCATGCTATCACACTTACCCTATAATGATAAGAAATATTTATAAATTCAAATGTCGCTCCTGCGCCTGTTTTTTGCGGCACGAAATCAAAAGCTTTAAAACCCTTTTTTATCATAACTAACTATGCAGACCAAGTATGTTGTTGTGTTAGGCTCACTCATGAGCGGACTCGGCAAAGGAGTCGTAACATCGTCCATACTCAAGCTTCTCGATTTCTACGGATACAAGGTCTTCCCGGTAAAATTCGACGGATACCTGAACTATGACTGCGGGACAATGAACCCATATCAGCATGGCGAGGTCTTTGTCCTTGACGACAAGAGCGAAGTCGACATGGATTTCGGGATCTATGAAAGGTTCCTGAACAAGAGCCTTACAGGAGACCTGTCAATAACCGGCGGAAAGCTCTTCAGCACAATAACCTCGAAGGAGAGGCAGGGGGAGTACCTTGGCGAGGACATACAGATAATACCGCACCTTACAAACGACATAATAAAGAGGATAGAGGGCATATCGGAAGCGAAGAGGCCCGACGTCCTTGTGATAGAGGTCGGCGGGACTGTCGGAGACATAGAGAACAGCTACTTCATAGAGGCAATGAGGCAGCTCTCCCTAAAGCACGACGTGGTCTTCGTGAACCTCACATATGTCCACGATCTCAAGCTTACCGGGGAGCAGAAAACAAAGCCCGCGCAGATAGGCCTAAGGCTGCTACTTCAGGACGGGATAAGGCCCAACTTCCTGATATGCAGGGCTTCATCAAAGCTGCTGGAAAGCACAAAGGAGAAGCTGGCAATGTTCGCCAACCTGAACAAGGAGAGGGTGATAGACGATTCGGATCTGCTTACGCTTTACAGCCTGCCCCTGCAGTTCATGAAGCAGGATTTCGACAGGCTATTGATAAAGGACCTTGGCCTGGCCCCAAGGTCTCCTGACAGGAAAAAGATATCTGCCTGGAAGATGAAGGTGGACAGGATAATAAGCCCAAAGCGCGAAGCCACGATTGCGGTTGTCGGCAAGTACACGTCCATGAGGGACGCGTATGCGAGCGTAAAGGAGGCGCTTGTTCACTCAGGCGCAGAAGCTGACTCAAAGATCAACATAAAGTGGGTAGAGTCCACAGATTTCGAATCAAGGCTTCCGGATTTCTCGGCTTTCAGGGACGTCGACGGTGTGATTGTGACCGGAGGGTTCGGGACAAGGGGAATAGAGGGGATGGTCAACATAATAAGGCATTCCAGGGAGAACGGCCTGCCATATCTCGGCCTCTGCCTGGGCATGCAGCTCATGGCCGTTGAGTTCGCAAGGAACGTGTGCGGGCTCAGGGGCGCTAATTCATCGGAGTTCGACAAGGGTGCGAAGTACAAGATAATAGATCTCCTCCCGTCGCAGAGGAAGATAGACAAGATGGGAGGCACGATGCGCCTCGGCTCGCAGGAATGCGACGTTGTGGACAAGGACACCATAACATACAGGTCTTACAAGAGCATGGCAATACGTGAAAGGCATAGGCACAGGTACGAGTTCAACAATAAATTCAAGAAGACACTCATGGCAAAGGGCCTTAAGGTGGCTGCTGTCAACAGGCAGTTCAACCTGGTCGAGTTCATAGAATGGCCAGTCGGGTTCGGAGTGGCCACGCAGTCCCATCCAGAGCTCAAGTCAAGGCTGGAGACCCCGTCGCCCCTCTTCGTGAGCCTTGTCGAAGCAGCAGTCAGCCATCACGAGAGGAAAGATTTGAAGAGATAGGCTCCCTGCCTGAAGCCTGCCTTCGACGCTCCATGCTTCCTGATCCCGAAGGAGTAAGGGACTTCAGATATCCTTATACTATCCCGCTTCATGCACTTGAGGAAGTCGAACAGCACCTTGTATCCTCCAGTCACAAACCTCCTGCGGTTGAGCGAATATGTACTACTGAATAGGCGCCTGTCGACACCGAAGAACCCGGAGAAGATATCATTTGATCTCTCGCTGCGCCTGAGCAGCATGACCATGTAGCCAAGGCTGATAAGCATCTTCGATATCATCTTCCTGTGAAGCGCCCAGCCCTTCACCTCTGCCCGTACTGCGATTGCAAGGTCCGCCCCTCCTTCAAGCTCCTTTGCGATCTTCCCGACAACTTCTGGAGGGTGCTGGAGATCGGCGTCCATGACTACGACAAACCTCGTCCTTGCTGCCGATATACCGTCAACCACGCTTCCTGTAAGCCCCTTCTCCAGGCGCGCCGCGGCCCTGTCTATGAGTCTGACCCTTCGGCTTCTCCCAGAGGCAGTTTTAACGTCTTCCACAGTGCTGTCGCGCGATCCGTCGTCCACCACTATCACGTGTATCCCGCCGTAAAGCTTTAGGAGCCTGCGTATGAGCATGCCAATGCTCTTCCCTTCGTTCAGGGTAGGCAGCACCACTGTGAAATCATCGTAATCCATCAAGACCTGACCCTGTGCATAAGCGATCTGTTAAGGCATTCAGAGTAGTCCACAAGTATGCCCATTATCCTTCCAAGCATGCCAAGCTTTTCTGCAGTGAGCCTCATATATGCTATGTCCTTCATGTCAACCGCCTTAAGAAGCGTAAGTATTATTGGATAGACCACTATCAAGGCAGCAAGGCCCACGGCGATCTGTATTATGTATCTCAGGTCAGGCGACAGAGCCAGGAGATACGCTCCGCTTGCATACAGCCATGCCATGATCAGCGCCCAGATCAGAATGCTCGATATGTACAGCAATGCCATGTTCCTGTAATCAAGCGCGAGCCCGAACCTCCTCTTCGTCTCGACCGCGAACATAGCCGCCCTAACAAGGTTGCCTGCAAAATATATCGAGACTATGGCTCCGATTATCTGGACAGACGGCACAAGCGCAATGAGCAGTACCAGCTGGACCGCAGCTGAGACCAGGTTCACTTTAAGCACGCTCTTTGTATGGCTCCCTGATATGAGAAGGTTGCTCGTGTATACCCCGAATATGCCTATCATGGTGCCAATGGCCATAAGAGCCAGGTAAAGCGGCGCAGTGCTGAAACTGCTTGAGACAAGGAGATAGAGCCCCGGGACGGCCATCGCCCCCACAAACACTATCATCGGCAGCGTGAGCATAAGGCTGAATCTTATTATTGCATTGTATGTCCTGTTCACCTCCTCGGGCCTCTTCATCGCCCTTGCAGTGGTAAACGTTGTCAGCACGCCCATAGCGAAGGAGCCGTACACTATAGAGAGCAGTGTAAGGCCCCTGTTTGCCGCTCCGTAGTTTCCAAGCGCGGCGGTCATGACATAAAAGCCCAGGAGAAGTACAGAGAAGCTCTGCATACCGGTGTTGAGGAAGTTGTTTGCAGCCAGAGGAGTTGCAAAGGACAGGACATCCCTGAGCTCCTGCCTTGAAGGCAGGCGTATCCTGAACTTAACGTACCTCGATACCGAGATGTATATGAAATAGGCAGTGATCACTGCTCCTACAGCATATCCTATCAGCATGGCCTCCACAGATCCGTTTATGCCGTACTCAATCGTGAGTATTATGCTGAGCGCGAGCTGTACGATGTCAACGACTATGTTAGATATGGCTGCCAGCCCTGCGCGCGACAGCCCTACAAGCCCATTGACAGCCGCAGTGTTCGCCATCAGGAAGAATATCATTGCTGATGCGAGCTCAAGCGTTATGGGCTGTACTCCTATGTTCGGGAACAGACCTGCGACATAGCCGCTTATGGCGATGCCGAACAGGCTCAGCGCCATCCCTACTGCCATCACTATCGCGTATCCTGATGAGAGCACCTTCAGCATGCCTCTTCCATCCTTTTTGTAATGAAGGGCAGCCAGCTGCCTGTTCCAGTACGTCCCTATGCCAAACGCTGCAACTGCGTTTACAAGCGCCGAGAACCCGAAAGCGAATACGTATATCCCGTACCGCGAAGGTCCGAGTATGCGTGTGACTGCAATGAAGGTTGCCGCAGTAAGCAGAAGCCCCAAAAACTGGCCGACAAACAAAGGATATATGAGCTTCGCGGCCCTCGACCCCATGTTCTCGCCCGTTTCAGTATGCATCCCCAATCTCCAAAAGACATATAAAAATAAACATTTATATTATCGCATACGTAACCTTGTCTTTGAAAGTGGGGCGCAAAAGGGCGGATTTGTTTGAAGCAGAAAATTGCAGACTACCTGATATCCAGGAAGCATTACCTAAAGGCGTTTGCAGTATATCTCCTGATCTCCCTTGTGATGTTCTGGCAGGTGACAATAAACCTCTTCAGTTATGTTGTCAATGGGTATGGGGATGTCTACCAGTCCCTCTTCAACCTCTGGTGGGTGCCGCATGCCGTCTTCTCGCTGCACCAGTCCCCGTATTTCACAGGCCTCCTCTTCTATCCGATCGGAGCCAACCTTGTCACGCAGACGCTCACCCCGTTGGCCGGCCTGCTCACGCTTCCCCTTCAGCTGATAAGCGGAGCATTCGCCTATAATGCGCTCTTCTTCAGCAGCTTCGCGCTCTCAGGCGTATTCATGTTCGCCCTGTCAAACTACTTCGTGAAGAACAAATATGCCTCTTTCCTTGCAGGGCTGGTCTTCGCCTTCGCCCCAATGCACATAGCGCAGGCGTACGGCCATCTTGACTGGACCATAATCGAGTGGGTGCCCCTCTTCCTCCTGCTTTACATAAAGACGATAGACGAGAAGAAGCTCAAATATGCAGCGTTTGCATCCATAAGCTTCGTCCTGCTGACGTTCATGGGTGACATCGAGCAGGGGATAATGGTCTTCTTCGCGACAATAGTCTTTACCCTATTATACCTCCTTCTCGACCGCAGGAAGCTGCTCAATAGGGGAACAATCATGAATCTCGGGGCATTCGCAGTGCTCACGCTGATATTTTCTTCCCCATTCATAATCGCAATGCTGCCCTACCTGGGCAGCGGTGCCTTCTCAGCAGCGCAGCAGAACTCCGGGGTGACAAGCAGCATGATGTGGAGCAACAATCTACTCTCATTCCTCCTGCCGAGCTATTATAACGGCATATTCAACTCCGCAGCCCAGTCGTACACAGCGCAGCTCTACGGCCTGACCTACAAGGGGATAACGTACCAGATAGACATAGGCGACAGGGTCTCCTTCATAGGCTATACTGTCCTTGCGCTTGTCCTGATCGCGCTCTACTTCGACCTGAAGAGGAACAGGCTCAGGCACCTGTCCATATGGCTTATACTCGGCATAGTCTTCGCCTGGCTATCCCTCGGCCCATACCTGCAGGTAGGCAGCGTGGTGACGGGCGTGCCAACCATATACATGCTCTACAGGGCGGTCCCGATATTGAATATAATACGCGAGCCAGGGCGATTCGACCTCATAGTCACGATATGCCTTGCAATGATGGCAGCCTTCGGCTTCGACCAGCTTGTAAGGGACAGGGGCAGGAAGTACGCATTCAACATGCTGCTTGTCCTGTCAGTGCTCATACTCATAGAGTACAACGGCATGCCCCTCTCCCAGGCATTCGCAAGCCAGCTAATAACCTCGACGCACATACCAAGGGCCTACACAGAGATTGGTAAGATACCTGGAAACTTCTCGGTCCTGATACTGCCGGCCCTGCTGAACTCGTCCAACGCTCCGGCCAGGTTCCCCGGCCTCTCCACATACTATGTCTCAGCGCTGCAGAAGCCGATAATCGGAGGCTATACGAGCAGGGAGACGTACAACCAGTCAGTCTCTGTCAGCGCAGTGCCCCTTATCCAATCCGCTTCATACCTCGAGCAGGGCTTCGGGCTCATATATCCGTCACCGATAAACGAGAACTTCAGCAACGTCACCCTGCTGTGGCTTGCAAACTACAATACTGAATTCGTCTCTGTCACAAGGTCTGCATACGATGCATCTGGGCAGGCTGCGCTATACGCGTACCTGACGGGCCTCTTCGGGCAGGCGGTGTACCAGAGCAATTCCACATTCGTCTTCTCAACCGCAAACGCAATACGGGCAAAGGCCGCAAAATCGCTTGTCGCGTACACAATGGGGAACTGGACTCCTGGATACTCCTTCTGCAGCTCGTACCAGTGCAACCGCACCCTCGCAAGCGAGTGGTGGGGCCCTAATCCAAGGCTATTGATAATCTTCTCTCCGAAGGTGGACAATGTCAGGATGTCGTTCACTTCACTGGCACTGGCTCCTAACACAACGCTCGGCCTGTACCTGAACAACAATCCGGTACAGAACCTGATGCTGCACCAGTCCCCGACAGGATACTCGGTGAATATGACCCTGCCGCAGGGATTCAGTCAGCTCGTCTTCTATTCCAAGTCTGCCCCTGTCCAGCCATACCTGACATTCGGAGTAGAGAACATAACCTTCTCCCGCTGAAACCTGCGAGGACAACAGGTGTTTTTGTAGATAAACTTTAAATACATTGTCCAGGTCAATAGCATCTGCGACCAAAGATCTGGTAGCAGGTTTGGGTAAGAATGGGAATCGAAGATATCGTCGTAGGTGAGACCTACGACATGCGAATCGCGGCAAAGGACCCCCGGGGCGAGGGGATTGGAAGGATAAATGATGTGGTGGTCTTCATGAAGAACACCAAGCCAAGGCTTGGCAAGATATACAAAGTGAGGATAACCAATGCTCACAAGACCTTCGCGTATGCAGAACCGATTGACAACAGCAAGCCTTTTATAGGTAACGGGACTTTAATATTATAGACTAACACAACATCTTTTAGTCATTATTTTTATTCCCTAATCATAGGTGTACTAATGGTGGATAGAGACTTCTACGAAAATATAAAGAAGGGGACAACGACTGTCGGGATAGTCTGCAGCGACGGAGTGGCCATGGGCGCAGACTCACGCGCTACGATGGACACGTTCATATCGAGCTCCGAGGCGGTCAAGATATACCACATAAACGACGGCCTTGCGATGACAATCGCCGGAGGCGTAGGAGACGCAGAGTACCTGGTCAAGCTCCTGAAGATGCAGGACGAGATGTACACGATGGAGGAGAAGAAGCCGCTGACGCCAACTTCGGCCACATCACTCCTCTCGCTCATCCTGCAGGAGAACAAGGGCTTCCCGTTCTACGTCCAGCTGGTGCTAGGAGGGCTCAACAAGAATGCTCACGAGATATACAACATAGACCCTGTCGGAGGCTATACTAAGGAATCGAGGTTCACCTCGACCGGGAGCGGATCGCTGACAGCCCTGGGATACCTGGAAGGCATATACGAAAGCAGCATAACGACGCAGGAGGCGGTGAAGCACATAGCAAAGGCGCTGAAGATAGCGATGAAGAGGGACTCAGCAACGGGGGACAGCACGAAGATAGTGACAATAACCAAGAAGGGCTTCAAGGACTACACGAAGGAAGAGATGGAGAAGCTCCTCAAGTGATGCGGCATAATAACGCTTAATTTTCTTTTTCAATTTTTGGGATAGTACGCATTTTGTGATATATTGAGCGACGAAGAGTACAACAAGGAGATACTGGAGAAGGTAAGCGGCTTGATCCCAAGCGACGCCGAACTGTCCAGCGTGGAGTTCGAGGGGCCCGATGTGGCAGTCTACGTCAATAACATAGGCGCCATATACAGGGACGAGGGCATAATCAAGAACATCTCTGCGTCGGTGAAGAAGAGGCTCATAGTCAGGAGCAATCCCTCGAAGCTGATGGAGCCAGAGGAGGCGCTCCAGAAGATAAAGCTGATCATACCCGCAGATGCAGGCGTGCAGCCGGAAGGCATAAGGTTCATGCCCGATTTCTCCGAGGTCTATATAGAGGCGCTCAAGCCCGGCCTTGTAATAGGCAAGGGCGGATCCACGCTAATGCAGATAATAAGGGAGACGAACTGGGTACCGCGCGTCCTGAGGCAGCCGACAATGAACAGCGATGTCATAAAAGGCGTCAGGCAGCTGATGTTCAAGGAGAGCGCCTTCAGGAAGAAATTCCTGGGATCGCTGGGAAGGAAGATAAACAGGATAAATACAAAGAGCGAATGGGTCAAGGCCACGGCACTTGGAGGGTTCAAGGAAGTCGGGAGGAGCAGCCTGCTGATAGAGACCAACCACTCAAAGATACTCATAGACTGCGGGATAAGCCCTGAGCCCGGGATAAAGGGCGGTGACGCCAACACCGGAGGGGAGAACAAGGCCTATCCATACCTAGACAGCATGAACATAACGATAAACGACCTCGACGCGGTAATACTAACCCACGCGCACATGGACCACATGGGGTTCGTGCCTTACCTCTTCAAGTTCGGCTACACCGGTCCGGTATACTGCACTCCTCCCACAAGGGATCTCGCAGCCCTGCTCCTGTACGATTACAACAAGCTCGTGATGAAGACAGGGGGCACGCCACTCTACGGGGAGAAGGACATAAAGACAATGCTCATGCACATGGTCACCAGGGACTACGGCGAGGTCACAAACGTGACAGACGAGATAAAGCTCACGTACCATAACGCAGGCCACATACTCGGAAGCGGCACTGTGCACCTGCACATAGGCGAGGGGATGTACAACATAGTGAGCACAGGGGACATGAAATACGGGTTCACGAGGCTGCTCGACGAGGCAGACACGAGATATCCAAGGATAGACTCGCTCTTCATAGAGAGCACATACGGTGGCCCGAATGACATAACGACCAACAGGAAGATGGCAGAGATAGAGCTGATGAATATAATAAAGAACACAGTGAAGAACGGAGGCAAGGTGATGGTGCCCCTCTTCGCCGTGGGAAGGAGCCAGGAGCTGATGCTGATCCTGGAGAGCTACATGACCAACAATCCAGAGTACAAGCTTGACGTTCCCATCTACCTGGACGGCATGATACTGGAGGCAAGCGCAATACACACTGCATATCCCGAGTACCTGAGGATGGGCGTGCAGCAGAGGATACTGAGCAACAACTCCCCGTTCGAGAGCGAGATATTCGAGATCGCCAAGGGGGAGAGGGGAGATATACTGGACAAGGGGCCGTCTGTCATACTTGCAAGCGGCGGAATGCTGAACGGAGGAGTAAGCCTCGAATACTTCAAGGCCATGGCAGAGGACCCGAAGAATGCCGTAATATTCGTGGGATACAACAGCGTAAGCTCGCTGGGCAGGAGGATCCAGAACAAGGCCAGCGAGATAGCTATCCCAGGCGAGGACGGGAAGATGGTGAAAAAGAAGATAAACGCGCAGATAAGGACTGTGGAGGGATTCTCAGGGCACAGCGACAGGAGGCAGCTTATGGACTTCGTAAGGAACCTCAGGCCGTCTCCAAGGAAGATATTCACCATGCATGGCGAGGAATCCAAGTGCGAAGACCTCTCAAGGTCGCTGGGAAACATGATGCGCTGCGAATCCAGGGCCCCCATGGATCTTGACACAATAAGGTTCAAATAGCCTGCCCTGGCAAGAAGATACCATAAACAGAGGAACTCCCATGCTCTCATTGATACTGCCGATATACAACGAGTACGATAATCTAAACAAGAACTTCGACATAATATACAGGGCTGCCAGAAAGCTCGGGAAGTTCGAGATCATACTGGCAGAGGACGGCTCAAGCGATGGATCA
Organism: Microcaldota archaeon; assembly: GCA_021803945.1. Classification (GTDB taxonomy): domain Archaea; phylum Micrarchaeota; class Micrarchaeia; order Micrarchaeales; family CABMGC01; genus JAJZNA01. The sequence goes on from JAJZKW010000006.1 coordinate 46,595, forward strand.
CCAGAGTTCATAAAAAGCAGGGGAAGGCTGAGCGGGGTCAGGATCCTGACCTCTCCGAAGCGGCTAGGGCGCGGCGGAGCAATAAAAAATGCAGTCAGTATAGCAAGGGGGGAGGTGATAGGATACATGGACATAGACCTCGCAGTGCCGATAAAGTACCTTCCGCGCGCAGTCAGGCTGATAGAGGACGGAGAGAAGTTCGTCACAGGATCAAGATACATAAAGGACTCCAGGATAGACAGGAAGTTCGACAGGCTATTCCAGAGCGTGTCCTACAATGCAATACTGAAGCTGGTCTTCAATTCCAGAGTAAATGACCACCAATGCGGGTTCAAGTTCTGGTCGTCAGGATTCATAAAGAGGATAATCCCAGAGATAAAGGACAGGCACTGGTTCTTTGATACCGAGCTGATAATAAAATCAGAACGCGAGGGCATAAGGGTGTACGAGCTGCCGGTCGAATGGAAGGAGCAGAGCTCGACAAAAGTCAGATTGTCAGACATATTCTACTTCCTTAAGTCCATAATAAGGCTCAAGACCGGGGCATACCGATAAAATCAGCCTATCAAGAGAACGTTATGTTCTCAACCCCGTAATCCATATACTGGTATGCGCTTTGGGTCGTATTGCGCGCATAAAAGACCACCTGGTTGAAGCCTCCATGCAGCGTGACAGCCGCAGAATAACTCTCCGGAGCGGCCGTCAGGTTAATGCCTTTGACCAGTTTCCCGTTCGCATAAAGGTACAGTTCAGAACCGACTGGAGAGAACGCATCAAAGCCGAGCGTCACTGATGCTCCAGCCGGGGAGTAGATCTCCACGCCCCTGGCATTCCCTCCGAACCACATATCCGCTATTGTCTGGTTGCACCTGGCCAGGTAGCTGCATAAAGACTGCCCAGGTATCCATTCTCCTGCAGTATAGGCTACCGTGTATCCGGAGTTCTTGAGTATTGCTCCTCCAGCGTCGAACAGCACGACTGCCTTCCCATCATAGACCGGGGCTCCGAAAACGCTGTAAAGGTAATGATGCAGTTCGGAGTATGAGCTTTGGTTATATGCCTGCTTTATGACACCTACATACTGCACGTTGTCTTCCTGCATGAGCAGTAGGGTAAGCCTCGTGTAATTTTCGTTGATAGGGGAGGCGTAGGAGAATCCGTTCCCCATCTCAAGGTTCCCGCCCTCTATTGAAAGCGGTATGATGTATGTGGAAAGATACTGGGTGCTGTTTTCCCTGGAGGTATATCCGCCTATCATAGGTTTCTTGAATGCAGTCTGGTAGTACATCGACTCGCCCAGGTAAAAGGCAGGCAGCGTCTGGTTCGGAGTGTCAGGCAGCAGCATGACCGTGTAGTTCTGCGTAGAGTTTCCGATGCTGTAAAATACCTTTGGGATGCTTACGTTCATGTACCACTGCTGCGCAAGCGCATTGCTGGGCATGCCGTTGTACTCTATGAGTATGAACGCAAGGAAGAGCGCAAACAGCCAGGTCCTGGCGCGGCCTGCCGGATACCTCTTGGCAGCCGCCTCTGAAAGGTACACAAACCCGAAAGCCGCGAGCATTGCGAACCCGAGCTCTGCAATCACGTCAAACCGCCCAGGTTCCCTAAGCAGATTGAACAGCGGGATATTCGCGTATAGAAGGTATATGCCAGGAAGTCCGGTGCTGCTCCCGCCCAGTGATACGTACGGGCCTAGGGCGAGCCATGCAAAGACGATTATCACGAATAGCCACAAGAACACCATAGGGAACCTCCTGTTCCTATACTCGTTCAACACCGCAAGCGCAGAGAGGAAGAGTACGCTGTACCCTATGTAAGAGACCTTCTCGTTTATGTCCGCCTTGTATATCTGGTAATAGCCTGCAGCGACCCCGTTGAAGACCGCATTGAAAGAGCTGGGAAGGAAGAATGCAGCCAGGTCGTCGCTGAACTGCATGTTCTGGCTGATCGTGGAGACTCCGAGCGATTCGCCTACTATCCCGGAGTTCATGACAGAGCTGACTATCTGTATCAGGAAGGGGGATCCGATTATGGCGAATATGGCAACGATCTCGCACAGCCCAATGAGGAATCTCCTGTCAAGCACCCTTTTCCTGTCGAATACGAGCATGTAAGCCAAAAAAAGCGCGATGAAGACAGAGGTCATCACGGCCTGCAGGAGGTCCCCGGCAAATGTCAACAGGACAAAGGAGACTGCAGCCCCAAATACGTAAACCTGCTTCCTCTCATTGAAGAACATGAGGAAAAAGAGGATGAACAGCGGTATAAACTCAAGCGAAGTCCAGTTGAGATGCGCATATGCATGGGCGATGTGGACAGGGGCGAATGCGAATATCGCGCCTGCTATGAACGCCGCGCGCCTGTCCCTTGCAAGGTAGTATGCCAGGGCATATGTGAAGAGTCCGGTCAGGACGAACCCGAGCACAAATATGGTATTGTATTCCGCAGCGAGCCCGAGGAGCTGCAGCGGAGCCCCGATTATGCCGGCCAGCGGCATGAGGTCCTGGACTACGAGGTTCGCCCCTATCGGATGGTATAGGAGGCTGGTGAAATACAGGTTCGTATGCAGCGTGAATGTGGAGTAGCCAGACCACCAGAGGTTCCACATGCTCTGATATGCGTCTCCGCTGTGCACTACCGTACTGCCAAACCCGAGCGTCACCGGCCAGAACATCACCAGCGTCATGAGCAGGTATGCCAACGAGACCAGTGCAAGGGTTTTGCGCTCAGATTTCAGGAACCTGTACATATCCGTGTCTGTTATATCGTACACGCACTATTATCCGAATGGACATAATAAAAAGCTTGCTTTACGCCATCTGAAGCATATGAAATCGGGTTGTCTTTTATACGCAACAACCAAAATATGAACGCCCTGGCCG
>JAJZKW010000007.1 GCA_021803945.1 Microcaldota archaeon
GGGACTAAGCCCTAGCAAAGAGCGGGAGTAACTCTGACTCTCTTTAGGTAGCGTAATACCTCGTCACTTAATAGGTGACTTGCATGAAGGGCGTAACGATTCTTCCACTGTCCCAACTCGGGACCTGGTGAACTTACTACGTGGTGTACATGCCACGTTCTCTCAGTGGGTAGCGAAGTCTCTATGAAACTTGACTATAGTCTGTTGCTGTTGTGTGATGGATACTGCACAGCGTAAGTGGGAGCGTCGAGGCTGCGTTTTCGGACGCAGCGGAGCGACAATGTAACACCACTCTGTATCTATCGCGCGACTTACAAGTAAAATTGGACAACAGCAGATGGATAGTTGGACTGGGCGGTTGCTTTCGATAAGGAAACGAAAGTGATCTATGCTCTCCTTAGCCGGTTTGGAAAGCCGGCGTTAAGCATAAAGGCAAATGGAGGGCTGACTGTATTCCGAAAAGCGTGGAATGCAGACGGGAAACCGAGACTTAACGAACGTTGGATGGCCTTTTAATGGGCCACCAAGCTGTCAAACAAGTTACTCTAGAGGTAACCGGTTCGTGGCGGGTGAGAGTTCACATCGACCCCGCCGTTTGATACACCGATATGGGCTTAGGTTATCCTGGGGGTGCAGGAGCCCCCAAGGGTTGGACTGCTCGTCCATTAAAAACCTACATGAGCTGAGTTCAGTACGTCGCGAGACAGTACGGTAGCAACTACTGGGAGTGTCAGTGTCAGAGGATAACATCTTTTTAATACGAGAGGAACGAAAGATGGGCGCCTCTAGTGGACCGGTTGTCGAAAGGCACTGCCGGGTAGCCACGCGCTAAGCGGATAAGCCCTGAAAGCATCTAAGGACGAAGCCGCATCCGAAACGAGACACTTAGGGTGGCCGTATTACACGGCTTTGATAGGGTGGGCGTGTAAGCAAGGAGCTTCGGCGACTTGTGAGCGCACCACAACTAAATCCTAAACCAATTACTTCTGGAAGTCTACCCAGACTTTCCAGGAGCCAAACAAACTTGCTTCTCCTAATTTTTTGTGCAGGCCTCTGATAGCTTGGCAAAAACATGGATAAGATCAGAGACCATAGCGTCAGCCATGCCCAAAACAGGCGCTATCGCAGATGGAAGTGATTAGCTCTAGATATACGACACGCCGTTTGAAAAAAATCCAATAGTCTAATCGAGTTTCTTACCTGGCGTGCCAAGATAAGTTGGCAGCTAAGATATATACGCCTCATGCCTCTTTTTGTTTATCCAAAGTGCAGCGGCGCGATTCGTGTAAAAGGGCTTCATGAAACGTTCGCGTAATGCGCAAAAGCCTTTTCAGGGTCCGATATCCCTGCTGAGGTATCTGCAAGCAAGCTGAGTCAGGAATCCGCCATAGCTGCATATTGCATTCTCGAGCTTCTGTATCCCTGAGTGTAGGAATTGGTTAGGAGTCTGCGAAGTTATCTCCACGCTCATTGTATCGGATCCTCCATTAGATGTTGTCACTGACACTGTGCACACGCTACTGATGGAGAAATTGGTCGTTGGCGCTGTTATGGGCACGCTTATGTTGAGGGTCTGTCCCGCGTAAGCCTGATAGCTCATCCCTGACTCGGCCCTTATGGATGGGCAGCCGTTCAACGATACCTTGAACAGCCCAGGAGTAGTCCCAGAGTTTTTGAATGTTATCTTAAGCATCCCTGCCCCGTCTATGCCTATCGGAGACGCCCTTGCCGCCAGTATCCTTACGGCACCTCCGGGAAGCGAGGCTCCGAGTAACTGGCCGTTTATCGTAAATTCCAACACTGGATTTCCTATGAACCTGCTGGGCAATGTTATAGTCAAAGCCACCCTGCCGCTGTAGTTTGCCTCAGTTGCTGTGTAATTCGCTATACTCTGGCCATTTGCCATCATCCCTGATGCAAGCTGGTTTGACAACGAATAGTATAACGCGGCTGTATGGTTCATGCAGCTTACCGCAGCAGCAATGGACTTGTTGGAGAGCGCTGTCGATGATACTACATTGCACGAAGCCGACAGGAAGTTTACGTTGTTCGGGCTGTACAACGATCTTATTGCAGGTATCTTTCCCTGCGCGAACTTGTAGTACTGGTTGTACCATCTCTTATACGCGCCATACGTCTGCACATACCATTTCGTCCCGTTCAGGTTGCTTACTGCCGCATACTGCGAGCCGTTAGGAGCAGCAGCAATGGACATGTAATTCCCGCTCCACGAAGCCGAGACGAGCCTGTCTGCAGACACTGCACTTCCTGAATTGTATAGCATACCTATACTGTCCGCCTGCCCGTTTGCATCTACTGTGAAATTCGCTCCAGGCGCAAGCGCAGGTGCATCTGGAAGCCTTTCTGCGTAGCCTATCGTATGGGCATATATGCATACCCTTGCAACCACGACGTTCCTTGGGCTCTGCAGGAAACCTGGCTGCACTGTAACGTAAAAGTCCCATTCGGTGTACAGGCTGCTGTTTGATTCGCATTGCCTGGCTGCAGTTGCATTCTGGTACTGCATGCCCTGATATACAGAGCCGCCTGTCGTGTATGACGACATCAGCTGCACAGGGACTAGCCCCGGACCGCTAACAAAGTAAAATGCATTCTTTCCTCCAGGCGCGCCTGTTACGATAAGCGGGTATGCAGCAGTTACAGTCACTCCATTAGGCTCGCGGTATCGCATATCGCTCGCATTTATGTACGCGTACGCTCCCTGCCCGCTTCCGCTTGCATTCATCTGTGCAGTGAATGACCATTGATACGTGGAAGGAGGCTGGCTTGCGTTAAGCGGCTGCCCGGGATTCAGTAGATTTGCAAGATGTATGCCGTAAATCGATGGATTCGGTCCAGAGGCAGATAAAAGTCCTAGGAGAGCCATGGAGACTGCAACAGCTGCAAATAAGGACATTGTTTTGACTGCCATCTGCCTAACCTTTCAGTATATTAGATTAATGATGATTTATAAATTCATAGTGGGAAAGCCCATCCGGCCTTATCCACCCATAAAACCGAGCACACCTCCATACTCCGCATCCTTTCAATGGCTATCTAATCAAGTTCAAAAAACCCCAGGGTTCTAGGACATGTTCTGACTCGGCATAGGCTGTGCAGTTGGCATAGCAATACTTGCCTCCTTTTTGCTTACGTACCAGAGGGCAGGGAAGCTACCTGACCATAATCAGTTGTGAAATTGACTCCAGATTGAAATATGCTCACGTGCACAAACCTGCTGTTACCCACGCTTAATGTTCCGCCGAGCGTCACTGGTATATCATACTGCGCAGATACGCATGCATTGAAGGTGAAGCTTGAAGGTACGAATCCTGTCCTGCCGACTATGGCGCCATTGACCATTACTGATCCTGATCCTAAAACAGAGTAGCAGGGCTGCCCGTTGTAGATATTGATTCCGTATGAGTTTGTACTAATGTTGCCTATGCTAGAGACATTGACGAGACCTCCGAGAGCAGATTCGAAATCGCTGTAAGAAACGCTGTTAAGCGCCGTGCATGTATAGTTGCTGTTCGCAGAGGCGGACGAATTCCATGACTTTATGCAACTGTATCCTGACGTGCCGTTGTTGAGCGATATGACCACTTCGCTGACATTGCCTACTACAGGCAGGTATGTGAAGTTGAATGTTGTCCTTGAACTGTTGTAGTACTTGAGGAAGCTGACCTGTATGTATGGATCAGTGTCATTTACTACTATGGAGCCTATGTAAGATACGCTCATCATCGGGGTGGAAGCTTCCTTCTGCAGTACTATTGCCCTTATCGCGCTGTAATTGAGCTGTTTTGCTGTGAGTATCGCGCTTGGGAGAGACCCGTAGGTAAGGTAAGCGTAAGTTCCTGCCAATATGAGTATAATCAGCAATACTGCCGCTATCCTCACTCCCTTCCCGTGTTTCTTCGCTTTTGCAGCCTTCTGGTTCTGTTTCTGCCGCATCCTGCCCTTGTCAGCCATTGTAAAAACTCTATTACGATTGTATTATCTGCAGTTTATTATATATTTTGCGTATGCCAGCCCAAAATCCGCAAATCTGGATATTGCAGCACTATTTCATGTCCTCTTCATCCCAGGTGCCAGCAACAGACTTCCTGCGATGGGGCCTATAAATGTACACTTTGCCCCACGGATCCTTCACCTTTATTCTTGTAGGCCTGAGTTTCGTGTACTTGGAGAGAGAGAATTCGTCTGCAGCAGGCTCTTCTGTCACCATCGGCCCCTGCCTTGGCGTATATTCGGGTTCTGTATCTGTTTTAAGTATAGTTATACATGAGACCGGGCACTCCTCTGGACAGATCATGCATCCTATGCACTTGTCCACCTGTATGGGATACTCTGTCATGTCAACGTCTATGTTGGCCTTCCCCATCTCGTCCTCCACGTTTTTGTGCCTTGCCCTAGTAAAATCGAGGGCGTTGACAGGGCACACATCGCCGCATATCCCGCACTGTATGCAGAGGCTGTTGTCGAACGTGTATTTGAACGGCATCTTAACATCTATGCATTGGGCTTGCCTGCCTGCGGCGCATTCGTAGGCTGCTGCGTAGTCTTTATTACCGGCTTAGGCTCGGTCTTTATCGACCCTCTTGGTTCGTCCCCCTGGATTCCGTACCTGAAGGCTATACCTCCGGCTACCGCAAGCAGTGCCAGGCAGAAATAGAAGGAGTATATGGACAGGGCCGGATTAGCCTGCGAATTGAAGTATGTATAGAAGAATCCCCAGATATTGCTTGTCGAAAGCGATACTGTAGGGGGCAGCCTTGCAAGCTGAGCTGCACTCTCGGTCACGGTTATCGTCCCGAATATATACAGCAGGCTCCCTGCTCCGACAAGGAGCGTAAGCACGCGGTTCCATCTCGGATCCTCGTCCGTGTCCTTTATCAGGAGTATCACTAGCGCGAAAGCGAAGAAGTCTATGGCAAGAGGCATGAAAGGAACCGATATCGGATAATCCTGGTATGTGCCAGGGTAGAAGAGCATGAATCCAAGGAACACTATAAGGAATATGCTTGCGTCCCTAAGGAGTATGAAAAGCAGCCACCATATATCTGCAGCAAGCCTAAGAGTGAACTTCTTGAGTACCCTGAGGAAATACCTCCTTGCTATCTGCATCGATATCGCAAGTATCATCAGGAGTGTAAGGAGCACAGTAATGGTACTTTCGGTATATATTGAGCCCGCAGTCACATATGTAGACACTTGAAGGACTATCCAGCTTAGGCCAAGCATGCTATCCAAAGCAAATGCTCGATTAAGGTATAAAAAGCTAACATCGTACCGAGCGAATCAGCAGAGAGCCGTTATCTACGTCTCCATCAGATCTATCAGAAAGGGTTTATCCCGTAATTCGACTTAATTCCTTCGACATACTTACGTATCGCATTCTGGTCCATGCCGTTTATGCGATTACCCAGGTCTTCATTCTCCACATACGCATCAACGAATTGCCAGATGTACCACCTTATGTAGTGGGTCTCCTTGTCGTCAAGTGCAGATCCGTCAAGGAACTTCTGAACTATCCTCTGCATCTTACCGCTGCTGTCGTATGTATAATGAAAGGGGTCCCTGTGTGGCTTATTATCGTTCATTTAATCAGGATGGGATATGCGGCCTGCAAGCAATAAATGTGGTTTGGGGTGGGTTTGCAGGCCTTTAGCATAAGCACATACCCGCATTACATTATGACAGACCCATTATATAAGAAGTAGCTTATATTTTTGCGGTTTTCGACTGCAATAAGGTAATAATCATATAAATTTTTAATATATTCATAATTATAGATAGGTTATTCGACATAATAATAACCAATATATTTAATTAAATTACCATAGTTATATATATTATGCAAACTCTCCCCAGAAATATAGTCAAGGCCCTTGAGGACCTCAAGAAGAGATATCCCTTCTATGTCACAGCGAAGAGGATAAACGGAAGGTACTACCTGTATAAGGAGATTGGTGTATGGGATAAAACCGAGAAAAAGGAAAGGATCGTCTCGGAGTATCTTGGCAGGATAACTGATGATGGAAATTATATAAAAAAGAAGCTCTCCGCGAAGGACGACATAGAAAATGCAAAGGCTCTCATCGCATCGCACGGTGGAGAGATAATCTGGCACAATCCTGAAGAAAACAGGGATATCGGGCCAAAACAAACCCCGGCAGTTCCATCGAGAAAAACGCCAGGCAGCGAAGAAAACCTGAAGATACTCACTGCATTAAGCATGAATTCAAGGATATCTATGAAGAGATTATCCGAGATAGCCGGAATAAACGAGTCCACGGCGCATTACAAGGTAAGCGCCCTTGAAAAGAAGTTCGGAATCCGGTACATATCAGAGATTGACACAGAAAAGCTAGGTTTCACCACTTACCTAATCCTTGTAAAATTCGAGGAAGGCCTACCTACCTCAAAAGAAGCGGTCGAGGTATTAAAAAAAGAGCCTCGCATTCAGTTTGCGGCTGCTACAAAGGGCGATTTCGATATGGTGATCTATCTCTTGGACGAAAACTCAAGAAGCGCCGAGGATAATCTGTGGAAGATCATGTCAGAAGGCGGTTTAGAGAACTACAAAGCCAAGTGGAACCTGGTGCCTTTCGGGCAGATTGGCTCTGTTGTTCCCCTCCGCGAAGAGTTCTTTACCGGCGTGCTGCAAGATAAACTACCATCAAGGAAACCAGAAAAAAACACATCAAATCAAATAAACCTAAGGAACAGGGAATTTTTATTGCTTAAAGAGCTGAACACAGATGCCGCAGTAGATTTCACTGAAGTGGACAGTAAACATGGCCTAGTAAAGGGCAGTTCGCGTTATTCATACCACAAATTGAAGGAATCAGGAATACTTATACGTACTACCATAACCATGGAGAATCTGCCGATGAGGTATCTGGGTATGCTGATTGTTGAGACAGAATCCCCAAAAGAAGTAAAAAAGACAAGACACAAACTACTTCTCGATGAGCTTGAATACGGATACATCGCGAGTAAGTATGCATTAATGGGGAACATTGGCATGCCTGAAGGAATAATGCTTTTTGCTCCGATAGTAAACGAAGGAGACTTGGATAACTTTGCCGATCATCTTAAATCAGAGTTCAAGGGCACGGTTGTGCGTACGCTGATAGCAACCGAGATACTGGTCGGGTCTTTATGCTACAGGAGACCGGACATGGCGCACTTCAAGCGGTACTCATACCTGGTTGAAAATGGGTACCTGGAAAGAAAAGCGCTTGTGAATTACGAATAAAAATAAGATTAGGATAAGTCAGTTCGCCGCCTTAGTATGATCCATTCATCATCGTATCACCATCTAATTATTTATTAAACAATGGCATTTATAAATGTATAACACACTCTAAGCCAAAGCGAGGATACGGTGCCATAATGAAGAGAATTAATGCAAATATGGATGCGCACGGCCAGGTCATACTCAGCTATTTCAAAAAGCTGCATAGCTTTGATGTTGTTGAGAGAGATGACGGATACATCAACATCGACGCAGGAGCTGACATGTACTTCTCAGAATACCAAAACTGGAGGAACCACGAAAAAGAGGCAATAAAATATGCAAAGGGAAGATGCCTTGACATAGGCTGCGGCGCAGGAAGAGTGCTTCTCTATCTTCAGAGAAGGGGCTTAAAACCCACAGGAATAGACTCTTCCCCTATTGCAGTAAAGGTATGCCGGCTAAGGGGTGCTAAGGACGCAAGGGCAATGGCCATAGAAGATATAGGAAAATTCAGCAAGGGCAGTTTCAACTCCATAATAATGTTTGGGAATAATTTCGGACTCTTCGGAAGCCGCTCCAAGGCAAAGCGGCTGCTTAATACGCTCAGGGATATCACGTCCGAAGACGCAGTCATAATAGCCGAAAGCAGGGACCCCTACCTTACTGATAATCCAATACATTTCAAGTACCATCAAAGGAACAGGAAGCTCGGAAGGATGCCCGGCCAGCTACGCATACGCATCAGGTTCCAGCAATACGCAACAGGCTGGTACGATTACCTTTACGTCTCAAAGAGAGAGATGGAAAACCTGCTGAGCCGAAGCGGATGGGAAATAGAGCGATTTATAGATGCAGAAGGCTACAATAAGAACGGAGAGTTCATAGCCATAATAAAGAAAAAAGGCAAATAGCACCTGCTCTCCTTTTATAGGCCCGATTCGCAAAAGAGAGATGTCTGGTAATATGTCTTTTGGAAAAGGCAGGATCCCTGCAGGCATGCCAATGCTCAGCAGGAAAGCCATCCTTATGTATTCTGCCTTGTCTCTCATTGCCGTAGCCGTAGCGCTGCTGGCTGTTTCATTGCACGCGAACCGCCCATCTGCGCAGTTTTCGTCTTTCATCTTCAATAATCACACCTATGCATTCACATATGTCGCTTCGAACCTCTCCGAGTGGGAGACAGGCCTAATGAACAAGACAGTGACAAACTCTACCTTCGAGCTCTTCATATTCCCGACACCCAATATATATCCGTTCTGGATGAAGGATACATACTATCCGCTGGATATAATATGGATAAACGGGACAAGGGTAGTCTACATAGCATATGCGATCCCCTGCTCATGGTACAGCAAGGGCCAGTCCTCATGCATAATTTACAATCCGTATAACTCTTCAGCACAGGGAGATGGGCATATCGCCAACTATGTCATAGAGGCTCCCGGCGGGTTTGCCAACGCTACCGGCATGTCTGTTGGAGATACTGTCAGGATAACCTAGAGACCATTTCGCCGAAATCCTCTGCTCCGACAGATGAAAACGCGATCACTTCTCCAAACAACCTCAAGTACTCAGAGACGTGCGAATCGTTCACTACTATTATTGTGCCGCTGTAGCCCTTCGCCCTTGAATCAACCATCCTCCTCGTAGACTCGATGTCCTTGCTCCCTGTCTCATACTCGACTGCAACCCTCTTGCCATTTATCACTGCCATTATGTCCGGACCGTACGAATTGTTGTATACCTTGTTGTATATCCCATGCGCTGCAAGCTGCCTGCTTATTATCTGCACGGCTATGTCGTGTTCCGCGCTGTTACGCCCGCCTGATATGTACCACACGCCCGAATACTTGCCGCATGCAATACTGCACTCCTTCATATCTGCAGATTCAATCAGCGAGGCCACCTCCAGCCTGGCCGAATCCATGTCAAATCCGCCAAGCTGCCTCTCCAGGTCATCTCTAGCTATACCATCCCTTGACAGGGTCAATATCCTGTATCTAAGGTTGCCTGAACCCTCCACGTTCACATTGAACCTCACTATCGCAGGGTTCCTCGTCTGCGACCCGAATACTATTGCATATCCCCTACCCATGCTCCTCAGGGCCTTCTTCACCTCTGTGAACCTCCCTGACTCGTTCCCTCCTGATATGAAGTTGGCGACGTAATTCAGCTCTTCCGGCTCCCTGATACCAAATGATATCATCATTGCCGCATTGCCCCTAAGGTCCTTGTCCAGGAGCTTCGCCCTCTGCGATATTGCTATCAGCCCTATCCCGTACTTCCTTCCCTCAGCAGCAATCTTCCCTATAACAGGGTTGTCGCCCAGCTTTTCCGCCTCGTCTATCACCACATACAGCCTTGTCCTGCCCTGCTTTTCGGAACTCAGCATGTTTGAATACAACTTCCTGAGGAACCCTTCAATGTATATGCTCTGCGCCTCAGGAGTGTGCAGCCCGGAGAGAAGGAACACGCTGTTTCCCTTCATTACCTTCCCCATCTCAGCGCTCTTCTCAAATGCTCCCGTGTCTATCAGCGAAAGCCTCCTCTCAAGTGACTCAAGAATGCCTATTTCTGATGCCAGCCTCGCGTTCTTCTTGAAGACCTTTATAGTGAAGATGAGGTCATGTATGTTCGGCGACCTCCCCTTCTCCGAAAGTATCCTGTAGGTGTACATTATGCATTTGTATAATGCGTATCCCTGCACCTCTCCCAGCCTGAAGTTCCTCTTGAGCATCCCAGTTATCTCACTTGCCCTCTCCTTCTCGACCATCCCATCGGTGTCGAACATATTTATTCCGTTCCTCGACGCATCATAGACATCAGCGCCTATGCTCCCCGAAAGCCCGAGATACTCGTTGTGAGGGTCGAGTATTGCAACTCTCGCTCCAGAGCTGCATAATGCCCTTACTATCACCTTGCACGCGTTGGACTTGCCCCCTCCGCTGCCACCCACTATCATCATGTGCGGATTTATCCACCTGTACGGCTCAACCCTGAACCGCATGAAGTGCCTTGCCTTCCATTTCCACCTGTTTTCCCCGAACGATATCAATCCGAATCCCAGTTCCTTCACAACATTTCCAATAACGATATTGTTTTTTCCCATAAAACCATCCCAAGAAAAGTTCCGGGTTGCTAATCCAGGCAACCCTATTCAACCATTTCCCTTACAATCCCTATCTCCTCTGCCTCCCCTATCTCAGGCCCTTCAGGAGTCTCAAGTATTATTATCTTCGAAGATATTTTGCCATGGTTCAGGAATCTCCTGAATCCATCCTTCCCTATATGGCCGAATCCTATGTTGGCATGCCTGTCAAGGCGCGAGCCCAGCTCCTTCTTCGCATCGTTCAGGTGTACAGCGAAGACCCTGTCAATGCTCAATATGCCAAACATCTCGTCGAGTACAGCCTCCTTTGTTATATCATATCCAGCGGCAAACAGGTGGCATGTGTCCAGGCAGAATCCAAGCCTCCTATTTCCCACTTCATCATACACCTTCACAAGGTCCTCAATCCTGTCTCCAACGCTGTTCCTGTGGCCAGCTTCGTTCTCCAGTAGTATCATGGTGCCTTTGGCGCTATCCAGTGCAGAGTTAACTGAGTCCACAACCCTGGACAATCCGCCTTCCTTCCCATCTCCGAGGTGGCTTCCCATATGCGTCACAAGATGTCCTATTCCGAGCGACCTGCATCTCTCCATATTCCCTATGAGCGACTTTACCGACTTCGGATGGGAGACGGGATTTGATGAAGCTATGTTTGGCAGGTATGGCATGTGTGCTATGGTGCCTATCCCTGTAGACTTCGCCTTCCTCCTGAACGCAGATATTGCCTTTTCGTCCATGTCACTGAGCTCCCATCCCCTCGGGTTTGTCACGAATATTTGCATTGCAGTGCAGCCTATTCCAGCCGCTCTGTCAAACGCCATGTCAATGCTACCGGCTATAGATACGTGTCTCCCCAAAGCAAGCATAAAACCAGCTATATTCATATATCTTCAGCAATAATATTAATTTTATGTGGTTCGGATGAAGATAAAGACTACGGAGATAAACGTCAAAAAGCCTGACAAGGACGTTGATTTTTTTGATATAACTGGGAATGTGAGCGATGCTGTAGCCGCGGCAGATGTCAAGGAAGGCGTCGCGAACGTATTCTCCCCAGGATCGACTGCAAGCGTCACTACAATAGAATATGAGCCGAACCTGCTCATAGACTTCAGGAGAGTGCTTGAGAAGCTGGTGCCTTCAGATATAAGGTATGAGCACGAGAAGGCCTGGGGCGAGAGGAACGGGCAGAGCCACATGCGCACCTCTATCTTCGGCCCAGGCGTCGTAATACCTATACACGAGGGGAAGCTCATGACAGGACAGTGGCAGCAGATAGTGGTGATGGATTTCGATGTCATTCAGAGAAACCGCAGGATAGTGATACAAGTGATAGGAGAATAGCTTCTCAATCACTACTATATGCGCTGGCAGATATCGGAGCAATGCCAATAGCTGCAGGCAAGCAGGATCTTGCAGTCCAATTCAAGCCATAGCGCTTCGCACTTCCTTCAGGATGCCAAGCTCATTTTCAGTAAGCGCCTCGCTCTTCCCGAACTTCGAGCTTGACAGCACGAAGTCCAGCAGCTCCTTCCTTTCGTCAGCCATCCTGGCAGTATTAAGCATAATCTTTTCAAGCCCCTTGATATCTGAGTATTTCCCAGTGTCATCAGCCCATCTCTCCGCGATTTCGCTAAGCCTCATCAGCATGGCTATGGCCTGCACTGATAGCACGAATTTTTTCAGGGCTTCTATGCCTTCCACCTTTGCAGGGTCTGCCTCTTCGTATCTGCCTTCGAAATAAGGTCTGTACTTCTCCAGTATCTCCTCCTTGCGCTGCACCAGGTTGCCTATAATGTACATATCCCTCTGCATTTCATCTGGCTTGTCAGGCAGGAGCGAAGTATATCCTCGTATATCCACCCTTCCTGCTTTAATCTCCTCGTGCAGGATGTCTATTGCTTCGAGTATTAACTCATCCTTCATCCTTGTTATCATGTCTTCGCATGCCATCCACGATGGAACGCTCCCGTCTACCATAGCAAACCACCATAATATTAGCCTTAGATATTAAATTCATTGTGCCACCGGGCATCAGGCCATTATACGGTGAACATGGCCGCAGAGCGACATGTTGGCCATGATCCAAAGTGTGTTGGTGGGGTGCAGGGCGTGCAGTTCGCCCCCTCCAATGTATTCTGCAATGTCATCTTGCCTTCCGATACGTGTATCTGTATGGCGTACCAGTGTTGCTTCTTGTACCCTATGCGGTTGAACTCCGCCACGTTCTTGAAGTCCTCGACTACAGTATTTACCATGCCGCACAACTGAGACACTATCTCATTTGCAGCATCGTAGTCGAAGTCCGGAGGCACCAAAACTTCCATGTTGCTCCAGATTGCCCTTCTCAACGCAGCCCTCCGTCTCCTCTCGCTCATATCTTTTATTCCAACTCCCATTAAATCACCTAGAATCAGCCTGCCTCTTTTGTATAGCGCTAGGCATTACGCTTTCTGTGATTTATTTACTCAAGTAAAATATATATACTTTTCTATATTTTCTTATACTTAAAGAAACATTTATATTCTTTCCCTGAGCAATACATACGCCAAAGTGTGTTGGCATCACCTAGAAACAGTGGGCGGCATTTGCCGCCCTAAACGATCAGGCTATTTCTCCCTCCATGCCGCGGCTATGTCAGCTAAACGTAATTTTCAAGCAGCATGCTCATGTTCGATGCCCGATTTATCGGATTCGCGTTGTATCCTTTCGCCTTTAGGTTCTTGGCGAAGGTATCGCATCCGGCCCCGCACGTATATATGGATCTAGGGTTGCACAGGTCTATGTATTCGACCGCCTGCGCGAAGTCAGCATGATCGCTCAATGCGAACTGGACATCGGTATTGAACCTCCGCATCTTCGCAAATCCCGTTGCAACTGCAGTGAAGACCTTCCTCCCGACTGCTGACACGGCGTTCCTGGTCCTGTCCATGAGGTGCATGCTCACTATCCACACAGGATTTGAAAATGTCCCGTCCCCGATCCCATTTGGAAAGTCCTGCACCTGGTAGTCAAGCGATATCCCGTGCTTAGAATAGACCTTGCTCATCTTCTCGATGTTCAGGTCAACAAGCGGAGATACGCCCATATCATTGCATATCCTTATCAGTTCCTGCGCCTTGCCCATCGCGTATGCCCCGAAAAGTATGCTGCCTATCTCTCCCTTTTTCTTTATGTAGCTCTGTATGCTCCCCATCACCTCCTCCCTGTCATCAAAGGCGATGTTTGGATAGGGGTAAGTCGAATCGATTATGAGTGTGTCTGCATGTCGCACTTCTATCCTTTCTGCAACAGGCGACCTCTGCATCTGGTAATCACCTGTGTAAATGAGAGACTCTCCCGAGTCCTGCTCAACATAAAGCTGCTTTGACCCTAGCATGTGACCCGAATCAAGCATCTCGACCCCGCGGGGCTTCTCAGCAGCCTTGACTTCGTACCTTATCCTAGTCTCTATCAGGTCCTTGGTGATGTCGCTGCACAGTATGCTGCTCGCCTTCCTGACTCCTCCGGTGTGGTCTGAGTGGGCATGCGATACGAAATGCACGTTTGCATCAGCATCCCTTATATCAAGCCCGATTCTCGAATCGCCAACATATACTGCCACAAGGTCGCCGATTAGTCGATTGCCATAAAAACCTTATATACTTTCTGTGGCATAATGTAAATCCTGGTATAATTACGCGTGGTCAAATGGTGGAGAGATTGATAATAATCGGTTCGGGCCCTGCCGGGCTCTCAGCAGCCATATATGCTTCAAGGGAGGGCTTCAGCCCGCTTGTCATAGGTGGATATAACCCAGGAGGCCAGCTCCTTCTTACTACGATAGTCGAGAATTTCCCCGGATTCCCGGAGGGAGTTGACGGCACCGCCCTTGTAGGGAAGATGAGGGCACAGGCGCAAAAGTTCGGTACCAGGTTCATAGACGAGAACGCTACGGCAGTGGATTTCAGCTCAAAACCGTTCAAGGTGGCTGCTGGAGATAAGACCTACGAAGCCGAATGCATAATAGTCGCGTCAGGAGCAAATGCGAAATGGCTGGGGATAGAGTCTGAGAAGGCTTTCATTGGACACGGGGTATCCAACTGCGCCACGTGCGACGGCCCGTTCTACAAGGGAAAGGACCTGGTGATAGTAGGCGGCGGTGACACTGCAATGGAAGATGCGATGTTCCTTACAAGGTTCGCAAACAGCGTCACTGTTGTCCACAGGAAGGAGGAGCTAAGGGCCAGCAGGATAATGCAAGAGCGCGCAAAAGCGAATCCAAAGATAAAATTCATATTCAACACTGTGATAGACGAGATAAAGGGCGACAAATCCGTCAATGCGGTAAAGCTAAGGAATGTCGTGACAAACGATGTGACAGAGATGGCCGTGGGCGGAGTTTTCGTGGCCATAGGATACAGCCCAAACACAGAGATATTCAAGGGCAAGCTCAAGCTTGATGAAACGGGATACATAATACCTATAGATGAGATAAAGACAGGCATAGACGGCGTATTCGTGGCCGGGGATGTCGCAGACAGGGTGTTCAGGCAGGCCGTTACCGCAAGCGGAAGCGGAGTGAAGGCAGCCATCGAGGCGCGCGCATACCTTTCCAGCCTTTAGACAGCACATGCAGGCGGAATCAAACCTCCCCATCATTGGCGAATGCGAAAGGGATAAAAGAATAAATGAAGCACAATACGTGACGCAATGATCGATATGGGATTCTTCATTACTGGAAATCCTGTGGTTATCCCATGTTTCTTTTAGGAATGATCTTTTACATATCAAGCATAGTATTCGGAGCTGCCCTTTCAGATTTTTTCTTCTCAGAATACATCAGCCAGAGGCTCATAAGATTCGCAATGGGCGTCCCTATGGGATTTGCTCTCGCAGCGTATATTGTCCTGGTACTGGATATCCTTGCCGGGGCGTTCTACGGCTCACTGGTGTTTTTTGCATCAGTCCTGATGATTGCAGCATCATGCTATCTATTCGTGGCGAAGCTGCGTAACAGCATGAATGCACGCAAATTTGCAAAGGAGTTGAGGGATTACAGGGTGCTGTACTGCGGCATATTCCTGATTTCGCTGGTATTGATAATATTGCAGTACCAGGGCTTGCGCATGACCTCTCAAGGCATCACGGGAGGCGACAACTTCGGAGTCGATTTCCTTTTCCACCTTGGAATCGGCAATTCATTGATATACAACAAGTTTCCCCCTAATTTCCCATATGCGTCAGGCATCGCCAATGTCTACCCGTTCATACCTGATTTCTTCTCGGCAATCCTCGTATATTCCGGGACTGGGCTTGTAGACTCATTCTACCTCATGAATTTCATGCTTTATTTCAGCCTTGTTGCAATAGGCTCATACCTCTTTTTCAGGCTTTCGAAAAACCAGTGGGTCCCAGCAGTAGCAATCATCATATTCATGTTCTGCGGGCAGGGGGTTAGCCTTCTCATTATGGGGATATTCAACATACCGTTGTACGGGCATCCATTCGCCTCGACATACGTCGAGATGCATACCGACTTCCTTTACCTAATAACATACCCTCTCTTCAACTATGAGCAGCCTCTGATAAACATCTTCGCCCCGCAGCACGAGTACCTTCTGGCTTTTCCTTACGCGCTGTCCATATTTTCCATCGGCTACCTTGAGTTTGTAGTGGAATCCAGACGCAGGTCAAATGCAACCATACTGTTCCTCGGGCTTCTTGTAGGACTCATGCCTCTCATACACCCTCCTTCATTCATCTTCCTTCTTGTGTTCGGGTTTGTCATACTTCTTTATTTGGCATACGCAAAAAAAGGATCCGAAAGAACAATCAAGCTTAAGAAATTGGCGCTATTGGGCATTGCGGCTCTGGCCGTATCGCTGCCAGAGCTCCTGTTCATCCACTCCCAGCACATTGCCAATCCGATCGTTTCCGAATCCATAACAAATCCCGTCTGGTACTCTGCAGGCGATGGCGTCCTCCCCCTAATCATCCTCCATGCAGGTTTTTGGCTGGAGGTTTTCGGTCCGATAATAGCAATCGGCATCGCAGGCATGTTCCTGCTGAACAGGAAGCAGCTTCTTCTTTTTGTGCCGCCGCTCATCCTGTTCGCAATAATAAACTTCTTCTGGTTCCCCCCAGGATTCGGAGACTCGAACAAGTATACTCTATACCTGATATTCTTCTTGGGGTTTGCATGTGCCGTGCTCCTGCAAAGGCTCTTCAAGAGCAGACGCAGGCTGTTCAAGGCGATTGCGATAATCCTCTTGCTGTCAATAATACTCAACGGATTGGCGGAAGAATACTTTGTCTTCAGCGCAGTGTATCCTGTAGCGAACAACCTGGCGCTCAATGCAAGCTCCTGGCTGCGAAGCAATACGAATCCAAACTCCCTGTTCGTAACCAATTGCTACCTCGGCACATTCGACTACCTCCCTACAATCGCCGCCAGGCGCACACTGCTTGATATCAAGACATACACTCAGCCTTTGGGAATATACAATTACAACATGACTCAGGTCTCATCTGCCATCGATGGCTTCATGCAGAATCCAAGCTGCGGATTCGTGGAAAAATACAACGTCAGCTACCTGGTCATAGACCGCCTTGACTACCTCCAGGGCCCGAACGCATGCGCTCCGGTGAATTATACAGAAGTGCTCGGCTCGCCAAACGTGACGATGGTGGCAAGGTTCTCAAATGCTACTGCCAACGAGGAAATAACAGTATTCAGGACCTCCTGCCAAAGCTCATCCATACCCAAAACGTAGCCATCCCGCGTTTTCCATTTTGTTGCCGTAAACCTTCACAATGTTTAATAGGTTTGCATTCTTAATGTACTTCGGAGAGGCGCTATGGCAGTACTCGGAGTGCATGACGGCCACGACAACGGAGCAGCAGTGGCGGAAAGCGGCACTGTGCTCTGCGCCATAAACGAGGAGCGTTTCACCAAACTCAAAAATGACGTGGGGTTCCCCGTAAATTCAATCAAGTACATTGTAAAGGCCGCAGGCGACTCCGAGATAGATAAGATAGCCATAGCGAGGATAGACGGCGCCGCGATATTCACAAGGCTATTTCCGGTTCTTGATGTGCGGAGGAGGAAGCTATTCAGGCACGAGATTCCGAAACCATCAATGATTAATCTCCACATGTCAAACATGATCTTCAAGCTCACCCAGGAGCAGACGCCTAAATGGCTATGGAGCAGGCTGGGCAAAGGAATAGGCGCATATGCAATGGGCGCAAGGCTCAGGAAGATGAGGCTTGGAGACAAAATAGTATTTGTAGAGCACCATCTTGCGCATGCCTCAAGCGCATACTACTCTTCAGGGTTCAATGAAGCGCTTGTAATAACGCTGGATGCCTCAGGAGACGGCATCTGCGGATCAGTGTCAATCGGAGAAAAGGGAGAGCTGACAAGGATAAAAGAGTTCAGAGCAGGCGCAAGCCTCGGCATACTTTATGGCGCCGCTACCGTGGCCTGTGACATGAGGTTCAGCGAGGACGAGGGAAAGCTGATGAGCCTGGCAGCATATTCGTTCCCATCAGAGATAAAGGAGCTGAAGGAGTTTTCACGCTATGACGAAGCTAAGATGGAACTGGTAAGCTCATCTGGGATAAGGTATGAATTCCTCCTTGCAGAGCACATGAGGAATACAATCCTCTGGAGATATAGCAGGGAGGCGTTTGCATACTCTGTCCAGAGATACGTAGAGACGCAGGTATTGAAGATGGTAAGGCAGTACATAAGGGAAACCGGCATACACAATGTTGCGGTAGCCGGAGGGCTTTTCTCCAACATAATCATAAACATGCTCATAAATGAACTGCCTGAAGTGAAAAAGTTCTTCGCCTTCCCGCACATGGGAGACGGAGGTCTCGCGCTAGGAGCCGCATATTATACCGATTTCAAGGAGAACGGGAAGTTCAGCGCCAGGCAGATAAATGACATATACTACGGGCCCGGCTATTCTGATTCTGAGGTCGAGGCTGCGCTGGCGAGGCACCGTAAGGCTAAGAAGATAGACTATGAAGAGGTAGATGATATAGCATCATATACTGCAGACAGGATGATTGATGAAAACGAAGCGGTGCTCTGGTTCCAGGGAAGGATGGAATACGGCCCCAGGGCTCTAGGCAACAGGAGCGTGCTGGCCATGCCAAACGCCAACGAGAGCAGGGACAGGATAAACCTTATGATAAAAAGGAGGCCTTATTATCAGCCGTTCGCAAGCACGATACTCGAGGAAGAGGCCGGCAGGTTGCTCGACCCTTGCGTGGGAAAGAACAGATTCATGACCGTAGGGTATAAGGTGAGGGAAGGTAGGCGAGCGGATCTCATCGCTGCATCCCACATAGACGGCACCACGAGGCCACAGATGCTTGGAGAGGAGAACAGGCTGTTCAGGGATCTGATAAAGAAGGTTAGGAAGAAGAGCGGCACCGGTGCGCTGCTGAACACCAGCCTGAACAAACACGGAAGGCCGATAGCGATGAGTCCTGAGGACGCAGTCTGGACCCTTCTAAATACCGGAGCGACATCTCTGTCAATCGGGAATTTCTTCGTCAGGAAGCTGGCCAGGGCCAAATAGCAAATATCTTACGCTATCATCCGTTGCCCCTTCCTGCTCACAAGATTAGACACTCTTACCCCAAGCTTCCTTATCTTCCTGCCCTTCTCCATATTGCTTCTGTATAGCTCTTTTGCCGTCGCAACAAGGGTATCAAGGTCGTTGGTGACCTTTATGCTCCTGCTGTGTATGTGCTCCGAAAAGTCTTCATAGCGCAGCTTTAGCGTAATCGTCCTAAAATTCAATTGGCCTCTGTTTACCTCCTCAATTACCTCATTGCTCAGTTTTTCGATTTCAGCTTCGATGGAGCCGTCATTGCTAGTGTCCTCCTGGAACGTGAACTCCCTGCCTATAGACTTAACTCCATAGTTCTCGCTAACTGCGCTTTCGTCAATTGCGTTGGCATATCTTACCAGTTCTGCACCGAACGCCCCGAACCTGTCTACCATCTGCATGACGTTTGCCTTTGCAAGCTGCTCAACGGTCTCGTATCCCATGGTCCTGAGCCTTTCCCTCGTCTTCTCCCCCACCCCGTATATCTCTCCGATGTCCAGCTTGGCAATGAAAGACTTGGCTTCGATGTCGTTCACCGCCTTTATCCCGTCAGGCTTCGCCTTCTCGCACGCAATCTTCGCGATCAGCTTGTTCGGCCCTATCCCTATAGAGCATTTTATCCTTGTCCTATCGAGCACAGCCTTTTTTATCACGGCCGCATATTCTTCAGCCTCTCCATATCCTCCTACCCTCCCAGAGACGTCTATGAACGCCTCATCAATGCTTACCTGCTCGAACCTCTCCGAGAACCCCTTTATTACATCCATCGCGGCCTTTGATATGGTCTCATAGTAATCATAGTCAAGCGGAAGGAAGACCGCGTCAGGCTTCAGCCTGTACGCAACCGATATGGGTGTGCCGCTCCTTATCCCGTACTCCCTGGCCTTATAGTTGCATGTCATCACCACTCCCCTTCCTGCTCCGCCCTTCGGATCAGAACCGACTATCGCAGGCCTATCCTTTATCTCGGGATGCCTGAGCTCCTCGCATGCAACGAAGAAGTAGTCCATGTCAACAAGCATTATGATTGCCATCTCAACCAAGCTTCAGCTCCTCAACAATGCCCGAAGGCTCCCTCTCCCTGAATACCTGCGCTGTGAATTTGTATAGCTCTATTTCCGGCCTCTTCCACGCATCGGGGCTCAACTCCGCCTTCATACAGACGTTCTGCAGGAATTCTTCCCTGCTCCATCCCTCCTGGATCGGTACCTCCGGAAGAAGTACGCCGCTCCTGAATCCGTATCTTATCATAAGCCCGTCCCGCCCGACTTTAATCTCCCTGAGCCTGTCCCTCCCTGTCCTCTGCGATATCGCCTCCGGATCTGCAAGCACGCTCACCTCTATGACTATCTCATCAAGCTCCAGGTGCGAGACAGGCGCAAACCTAGCGTCTTCCGAAGATGCAGCTATCGCAGCTTCCACCAGCCGCCTGTTAAGCGGCCCGGCCGGATTCGGAAACCCTATGCACCCCCTAAGCGTCATAGTAGGATAATGCTCTATTGTTACGAATACGCCAGACGGAGTGCCGAAACGCGAAATATGCTTCTCTACAATCCTCCTGTCGAACCCCGGCGATTTTATGTGCAGCTCTATGGCGCTCCTTGCAGCCCTTACAAGCTCCTTGCCGTCCTCAAGCGAATACTTCATGCCACCATCCATATGTCATCTTGCAGCTCAGGTTTAAAAATAAGCAGCGCAGGACGTGCAGCCGCATTGCGCCAACCTGATCCATGCAATCTGATTACGCACGTGCCATTTTTTTCGACAAAGCTTTTTATACCTCCCGATTTAAATACACAAGGAGTTGTGGCTTACCCAGTACAAATATACTACATATGGTATGCAATGTATGCCGACACGGACAAAAAAGTGATAAAATGGCATCGAAATTCTCTCGCGCAGGCAATCCTGCAAGAATGCGCTACCAAGAGGCAGTGCAAACTGCCGGGATCACACTCGACTCTTTTCTCTGCTCCGCAGGCTCACAGAAGAGGGACAGCGGAACAAACATGCTGCTGGACGAAAACCTGCGCAAGCAGGAAGACGACCTGCGGAAGAGGATGTCCAGATTCGTAGACTCGCAGGCACTGCCGATACTTGCAGACGCGATGCCAAATGCTACGGCAGGAAACAGCCTCGAAGAAACAGCAGCGGCAATAAGGGGCATGGATCCGTTCACATCAGCGGAGCTCCTCATCGCCTTGACAGAGGTGAAAGACAGCAGACTGCTGCTGAATCCTGAATTCCTAAATTCAATAAGGTGCATAGATCCGTTCATATCCAGCGCACTGCTGTACGAGATAAGGATAACCGGCAACGCAAAGGCGCTTACAGACCAGCGTATCTTCAACCACGAGGCCGAGCTGTTCTTCAGCAGGCTCGGTCCTGAGGCCGCGAGCGAATGGTTCAATTCAATAGGCAGGACAGACAATGTAACTGATCTTACAAGCTCAGCTGTCCTAAGCAGCCATGTGCTCGATGCTGTAGCCGAAAAATCAAGGATTGCAAGCGAGCTTTCATACGCAATAGGCGAGACCCACAAAGTCGAAAAATTGACAAGCCCGGAATTCATGGATTTTATAGGCAGCCTCGAGACAAGTGTCGCGGCAGAGTACCTGTCTGCGATATGGTGCACGAAGAGACCAGATGAGCTCACCTCCAAGGGAATAATGGAAAGGATAGCCAGCGGAGAAGCCGATGTATGGAAGGACATAGCCAGATCCTACGCAAGGGGAAACACATCCCAAAGCAATACCATAGTAATATCCAGGCCCGGAGGCGACGCGCATGACCGCGGGGCCAAGCTGATAATACAGTTCCTTTTTGACAATGGATACGATGTCAGGTATGTCGGCAATTCTGCAAGCTACGAAGAGATTGTGCAGACGGCCATAAGCGAGCATGCAAGCGCCATAGGCTTCAGCCTGTCCGGAGATTCAAATCTGCACACTGTTGCCGAAGTGATGCGCCATATGAAGGGCAATGGCCTAGGCAACGTCGCCATATTCGGCGGTGGAATGATGACGCATGACCAAACCGTCAGTTTCGAAAGGGCAGGCGTTAAGCTATTCTCCAAAAACGTATCCTATAAAGGCATTGCCGATTTCCTCAGCGCAAATGCGATGCGCCTAAGCCTGGGAGCTGGAGCAGATGCTGCAGGCACAAGACCCACCAGTACAAGCGTATCGCCCGGCTTTGCTGCAGCGCGCTACGAGGCGCATGCGAAGAGCATGCTATATGCCGCACTCTTCGCTGAGGCAAGGATGGAACGCATCAGATACTCCAAATCACACAGCCAATGGCAGGCAGCTCCAGTGTATGCTGAGTGGAAAGCAGTAGACTTAACGCAACCAAACCCATTCAGTAAAGAAACCTACGGAAACCGAATGCATCATGCCCTGCCAAAAAAACCAAAAATTACGGAGCTTGGGAAGGTCAGCTGCATGCCTAATGCATCCAGAGCTGCCGAGAGGCCGGAAAAAGAGCAAGTGCTAATAGAGCTGGCAAGAACTGGAAATGTCGCACCAAGCGTAGTGTCTATGCCAGCCCAAGCACCCACGAAGGGAAACGGGGACGCCATAACGCTGCAAACTTGGTCATACAAACTATTGCATCCCAAAGTTTCCATGAAATCCATCCGCCCAGGCTTAAAAACAGCATCGCAGGCAGTCCATGGGAACAGGACGCATGCGAAAATGGTGGATAGGGCACCGCCAAATCTTGCTGCATCAAGGATTCCAGTGCCGCAAGCCGCGCAATATCTTTACTCAAATCAGTTTGCAGTCATATTAGGGTTAGCAGCCGCGCAAAAAGTCCATGCAGTACCAGCAACCCTCCAATCCTCAAACCGGACATTGTCAATAAGCTTTTCAGGAACCGCCCATCATCCAATAAAGGTCAATCACAATCCAACCATTGCAGCAATTAAGGGTTCTTCACTTCGCATTGATTGGAACAACGCGCTTCTGGTCCCCGTGCTGCCGCACGAAGAATACGGCGCACTGCACGCACCATTATCCAGCCTAGCTGCTGTGACGCAGGAATCCCTCCAGAAGCTCTTATCAGACCTAAAGGGTTCCATCATTCCAAAAGCGGCAGCTATTGTAATGGCAGCGTCCTGCACATACTTGGCCCGCCAGTCATTGCTTGTAGTCAAGCTCCTTCTCCATCTTTAGCACCCGCTGTTCATCTTCGATTTCCTCCTTCTCTATCCTCTTTTCCATTTCCCCTCCGCCTCCATTTACGTATCTCCTGCCCCTAAGCACCGAAGCTATAGCGGCTAGGACCGATAGCACAGCGCCGATATAGAATGCGGTGTCCAGAGACTCCATGAACGACGGCGCTATTGCGTCAGGGAACCAGGTCTTGCTAGTTATTTCGCTTATAGTAGAGTTGCTGAGGTTCCTGGTATCGTTTGGAGGCAGCTGCCCGAGTATGGTCTTAACCGGATTGTATCCAAGGAATGCGGAAAACAGGGCTGTGGTGGGAGGTATCCTTCCCGCATCTGCAGCGATATGCGTTGCTCCAAGCGAAGAGAGCGAACTGCTCAGGGCAGCGGGCAGCGAGCTGGCCAACCCAAGTATTATTATCGAGAAGAAAATGGCTATGCTCAACGTCGATCCTGTGTTCTGGAGCGTCGCCCTCATGCCTGAAGCAGCTCCCCTTTCTTCAGGGGGCACTGCGTTCATTATGGATGCTGTATTAGGCGCGGCGAACATGCCTCCTCCCAGTCCCATGACAAACAGCACTACAGCAAACGACGTGTATGAAAAGTTGAACGGAAGCGCTGCAAGCGCAATGAATGCCACTGCAGATATGAGCATCCCTGTTGTGGCCAGCAGCCTTGCTCCGTATTTATCCGATAGCCATCCGCTGAGCGGGCCCATAACAACGAAGCCTATCAGCATAGGCACCAGGTATATCCCTGACCAGAATGGAGTGGACCTGTAGCTGTATCCATGGAGCGGTAGCCAGATCCCCTGAAGGAGTATTATCAGCATTATGAACACCCCGCTCCTTCCTATCGCGCCAAGTATTCCCGCAAGATTCGCTGCAGAGAACATGCGTATCCTGAACAGTTCCAGCTTGAACATCGGGGATTTCACGCGCTTTTCTATGAAGAAGAACATTACAATGAGGGCAATCCCAGTGATTATGGAAAGGACTACGAACGGGCTGTACCAGCCCATCGGGCTGGCGCCATAAGGCAGCATCCCGTAGGTAACTCCGATCAGGAGCAACGTCAGGCCTGCAGCAAACGTGATATTTCCATAGACATCTATTCTCTGCTTGGACTGTATCCTGCCAAGCTCCTTCAACTTGAAGTAAGACCACACCGTCCCGATTATGCCTATTGGCACGCTTACAAGGAACACAAGCCTCCAGTCTATTGCTCCAAGCACTCCTCCAAGCACCAGCCCCAGGACAGAGCCAACAAGGGCCGCTACCTGGTTTATGCCTAGCGCCTTGCCCCTCTCGTTATGCGGGAATGCATCAGTGAGTATGGCAGCGCTGTTTGAGAACAGGAATGCTGCCCCCACTGCCTGCACCATCCTGAAAAGTATGAGCTCAGTGGCTCCCAAAGTGCCTGTGCTCGGGGTAAGGAACAGGAGCACTGATCCAACGGTAAATACCAGGAAGCCCATGTTGTACAGCCTCACTCTTCCGAAGATATCCGACAAGCGCCCGAACGTAACCAGGAGAGTAGCTGTTATTATATTGTATCCGAAAAGCAGCCACAGCAGATACTGGAACGCGTTTCCAGAGAGCGGGTTCAGCCCTATGCCGTTGAATATGGCAGGCAGTGAGATGAGGAGGATATTCGAATTTATCGAGGCCATCAGCACCCCGAGCGTAGTGTTTGAAAGCGCTACCCATTTGTAACTTACCAATAACCCCGCCCCGTAACAAGATTAATATTTAAAACAAAGTTAATATTTGACTGACTAATATAAATTAACAACCTTGTTATAAACCATAAACCTGAATGGCCTAATAAAACATCCGCAGTACATGTCCAGGCAAAAGATGCCAAACCTTGAACTATGGGGCGCAGATATGGATATAGAACACGAAGATATAAAATACGACATAAAAGACGATAAAATATCGGCTTACCTCTCGAAGCCTGCAGACGAAGGTAGGCATCCCGGAGTGGTGCTTATACACGAGATATTCGGCCTTGACGGTCATATAAGGAACGTTGCAGACAGGCTTGCGTCTGAAGGATATGTTGTTGTAGCTCCGGATCTTTTTTCAAGCAGGCAGTTGTCAGAGACACTGACTCCGAAGAGCATAGGTGAGACAATGAAATTCATCATGTCGATGCCTGTCGACAAGCAGAGGAACGAAGCCTACCGAATGTCTGAGCTAGAGAAAATGGACGAGGGCGTGCGCAAGGCAATAATCGGGGCCTACGACACCCTTTTTGTAAAGAGGCCCACAGGTCTGATTACAGAGTATCTTTCATATGCCGTAGACTACTTGAAGCACCTTGATTCGGTAAACGGGAAGATTGGCAGCGTCGGATTCTGTTTTGGAGGGGGGATGTCGATAAACCTGGCATGCACAGGGAAGACAGAAGCATCAGTGATATTCTACGGCGAAAATCCGGATCCGATAGACAAGATCAAGAACGTCAAAGGCGCAGTAATGGGGCTCTACGGAGGAGAGGACAGCAGGATAAACTCAGGGGTTGGAGAATTGGTCAGAGCCCTTATATCCTTCAAGAAGGGCTTTATAGTGAAGGTATACCCTGGCGCGCACCATGCGTTCTTCAATGACACAAGACAAGCCCACTTCAACAAGGCCGCAGCCGACGACGCATGGAAAATGCTGCTCCAGTTCTACCGGGACAACCTCTGAGATTCCCGTGCATGCAATCCGGCCGGGCCTATGAGATTTGAACCCGCGGCCTCCGCAACGGTTTTTCGAAATCAGGCTGTAATCTTTTCAATGCGATACGCATATCCATACTCCTTTATTAAGCATAATTTGATATTCAGATATCAAAACATTTAAATAACTTGATATTTAAATATCAAGTATGGAAATAGAGCAGCTGGCCTCCCAGAATCCTTGGTGGTCTGATAAGGGCACGATAAACAAGGACGACAAGGTGAAAAAGGTTCTTGAAACCAAGGGGAGAATACAATTCCGCCTGAGCGGAGAAAACCAGGTACTGATAGGCCCAAGGCAGTTAGGCAAGACGACAGCCTTGAAGTACGATATTTATAAGAAAATAACCTCGGAGCAGATAGACCCATCTGCAATAATGTACTACTCTTTCGACACAGTAAGGGACTTCGAGGTTATAAAAGACGTATTAAACACATTTGTCACTGATGATGACAAGAAGTATGTGTACCTTGACGAAGTAAGCTTTGTTGACGGATGGCAGAGGGCGGTAAAGCAATTCCTCGATACGGGGAAATCCAAGAATGTCACTTTATACATCACAGGATCGTCTTCGATAAACCTAAGAAAGGAACTCATGCCGGGCAGAAAAATAAAGTTCCTCGAGTTCCTGCCGCTGTCCTTCAGGGACTTCCTGCTCGGATTCGGGTCAGAGCAGCTAAGGCGCTTCATAAAGGGCAATAGCGCCGATGACTTTAAAACTGCCTTGAGTGCAGCGGCCGGGCTGCTGACGCACTCGGATGAGATAGGCAGGTGGTTTGACATCTACATCAAGGCCGGAGGATACCCGGATGCGATCTTTGACTACATTGCAAATGGCAGGATAAGCGATGATGTATATGATGTGCACTGGAATGCATTCATCTCAGATGTCAGCAAGGATAACAGGAGCGTGGAGATAGCGACGGCCATAATCTACGGCATAGTGGGAAGCTATTCCTCCAAAATAAACCTATCAAGCATTGCAAGGATGCAGGGGATAAAATCACACGTCACCGTCAGGGAGTATCTTGAAGCATTCGATGACCTATTCGTATCGAAAAGCGTTTTCCCCGTAGCCGGTAAAAAATACGTGTTCAGGAAGGAGCGGAAGGTGTATTTCAACGATCCATTCCTTTATAACGTATTCGCAAAAAAGACAAACCTTCCGGACAAATACAGCGAATCCAAAATCGTTGAGGGCATCCTGTTCAACCATCTATACAGATTTGTTAACAAGGCCAAAACAATCGCCGAGCCAAAAACGTCAGTAGGATTTTATTCAGGAAAACGCGAGGTAGACTTCGTAATAGGCGGTTTCGGATTTGAATTGAAGTGGCAAAACGATGTTAGCAAAGCTGACTTCCCAAACGTAGGGCTGAGGGACAAGGTGCTCCTCAGTAAAAAAACATTGGACATCAAAAACACAGACGGCATCACAATCCTTCCATTACCGTTATTCCTTTCTGTACTATGAATCAAATCAGCAACAGCGCGAAACAAGCCGCTTCATCAGGCGCGATTTGGGAGTCGTAGCCGCCGCAACCGAAAGATTTTATAGATGCTTCGCAAGAAAACCCACACCGTTTACGGGCGGAAGGATGCCACGTGAATCTATTTGCAAGGGTTATTACAATTCCTGTGACATCCTCCCGCGATTGAAATTCGTGGGCTTCCAATGGTGTCTTTTTGATATTCATCATATCGAAGCACCATGTTTAGTTCCTGATTCAGCGACATCTGCTTCCATGTGCGGAAGTCTTACAATGTCTCCAGAGGCGTGACTTCCCGAATGTCCTTCGGTAGTTGGACTCTTTTCAAGTCCAAGTCTCAGTATATTCTTTGATGCATTCGTTGTATTACTTTATTGGGCTGCTATAATCCCTTTCTAACACTTCTTCAGCAAAATATAAAAATATAGCCAAATCTATTCGTGTCTAACCCTATCTTAGAAAAGATAACATTTGTGGCTTCTGCATATAACCCCGCTGCCGAGGTGGGCTCGATGAGATTTGAACTCACGACCTCTTCCTTATCAGAGAAGCGCTCTAACCAAGCTGAGCTACGAGCCCGTCCGTATTTAACTATTCCGCCAGGAATAAATAATAGCATGCACTTAGCGGTCTCTAGGGGTTTTTCCGATCTTTCCCGCCAATCTCTTGAAGTCATTGAGCATGAGCGCATGATTCGCACTGAACCTAAGCGCTGCAGACGGATGCAAAGTTATGAAATACCTTATACCATCCTTCAGTATCTCCCTGCCGTGGTTCCTCTTCACCTCTCCGACACCCAGCACAGACTCTGACGCAAGGTTGCCAAGCAGCACTGCATACTTCGGCTTTATCAATCCAATCTGCCTGAAGAGGAAGCTCTTGCACAGTCCGACTTCCTTAGGCGTAGGCATGCGGTTCCTTGGAGGAAAGAACTGCACGACGCTTGTTATGTAAACATCATCCCTTCTTATGCGAGATCTTTCCAGGACCGAATCCAGCAGCCTCCCACTCCTTCCTACGAAAGGCCGGAGCAGCCTGTCCTCGTTCGCTCCAGGCGCCTGCCCTATGAGCATTAGTCTTGCGTCAAGCCTGCCTTCCCCAGGGACGAACCGCGGACTGAGACTCCACTCCTTTGTTGATGCAGGCAGCCTTGAATATTCGCTGTTAACCTCTTGCATGGCCTTCTTCCTCCGTATATACTCAATGACCCTGGGCATAAGCTGCACAATGTCCTTGTACTTCAGCCTCTTGACTGCAGTCTCGTAGCTGCACCAATCGTAAGAAAGGTGCTCATGCGATATCCTCACCCTGCTGCTGCTGACTTCTGCAAGGAAGAACTTCACTCCTTTTGCGATCCTGCCCCCATTTCTATAAAAGAAGTACTTTGTGGATTCAGAGAAGAAGCCATCAAACTCCGCGTTTATCCCTGTCTCCTCCAGTATCTCCCTTCTGGCTGCCTCGGTCTCGCTTTCCCCCTTCTCTATATGGCCCTTCGGAAGGTCGTACTCTCTGTTGCGCTTCTTCAGTATAAGGAAGAGCGACCTGCCTCTCTCATATCTGTAGATGAATGCTCCAGCAGAATATTCAGATATTGTCATTTGATTATACCTCTGAGCGAGCAGTATTCCATATCAAGCTTGCTGTCGAACGAATTGACGTTCAACGCGGCCATGTTCGAAACCGCCCCGTACAGCTCCTCATACCATGTCTGGCATTCCGGCTGCGCTGCTTTGCTGTAATCCAGCGATATCACATACATGTCAATGACGCTGCTGCCGTAGCCCTGCGAATACGGGACCATCTCATAATATACGAAGCTATTGCTGCCGTTTCCCAGCCCATACACATAGGATATGTTCGCCCCGTCGAGGAACTCCTTCCATGCTGCAGTGCTGCTGTGCAGCAGGCTCTCAGCGCTGGAATTCCGCGCCCCGAATATCACAACGGTCCGGCTCCCGGCTCCTGAGGCATTCGCCATCACTATCTCTACGCTCGCGTTCGCCATACCAATAATGCTGTAAGACTTTCCAGGATAGGAAATGTAAGAGTCATAGAGCGCATTTACCGCTCCCAGGCCGAACGTAGGAGGGCCACCAGTCGATATCAACTGCCCCGAGGCTGCGCCTTGGTAGCTCGCAGATACCAGGAGATAAGCCAAGGAGAAGGCAACCGCGATCGATATGCCTGAAATGCTGTACCCCTTTACAGGCCTGCCTAGCCCTATCTTCGGATAGGCAAGCCCGAACTTACCTGCTGCCAGCAGCATTACTATTATGTCTGCATAGAAAAGCAGCTGGCCTATGACTGCATGCACTCCTAGAGTGCTGCTGTTGGGCCCGTAGGCGAACCAGGCGAGCGTTATGGAGAGCATGCGTATGAAGTTGAATGCGAGCATAAGCAGCACCCCACAAAGCGCCCATGCTGCCCTCCTCGACTGCTTTCCCTCAAGGAAATAAGCTACAGGCAGCAGGAAGAGCAGGAGCCCAATCAATGCGCCTATGCCCACGCACGCATTCCCTATGCTTATCCCGTTCCCGTTGAAATAGATGGTCAGGGGAGCCACGAAAGAGGCGGACGGCATGAACAGCTTGATTATGTGGTATATCGCGCCTGAGTTTATAGAGGCGAAGTACATATTCTGGTTTACTATCGGGAAGAGGAGGAGAGGCGAAGCCAATAGCGCATATACCGATATCCATGCGAACCTGCCGAGGTTCTCAATCCCGAATATCAAGGATGCAAGCGCAGCGATCCCAACCGGAAGTATGAGCATGTCCATCCTGTATCCGAAAAACATCGGGCCCAGGTATCCGCGCAGGTCTAGTGCCAGTACTATCAGCGTTGCAAAGAGCACTACTCCCAGAGCAAGGCTGCGCGAATCCACATCAGGCACGATCCTCCCGGAATGCTTGAGCATGAACAGCGCGAAGATGGGAAGCATCAGTATCGGTATTATGACATAAGTGGACGGATCAGTATCGCTTATGTACGGATTGGTTATGGCTGCGGAGAACACGAGCATCAGGGAAAGCAGTGCTGCAAACAGCACCAACCCGAACCCCCACCTAAATCTCATCAATCAACACCAGATTGTCCTCAGTCGATATGGACTTCATCATTCTTCAGTAGTTACTCTTGTCTTCATAGGACAGATGTATATGTATTGGTACATATATATAGATTCATCCGGTATACAGGATCATGGAGAAGTTCAGGTATCTCCCTCACACCGCTGACATGCAGTTCATGGCATTCGGCAAGGACTTCAGTGAAGCCCTAGAGAACTCCGCGCTCGCACTGCTCAGCACGGTCCTCGACGTCAAAAAAGTGAAGAAGTTCAGGGCCAAGACCTTCTATTCCACAATAAAGGAATCTGCAGACGACAGGGAAGGCCTGGTATGGTACACGCTCCAGGACATACTTTCGGCTGTCGAGTCAAGGCACATCGACGCCTTTTCCTTCGAGGTAATATCGCTCAAGACCACCGGCAAAATGAAGCTAGTGGGAAAGCTTTCATACAAGAAAACCGGAGGCAACTACGCCATCTTTTCAGTTAAAGCCGTCACCCCTTACGACTTGAAGGTCGAGAGCAAGAGGGGCAGGTGCAGCATACAGGTAGTAATGGACGTCTAATCCACTTAATTCTCCCTCATCCCCTCTAAGCTTCGCTATCTCGCCTGCCTTTCGAAAGTAATATATATTTTGTCATACAAGTCATACATAGATGATTTGTATGAATATTACAATAAGGAACCTTCATGACAGCATGTTCAGGAAGTTCAAGGCAAAGGCGGCTGAAGATGACCTGAAATTGGGCGATGCACTTACACAGGCTATAGCTCTCTGGTTGAAAAAAGACGGAAGTAAACCCAGATCTAAGCTCAAAAGCATAGATGTGTTTGACTGGGGGAAGGGCACCGAAAAAACAAGCGTTGAGGTCGACAAGATATTATATGGTTAGTTCATGATATTACTTGACACCAGTCTTATAATCGCCTATTCAAATAAGGCAGACATGCAGCATAAAAGGGCTGTTCATGTATTTGATGATATAGACAGCGGCATGTACGGGACGCCAGCCATAACTGACTATATCTTCGACGAGGTGGTTACTGTCATGCTCGCAAGAACAAAAAACTTCAAGACAGTAGTTCAGACCGGAGAAAAGCTTCTTGCTTCAACTTTGTTCTTTAAGTTGGATTCCGAAATTTTCGGTCTTTCATGGGACATCTTCAAAGCGCAGGAGAAGATGCGACTTAGCTTTACAGACTGCAGCATACTTGCCACATGCAGAGTTAACAGGATAAATACTATAGCTACTTTTGACAAAGCACTAAACGAGGAGAGCAAACTAGAAGTGGTGGATTAACTTTGCTAATTCTACACTCAGTTCCTCATGATTATCAATTATTTGATTGTCAAAGGTAAGCAGAGGAGCTTTATTCGATATCGAAGCAGCCACATAGAATGAATCATAGACGGTTAGTTTATGCCTCTTGGCGATATTAATTGCACCATGCACCAGTGTTTCAACAGGTATCTTTTCTACATTGTCCCAGAACTCCATAATTTCCTGGATTGCCACAGTCAAACTACTGTCCTTCAGGTCTTTTATAAGCACATTGTGCTTCCACAATGCGTTTAGGACTTCTGCAATAGCTACGCTAGGCGACGCTATTATTTCCCCATCAGATAGAAACGCTTTAATCGTGCTCCGTGTCTCTTTAGAAGACGGCTCTTCAAGAGCTAATTTAACAATAGCACTCGCGTCGATTACTATCATCATATATCCCTATCCTGACGTATGAGTTCCGTACTATCCATCTTCACTTTCATCGATTTAGAATTTTTCTGCATCTTTTCCAAAACTGCGAGCATTTTAAGTGTTTTTATCTTATTGCTTATATCTGCCCTTAATTCATCGCTCCAGTTTATTTTGTAGCTGTCCATTTGTCTTTTCAAACTCTCAGGCAACCTTATGGTTATAACGCTTTCCATTTCCATCACATCATTTTATGTGATAAAGATATATAAATGTATTTACATATAGTAATACTTAATGTAAATACAATATATGATAAGCATAACGGATTGCAGCTAGGGAACATGAGCCGGGAGAGGAAATCGAATCCTCCTGTTCCGCTCTGCAGGCGGACGCATAGCCAATCTGCCATCCCGGCTTTATTTACTATTTTGATAAAGGGTATAATAAATCCTTCAGGGACCATCGCAACCATTGGCGCCATCCTGCAATGACATTGCGAGGTCTCAAATTTAACAACGTGAGCGGGAAATCCCCGCCATTCATTGGCGGCGGATATTGTCTCTTACAATACTGATTCAAACATACCCTGGGTATACTATTAACCGTTGGATGACTTCATAAGGCTCCAGTACCGAAACGCAAGCTATTTATATTTGGCTATCAAAAGATGATTATCATCGAATGATAATTACAAAGTGATAACATGATTTTTGTGGACAGGGAAGCCGAGTTCAAGGCACTAAAAGAGTCATACTCACAGAAGCGTTCATCGCTAGTAGCCGTTTATGGCAGGAGGCGCATAGGAAAGACGGATCTCATCACCCGTTTCGCCAGAAGCATGAAGGGCAGCATATATTACATGGCTACGAAAGAAGGAGATCAAAAGCAGCTGAAGGGGCTATCAAGCCTGATAGGCCTTGAGCTTGGAGACGATGAGCTTGCGCGGTTCGGGGCGGTAGACTGGGAGGCTCTATTCCTAAGAATCAAAAACAGGCCAGGCAAAAGGCGCATCCTGATTGCAATAGATGACTTCCCGTATCTTGCAGGATCAAATAGCGCAATATCCTCGATCTTCCAGAAGGGCTGGGACCTTTACCTGAAGGATGCCAACGTGATGCTGGTATTGTGTGGTTCAAGCATAAGCATGATGCACAGCGAGGTGCTGGATTATTCTGCTCCCCTTTATCAGAGAAGCACCTCAATACTGGAGATGAGACCCTTAGGGATCAAATACGCGCTGTTTTTGAATCAGAAGCTCAAGTTTGAAGACAAAATGTACCTGTATTTCATATTCGGCGGCATACCTGCATATTATTCCTATACTGAAAAATGCAGCAGCTTGTCCGAGGTGATATCTGACATATTCAAGCAGGGCAGCATCTTCCTCGATGAGCCAAGCACAATACTCTCAGAGGAGACAAAAAACGAGGCCAGGTACATAGACATACTAGACCTCATATCCAACGGGATCAACAGGACAAACGAGATAGCCTCAAAGGCAGGCATACAGCCAAGCAATACAAGCAGATATCTGGATGTGCTTGAAAGGATAGGCATAATCGGCAAGATATTTCCGGTAACCGGGAAGCAGGACAGGCGCTCAAAGCGGGGAATATACGAGATAAAGGACAACTATCTGCGCTTCTGGTTCAGATACATAAAAAGAAACCGCGAGGCTATAAACACTTCAGGCGCATCCACTGTCGCTAAAAAAGTTGCAGGCGAACTAAGCGCAATTGGTGGCATCGCATTCGAGAGCTTCGCAGCGGAACTGGTAAGGCTTCTTTCCGGCAAGCAGCTCCCCCTCCTATCCAAAGTTGGCAAGTGGTGGGGCAAGGATCCGAACAAGCGTGCATCCGCAGGGCAAGAGGAGATAGACATAGTGGGGATAAATGAGGACACAAAGGACATACTGTTTGCAGAATGCAAGTGGACAAACTCCAAGGCGGATGCCGCACTGTATAAAGAGCTCAAAAGGAAGGCGTCTCTGGTACTGTGGAATATCGGCACAAGGAAGGATCATTTTGCCATCTTCTCAAAGTCAGGATTCACAAACTCCCTCAAGAGCATTGCAGAAGAGGAAAGGGTCGATCTCTTTGACCTTGGCGCAATAGAGAAAATATTAGCGAAGTAAGCCGGAAACTCCCACAGAATTTATCAGGCATGGTTTCATCCGCGTGCGCGCATTGCAGAGTAATATATAATAAATCCTCCAGAGATAGTTATTGGTGGTTTCAGTGAGAATGGCGTTCGGATCTATACCAAAAGAATTCGTGTCAGATACCCAAATCTTCGACTTCAAGGACAATGTGTCAGAGGCGCTCCCTAAAGTCGAGAAGTTCGGCGCTGTAGTAGTTACAAGGGACGGGCAATGCTATGGGATAGTGGATGACAGGGCAGTCGCCAGCTTCGGTAATACGAGGATCCCAAAGGATATCGCAGTAGGCAAGTTTGCAAGGAGGTCCGCAGCCCTATCGAAGGATTCGGAGATCAAGAGCGCGATAGGCATATTCTACTCTTCAGGCCTGAAGGCGCTTCCGTACGTGGATAACGGAGTCCCTAAGGGAATAGTAAAGAGGTCCGCCATACTCAAGGCGATCCTCTCAATGCACCTCTTCTCAACGGTCAAGGTAGACGACATGATGTCAACCCCTGTCATTGCCATAGATGCCGAGACAAGCTTCGAGAAGGCCAGGGCCGCAATCACGGACCACAAGGTCAACAGGCTCATCGTAATCGACAAAGGCAAGTTCTTCGGGATACTCACCTCTAGGAACATAATGCAGTATGCCATGAGGATGAACAGGCGCATGCCCGAGTTCAGCGGCGGAAAGGACAGGCATACTCATGTAGGGGATATATGCGAAAAGAACCCATACACGATCGAGCACGGAAGCGCTGCGGAAGATGCGATAAGGACATTCGTGGAGAAGGACATCTCATCCCTGCCTGTGGTCAGGGGCGGCAAGCCGCTGGGAATCCTGACTGTCAGGGACGTCTTCGAGACCGTGGTGAAGAACGCCAACGTGCAGAGGAGGAACATAGTCATATCCGGACTTGACTCAGGCACAAAGGAGTATGAGCAGGAGATCATGGCAGAGCTTGAGTCGCTTGCAGACAGGGTGGACAGGTTCAGCGGGAACAGGGTCGATTACATCTCCCTGAATATCAAGCGCATAAAGTCAAAGGAGTACGAGATGAGGAGCAGGCTGGCCCTTTCAAAGGGAGGCGCAATATCAATATATACGCACAAATACTCGCTTGAAGCCGCGCTCAAGGACATAATAGACAAGACATACATCGAGGCGCATGACAAGAACGATATTAAAATTACAGGAAGGAAGGTGTAGATGCTAGACAAAAGATATGGGTTCAAAGCGCAATCAAGCCTTGAGCTGCTGCTGACGCTGTCCTTCGGCCTTGCAGTACTGATCCCCATAGTGATAGTGGCATTCATACAGGTTTCGAACACGAACGCATCGCTCTCAGCAGTGGCTTCGCAGCAGGCGGCAAGCAAGCTCTCGAGCGTAGCCACGCTGGTCGGCAGCGAGGGGCCGCCAGCCAGGCAGCTGGTCCAGATAAGCGTGCCGCCAGGAGTTATAGACATATATGTTGGAAACACGATTGACGGGGTAGGGCATGAGATAATATTCAAGATAGTCTCCCCGTCCAACGCGAGCTACATAACCACATACACTCCTGTGAACGTAAGCGGCAACCTGGGAGGAATATCCACTCAAGGCACATACCTTGTCAATGTAAGCGCGCAGAGCCAGTGCCAGTCTAACCAGAACGTGCCATGCGTGTACATGCAGCCTGTGGTGTAACGTCTCAAGAGGCGGGATCCTCCGAGTCCCTATCGGAATTGAGTCTACAGGCCCATCCGTTCGC
Organism: Microcaldota archaeon; assembly: GCA_021803945.1. Taxonomy (GTDB): domain Archaea; phylum Micrarchaeota; class Micrarchaeia; order Micrarchaeales; family CABMGC01; genus JAJZNA01. The sequence continues at coordinate 36,014 of JAJZKW010000007.1, forward strand.
ATGGTTGCACATTTTTGACATCAACGTTCCGCCTGCGCATATCACCGTTTTTATCCATACCGCTTCGGATAAGCCAATCCCCGAGCCACAATCCGGTTATCGGGATTCCAGGATCCATTTCCATATGGGTATGCATTTTATCTTCTTCCTGCCTCTGGTCAGCGTCTTTTCAATATCCCAAGTTATGATTGTCAAATTCTTGCATCTAATTGCTTTAGATGCGCCAAGGAGAGACCGTGTCTCCCTTTTCTCGTTGCCCTCGTTGAGGTCATAAGTAACTTGGATAAGCTCTGCCACACGTTCACCCTTTTTTGTGACAAAATCCACTTCCCTCTGCAGCTGATCATGCCAATAATATATCTCGAGTGTAGGTTCATAATAAAACTTTTCCCTGAAAAGTGCCAATGCTACGAGATTCTCCATAAGCTTTGATTTATTGTCTATTATCTTGAAACCAAGTGCGTCCAAGATGCCGTTATCCACGCAGTAAATCTTCTTCTGAGAACGTTCCTGCTCCTTCAGCCTTGCCGAATACGAATTGACTATGAATATAAGATAGGCATCCTTCATGTAGCGTATGTAGTTTTTGACTGTGTGCGTGCTGCTTATATCAAAATTTTTCCTGATGTTATTATAGCTTATCCTATTCGTGCTATTGGATATTACATACCTCGCGAAATCCCTAAATGTGGCCTTGTATCTTATGTTGTATCTCTTCTCAATGTCCTTGGTCAATATATCTTCATATATCTGGGATAGATACCTCACGCCGAATTTGTATGACTCCGGAAAGCCACCCAGACGCATGTAAATGCCAAACTCTTTCTTCACGGACGCTATTCCTGCTGTGGTGCGTATGTCTGCCTTCATCGAACGGTATTCGAGGAACTCCCTAAAAGAGAAAGGCATGACTTCAAACTTCACATACCTGCCAGTAAGCCTGGTTCCAAGCTCATTCGAAAGGAGTCCAGCATTGCTCCCCGTGACTATGACTTGTTTTGTCTCCCTGAGCCTCGATGCGAAAAGCTCCCAGCCTTTGACATTCTGCACCTCATCGAGTATTATCGTTTCAGGATCTCCATATACGCTGGCTATGGCCTCCTTCACATATATCAAATCTCCAGCCTTCAGGCCATCAAGAGAGGGATCATCAAAGTTGACATATCCATAGCTTGATTTTGAAAGGAGCAGCGACGTTACGGACTTGCCGCATCTCCTAACGCCGCTAAGAACTGTCAGCCCGGCCTGCCTCGAATAGGTTGAAATCTCCCTCATGAACTCCCTTTCTATTATGTTCTCGTTTTTCAGCTTTGTCCCTATTTCATCCTTCTGGTCTGCAACTACCCTCTCAATGATGCCAACTTCCATGTGTATTGCTACTGCACAAAAATATAAGAATTATTGCATTAGAAACGCAGAGACGAAGGCGCAACTACCTTTGCCACGGTATGCCGCATCCGTTTAGGCGGCCGATTCTCAATCTTCCCATGTTTCCGCTGCGCCTCAGTGAAAGTCCCTTCCCTTTGCGCCAATCAGTCAATCCAACCTTTGCGAGGCTAATATTGCAATATGCTGTCTTCAGTTATGGATATAACATGCCCTTTTGCCGAATCCATCGCAATCAAAACACTTTTGGCAATATCTTCATAGTTTTTTGTGTTTATAGGGACTGCGATGTGTATGATGCCTACCATTGTTGCCCGGATCCTCAATTCGGTAAGCAAAAAATCTTTGTCTCTTGTAAGAATTATTCTGCTTTCCTTTATTGCAAGCGCAATCACTTCCAAGTCATTTATTCCTCTATATCCTGTTTCATTAATCCACAGAATATCTATGCTCTTCTCCCTGAGTGATTTGACTAGGAGGGTATGTACATTCTCGTCAGCCAGAAGCAAGTATCGTCACCCTTTTCATCATTCCGTATGCAAATCTTATTGCCTCGGTTACTGCCTTTTTAGGTATGCGATATTGTTCAGAGATCTCATCAGGGCTCATGCCTCCGGCCATGTCTTCGAGAATGTCCTCAACAGTGATTCTTGTTCCTTTTATAGTGAGTTTCGGTATGGCGTGCACACTGCTTTTAACGTCAATGTAGGAGTAGTGTTCTGTTATCTTATTTCTTTTGGCGATTCCCAATTTACGCATATCTACAACCGCATTATATATATGTATTGCGCTTTTTAAGCCTTTACTTGTTCAGATCCTAAGTTGATTCCTAGGCTAATTGCTCAGTATTGAGAAGGCGAATCAGGAACATATCCATTGAACATAACCGAGTCTAATACTGCATATACCCTGAAGCCTGCGCGCCGGTGTAAGTAATGGCAGTGGGCACGTAGTTGTTTCCGTTTCCAGAGTATCCGTTCGCGTTGCCGTTGAGCTCAGTTTCCGCCCCATTCACCCTGCGAAGCCATGATATTTAGCGATGCCTATCCAAAAATCCATAATGTTTATAAGCAAAAGGACTCAATTAAGACCATCCACAGTTTGAAGTGCGCTCCATGAGGCTCCAGATAGCATTCGATTATTTGATGGTCTTCTCGTTCGTCATGCTAGTGTTCGTGCTGCTCTTCTCCACCATAGCGAAGCAGAGGATAGAGTTCACCAGCGAGCAGTCCTTCGCGCAGCTGCAGGTAATAGCGCAGGTGATATCAACCGAGATAGCGAACGCCGGCCAGGCCGGGAACGGATATTCGGCCACATTCAAGCTGCCATCGGAGCTCAGCATACTCGCATACAACGTCTCCATAACTAAGTACGGGTCTGTAATAGTCTCCACTGACGTATTCGGGCAGACCGTCAAGGCTGTGGCATCGAGCGGCCAGTACAACGTTGTCTCGAACTCGACATACCTGCAGCCTCCTGGCAACACCTACTACAACATACCTACATATTCAGGAACAGGGTCGATAACCCTGCAGAACGCCTTCGGCTCCGTATGCATAGACTACAGCTGCCCTTCCTCCGTCGCCCAGCCCACGCAGATATCCTTCTCATCGCAGCAGACAAAGGCCATAAGCTTCAGTGGTCTGAATAGTTATGTCTCTCTTGGCAATTCAGCTGTATTAAGCCCAGAAGCAGGAAGCAATGGAAAGATGACATTTTGTATGTGGTATCTTGTAAAATCCTTAACTAATTATCACGGGCCGATGCTTAAAGGTGAAAGCTCACCAAGTTCTGGAAATGCTTGGGAATATACTTTGGACCAGAATGGCAATAGCGGCCAAGGATTCACAGTTTGGACATCCGGAGGAGGTAATATCGCATACTATTCTTCCGGCAGTTTACCTTCAGTAAACAAATGGTATTTTGCATGCTTTACCTATAACTATCCTGCCTCTTCGGCATATTATTACCTAAACGGAGTACAGTATGCTGCAACATTTAACAGTATTCGTGGAGTTGCGTCAGCAGGTACTGGGCAATTAGTAATAGGAGCAGGAGAAGGAGGCTATTCTAATATAGACGCAGCTGATATCCAAATCTACAACACTCCTTTATCCTCTCAACAGATATCTCAGTTATATCAAGAAGGAATAAGCGGAGCTCCGATTCCTGGAAATAGCCTCGTAGGCTGGTGGCCCCTTAATGGAAATGGGAAAGACTACAGCGGAAATTATGCCAACCTGGCTTTCGTCGGCCAGCACAGTTTCCCTTCAGTGTCGCAGCTGCGCGCAGCTGCGCTGAACGGCACCGGGAGCACGATAAGCAACGCATTGATAGGATTCTCAAGCACCATCGGAAACTTCACTGCAGGCCCTTCTTCATTCAACTTCACCAACAGCAGCGGAGTCGCTTCTGCATACCTGAACCAGATTCAAAGCTCAGGAACTGCCAAGGTCAGGGCAACGGTATTCAATGGTAACTCTTCAACAAGCGCAAACATGATTGCATGGTGGCCCATGAACCTGGGACAGGGCAGCAGCATATACGATATAAGCCCGAATAGCAATGGGCCTGCTTACCTGTCAGGAAACATCGTGGATGCATCCTGGGCGTCGCCAAACTACGTCGCAGGTTTTGACGGACAGAGCGGTTATATCCAAGTGTCCGACAGACCTTCACTCAGGGTAGGAAACCCCTATTTTACCTTTTTTGCATGGATAAATCCATCAAGCATATCTGCATGCAGCCTAGGCGGAGAAAATTGCATCATCTTCAACAAGGAAAATTCGTATGAATGGGCGCTTACTACCGGAGGCCAATTATGCTGGGCAATTGACAATTCAGTTCCAGGGTGGGCTTGGGAATGCACAAATATCTACGTACCTGTAAATAAATGGTCATCATTAGCGCTTACATACAACGGTGCTGACGTTGTAGCGTATATCAATGGGGTTGCAGCAAATGTCATGAGCGCGAGCGGACCAGTGGGCAATGCGGTGTGCGGCACCTGCGGGCCCAATGCCCTTAGGATAGGGGCAAGGAATGCGCCCAACATTGCTACTAATTTCTTCAACGGATCCATGTCGAACGTCCAAATCTACAATACTCCCCTCTCGCAGTCAGCCATCCAGTCTTTATACCAGCAAGGTATAGGCGGAGCTCCGATTCCTGGAAACAGCCTGGTCGGATGGTGGCCTCTAAGCGGCAACGCAAACGACTACAGCGGGAACGGAAACAACGGTACCGAATTAGGCAACCTAAACATGATCCCTTATACTGTCCAGCCACGTAGCACATCACACATACTTGCTGCGTACTTCAACGGGGCAAGCAGCAGCATAGTGAGTCCATTAGCTACAAACGCAGTGGTAGGCACTACAATATCTTCATGGTTCTATGCTGCAAATACAAACGCGTTAGGTACCATAGTGCTGCTCGGATTGAATGGCGGAACGAATGGCTACGGAGTTTACGAAGGCGGATCTCCCAGCCCATGTTCTCCCGGCACACTTTCTATATTGGAGTCAGATGTGCGTTGGATATGCACAGGAGTATCAATATCCGCGGATACATGGTACTATGTGTCTTTGGTATCCTCAGCAAGCGGCTCTTCCGATGTAGTGTATAATCTTTATCTAAACGGCGCAGATGTGTACACCTCTCCGCCAGAGTCCCTGCCTTCTGCTCCAACCGTCAGTACGATAATAGGTGACGACAACTCTCCCGCGCACTTCGATGGATACTTATCTAATGTGCAGATATATACCGCTGCGCTATCCTCTCCCCAAGAATATGCACTATACAGCCAGGGAATATCTGCTTTCCCTCTTGCAGGAGCGAGCCTGGCCGCATGGTATCCGCTGGACGGCAATGCCGACAATTACGCCCAGCCACCTGGCAATGGCCTGCCAACGGATATAGCCTACTATGCACAGAGCCTTAATGCTCCATTCATCACCCCATCAATCTCCGGATACGGTATAAATTTCAACGGCCAGAACAGCATTATCACAAATTCAAACAACGCTCTCCTGAACAACCAGCCAAATTTCTCAATATCAGGATGGATATATCTGAACAATTATACTAATCCTGCAATAGGCACAGGGATGATATATTCCGAAGGCAGTCCAGGGCTAGACCTTTACCTGAGCGTAACCTCTTCCGGACAGCTTCAACTTGGTACATGGAATGCAAATACTGTTGGAAATTGGGTTGAATATGCCTCTCCATATGTCATACCCCTTCACACATGGACATTTGTGACCGCCACATTGTCCAAAGGCGGAGCTAATACGGGCACGTTCACGCTGTACACTAACATGAAGTCATCGTCAGGTTCAGGGCAGGCGGAATCGAATTCCGCAGCTCATTATCTAGGTATAGGTGCTAACATTGGCAGCCAGTTCGGCAACGGCCAGCCCTTCTACGGTTTCAATGGCACAATAGCAGATCTCCAAGTCTACAATACAGCACTCAATCAGCAACAGGTAAGCCAGCTCTATAGCGCAGGAATGCCTATCTCGTCTTCAATAAGCGTGCCTTTAGGTGGAGTGTCTTGAAGGGTCAATTCTGGTCAATAGACATGATCTTTGCGATAGTCATATTCTCAGGTGCGATAATCATGCTCAGCGTAGTGTGGCTTAACATCAACAACCAGCTGTCCATAAGCTACGGGTTCGGGATAGGCACAATGCAGCTGCAGCTTAACTCCCTGATCCAGAGGCTGCAGTCCCCAGGCTCCCCGCCTGATTGGAACTCGTTCGTCTCTGTCAACAGCGTAAGCACATGGAGCAACGTGAGCATAGGCCTAGGCACAGGCAACGGCACCTCGATATCAACCAATAAGCTGCTCACCTTCATGGCGATGGCGAACAGCAACTACGAGTCCACGAAGCAGCTTCTTGGAGTAGGCTATGACTATTACATAACAATATCCTCCCAGGGGCAGTATAACATGTCAATAGGGTCCAATCCAATACCAAACAACGCCACTGCCATACAGGTCGCCACAGTGCCGATAATACTGAACAACGGCCAGGCCGGCACAATGAGAATCATAGTATGGACGAATACGACTTTCGGAGTGGGTTGACGCCATTCATGCTGCCTTTTTGCAAAGCAGGCGACTGCCCTGGCAAATAAGGAAGCTCAAACCGTTTTCGAATCTCCTGGTGAAGAAAGGCATATATTCATTAAATGCAATAAAAGTACGTCCGACCCCAGTTCAGAGATGATTTGATAAAGGGATTCGTATTCACCCTCGATGCGCTTTTCGCGCTTCTCCTAGCAGGCATAGGCATATCCTTGCTCCTCTTCTTTGCATACACTGCCCCTACCCCATACTATGTGCAAGCATCGTCCTCCAGCTCCCCGCTCTCCGGCTTCGCCTCTGCCAAGCTTGGCTCTTTATCGAGCATACCTCTGGTAAATTTCATAGCGCAGCAGGATGCAGCCTCAAACCAGACATGGCCCATGCCGATTAAGGACCAGTACAACGATGGCGGAAACAACAACGGCCCCCAGGCCTTCACCCTGAACTATGTCTTCAACGCCACTGCGGCCATAGTCAACGGCACAATAGTGTCTGATTACGGAAACGTATACTTCGGCGCAGGGAATGTCATATATGCCCTAAACGTGTCCACAGGAAACACCTCATGGACTTCAAATACCCTGTACAACTCAGTGCTGAACACAGACCCTGTTGTCAATGCGGACCTGCTGTACGGTGGGTTCCTGATATACGCGACACAGGCTGACATAGTCGCGCTAAGTGCCTACAACGGCTCAGTTGTATGGTCGTCCCCTACGCCATACATCGCTGGCAACAAGGTGAAGCTCTACCTATACGACGGGAAGCTAATAACGTATGTTTATGACTCCTCTTCTCCGTCATCCTCCCCTCTTTATGCCATATACGCAAACAACGGCACAACCGTAGGCTCCTCGACGCAGCACCAGAACGTAATACAGTACCTTGCAATCTCCAACGGCCAGATAGTCGCATCCTCATCAAGCGGCTCAATATCGATGTTTACGCAGATACTCAACAGCTCATACTCTGCAGGGCAGATCTGGACAATGACTCCGTCATGCAGCCCTTATCCAATAGGCCTTGCAGCGTATTTAGACATTATAGCCTACGGGTGCGGTGACAATGCAAACCTAAACTCAGTGAGCAACAGCCCTATCTTTTCTGCAGTTCAAGGATCGGCAGTTTCAGGAGTATCGATATACTCAGATAGCATAGCATTCCAGGATTCATCAGGAGTTTCGTTGTACAGCGCTGCAGGGAGCTATTCGTACCAGTGGTCAGAATCGATACCCTCTTCTTATGGCACTGCCGTATTGAATGCTACTCCTGCGATATCCTCTTCCAGCGTCTATACATTATGGTCGAACAAGTACCTGCTCATGCAGAACCTCTCGACAGGAGCGATAACTGCAAATACGTCCATACCTTATTCAGGCTCAATCAATCCTTACATGGCGCTAGCGTACGGGAGGCTTTTTGCAAGCGTAGGATCTCACCTCATGGCATTCGGGAGCTGCCCGGTCAATACGAACGACTCCATACTCTCCGCAATAGGCACGCTGTACATAAACGGCAGGGGGAGCTGCGCAAGCTACATACTCAGCAAGCTGCAGCAGCCATCCAACTACGCAATCACAATAAACGGCCTCGTTCAGCAAAACGCAGCGCAGTTCAATGGAGCGAGCAGTCAAATAAATGTAATTTCTACATCGCTTCTAAGACCTAATTACATAACATTATCGCTATGGGTCCAACTAATCTCCACAGGTAACTATCAGTATATAGTCGATACCTCTAGCGATAGCCAGACTAGTACGTCTGGAATGACATTTCAAGTTACTCCCGGGCTCAACGGCTACTATATCACATTCGGTAACGTCATAAACAACGGATTTACATCATTTAATATTGGTTCTGGCTGGAACCAATTTGTTTTCACTTATGCTGGAGCAAATGTTTATACCTATGTGAACGGACAGCAAGAGTCCACTTTTACTGCAAGTGGTAACATTATTGGCTGGAACAGCGATCCGATTGTGCTGGGCGAATCTGAAGGCGGCAATGCAGTCTGGATGAAGGGCAATCTTGCAAACGTCCAAATCTACAATACCTCCCTTTCCCCAAGCCAAATAACTACTCTATATCAAGAAGGGATAGGCGGATCTCCGCTTCCGGCAAGCGGCCTGGTCGGGTGGTGGCCGCTGAACGGGAATACGAACAGCTATGCAAACCAGTACACTGCAGGGTACCCTACGGATATCCAGTTCCAAACAGCATCATACAACTCCGTTTCCCTTCAGAGTTCCTATTCTGTGACAAGCCAATCCGTTCCCATACCTCTCCTGAATTACTCAAAAGGCGCATATAAATTATATAATGTGGGTATATACTCATGGAAGTGACCAGATGGCTAGGGAGCTCAAAGGGGCAGCTCATGTCCCTCGCAGTGACCGTATTCATAATGCTCATGGCTTCGGCACTGCTTCTGTACGTAATAGTGGGCTTGGGGTACGACAGCGTTACGCAGTCATCAGTGGTATCCTCAAGCTCAATAAATTACGGCACGATACTGCAGAAGAATGCAGTATCTTTTGCCACAGGCAGCGCCTCAGCTGCACTTCACACCCTTTTTGTATATGAGTACAACGCATCTCTAAGGAAGGGAAACCTGATATCGAACTTCAGCCAGTTCATGCAGTACCTGATGGTAAACGGGACTCTTCCCAACGTGCAGCCAGGAACTCCAGCCGCTAATAAGATATTAAACCTCATGTCAAATTCTACATTCGCCTCGTATAATTCAGAGATATCATCAATTACCAATGCAGGGTCCAGAATCATAACAATCTCAGAATCAAAGCCGCACATATTCCAGGCAAACCCGTATTCCATAAATGTGCAGTATACTGAATATGCCAAGATAAACACCACATCAGGGATATTCTCCTTCACCATTCCGGTCAACGCCTCAGTGCCTATAAACAACACCCCTGACTTATTTTACGCGCAGCAGGGAATATTCAGGCCAATGGCATTCGCAGGACTTAGCAACCTGGTCTCTGTCATAGGCAACGATTACGCCACGTATGGGAATACGAGTTCATTCACGTACGGCACTGCATATGTAATCCCAAGCCCTGCATCATGCACCTCTCCAGTAAACCTCGTCCCGTCTCCGCTCAATTCGCATCCGTACAATTCCATGCTAATAATAGTAACAGCGAACGCAGTGGCGCTGACTTCTGGAGGCTGCACCACCCTGAATGCATACGGAGGCCTCATTACAAACCTGCTGTCGACCCCTCCTCCTGTCCCATACCTGAATTTTTCCACTACTAACAACGCGCTAAAGTACCTGCAGACAGGCCAGCACCTTCTCCTTTACGGACCAAGCCTTGCGGCTCTAAACATAACAAACCTTATAGACAAGATAAATGCGCATTCATACTTCACCTCCCCTTTTGCATCATCGTTCATAAACCGGTCTATTGGGAACTTCCAGCCAAGTTCGCAAAGCGGCATATTCACATTTGCGCCTTTCGGAAGGCAGGCAGCGCAGTTCAACGGACAAAGTAGTTATATCAATGTTGGTGATTCACCAACCCTGAATCCTACCAACGCAATTACCATCGGAGCCTGGATAGATCCTACAACTGCACTTGGCCCTGTCATTGTAGCACGAAGAGACACATCAGCCTACTCATATGAATTTGCAATCTCCAATAGCGGGTTGTTGCTAGGCAGGATAAATTCCAATGCAAATGCCGCACAATCAATAAGTACTATACCTCCAAGTGTTTGGACATACGTAGTGATGACTTACAACGGTTCAACAATTAGGCTATATACTAATGGAGCTCAAGTGGCAAGCTATGCTTACTCTAACACCATATCAAGCACGAATATCATTACAACTATAGGAGAGCGTAATTATACAGGAGCGCAAGCCTATTTCAACGGCTCAATTTCAAACGTCCAAATCTACAACACTTCCCTGTCGCAGACGCAGATAGACACCCTTTATCAGGAAGGCATAAGCGCGCTGCCGATTCCAGGGAACAGCCTGGTCGGCTGGTGGCCTCTGAA
>JAJZKW010000017.1 GCA_021803945.1 Microcaldota archaeon
AGTGGTAGAGCGCCTGGCTGTTAACCAGGATGTCGCAGGTTCGATCCCTGCATCGGGCGGTGCGCTTCAGGTATGATCACTATGGGGCAATCTCTTGGCAAGGCGACCGACCTGACTACCGCATGAATGCCTGAATCTGCACGCCTATCTTTTATAGCATGACAAAAAAACAGAAACAGGCAAATATGCATTTGTTGCAAAGTTATTTAAATATTAACAATACATTAATATAATATGAATTTATCAACTAAAGTGCTAGAGTACGTGAATGAAGCCAAGCTTACCAATTTCTCCCTACTGGAGAGCATATCAGGAACTACGGCAAATTCCCTCCGAGTGACTATAAACAGGCTAGTCAAACATGAAAAATTGTACAATCCTATCAAGGGAGTGTATGTCGCAAAAGACGCCGATCCATTTTGGGTTGCATCCACCCTTTTTCCCGGATACATTTCTCTCTCATCTGCTTTTTATCTGAACAACCTAATAGATGAATATCCATTTACTGTATTTGTAGCTTCGGAAGCAAGGAAATCAATAACGATGGGCGGACACGAATTCCTCTACTTCAAGGCAAAGAACTATTTAGGCATAGAAGAAGGCAAATACAAAACGGCATCAGTGGAAAAGGCGATATACGATTCATTGCTCCATATCGACATGGTAGGTATCCAAACGCTGGTCAAGGCGCTATATCATGCAAAAATAAACAGACGCAAGTTTATGCGGATAAGCAACGGCGAAAGTAGCGCTTTTTTCCAGAGGTTAGGCTATTTAATCTCAACCCTGCCTAATAAAGACACCAAGAAGGAAAAACTAATGGCATCTTGCGCAAAGCGAATAGGGACGAATACATATTTACAAGGCAGAAACAGCGGCCACTATGTGAAAGAATGGAAAATTATTGATAATGTTGGCAAAGAGGTGTTTTTGGCATGGCTCCATCAATAAGATTTACGATAGAAGAATTACGTCGCTACGCTGCGGATGCCGGCTTAGGCCTGCAGCTTGTGGTAAAGGAAGCCTTCCTATTTGAACTTGCAGAGCTCCTTGAGGGGAATGGCTTCGTCCTGAAAGGTGGGACTGCGATAAACAAAGTGTATCTGCCAGACCACCAGCGCTTTTCAGAGGACCTTGACTATGATACAGGCCAGAGCAAGGCTAAAGTGAGAGAGATAGTACTGGGCCTGGGATGGGATGTAAAGCAGGAGTACTTTATGAGCCGCTCAATAGGATTTCTACTGAATTATGAATTTGAAGGAGTAAAAGATGCGGTAAAAGTGGACTTTGCATTTTCAATAAATGGAGCATATGGACGTAAGCAAATGGCCTCCGATTTTCTTCCAGTCTCAAAATTGGTGAATGTATATGCTCTAATGGAATTGAATATGCAGAAGGAACACGCGTTTGAGGACCGCATTGAATGGAAGGATATATATGATCTTTATTGGATGAACAAGCTTTACCCGAATGAATTTAAAATCCGTGACAAGGATAGGTTTAGAGCCGCGCTGAATCGCCTTAATGTGCCTAAAACCGCCAACTCCTTCATACCTGTGCAAAAGCGTACGAATTGGGCACAAGTCATAGAGACAATGAGATTGCTATCCGAATAATAATACCTGCAGTGCTATCGGGATGTCGCAGGTTTGATCCCTGCATCGGGCGATGTAAAAATCGATGCCAATCCGGCAGTTGGGACTGCGCAAGCGCATACGAGAAGGCCCTCGCGCCGTGACTCAGGAACTCCTTCCACCTGCATACAATTTTATGTAGATTAAATTTATATGGCATTCCTAAGGATTGTATGTTTATGGCTTCTGAAAGCAAGCTAAAGGAAAATTTGGACCATGCCGGGAAAAGCATGGAGGTCGTAGGCGCAATCGGAGCTGCAGCAGGCCTCGCGATTGCAGCGCTATCAGGACCTATAGCCATGAGTGCGGTCCTAGCCGAGGTCTCATTGGATGTGGGCATGGTCATCGCCGGGTTGCTGATTAATAAGTACGACGACCTGTTCTCAACTGCCATTACGGCTTTAACTGACTTCGCGGCCAAGAAAGGCATAATAAAAGAAAGGGCAGAGCGCGCAAATACAAGCAGGGTGCCAATAGTGAGTGCGATAGCCCTGGCCACTGCGCCCCTCGACTTTGCCGTGGGATTCGCGATAACCGGTTTCGCTGCTCCTCTTGCATATACTGCAGTGATAGTCACATCTCTACCGTGCGTGGTGTTGGCGATAGCAGGCATAATACAGCGTAACATAAAACTAAAGAGGGATGCGGCCAGCGAGGCTAAAAAAATGGCCATAATGGATGCGAAGCCAACGCAAAAAGAAACACGCACCAATGCAATAAGGCCCCAGGAAAGAACCGATTCTCTCAGGTCCTCATTGAGAAGAGAAATCTCAACAGAAAGGGCAAAGAACAGGATATAACGGGCCCGCAGCCTCAAAAATCCCGCATTGCGCAAAGGCAAATATTGTAAAAAATAAGACTAGGCAAAATGCCTTTGCAGGCAGGACTGCGGAAGGCAGCCTTTATCCGCCTATCTTGAACATCTTCGTTCCGCACGCAGGGCAGGAGCCTGTTGTGGCCTTCCTCCCGTTCTTCATTGTGACCTGCTTCGAGTCCTTCATTTCCTGCTTTTTCTTGCACTTAACGCAATACGCTTCCATATTATCTCCAAATATACATGGCAATTATGTTATAAAAACGTTTTCCCAAATCCCAAAACGCCGCAGACAGGCTCAATGCGCTATTATTGCCATGGAAAGGTGGCATTCATGGGCAGATATTCTTCATGTTGCCTTCAAAATAAGCATGCACTGCCCAGGCAGCGCTGAACGCCTGCGCCTAAATCTAGCGCGGCCCGCGCGCTTTATGGCCTGGCAGTTTACAGTATCTTAGTTTCCTTCTCATCCGCTTCGAAATTAGCGGCGTGGTGGGACCCGTCGCAAAGCGGTTTGCTTTTCGAATGTCCGCACCTGCACAATGCAACCTGCGCCTTTTTGTCGACCAGGACCAGGTTCGGCCCGTTCTTTACAGACTTAATTACCACTTCAACCATTTCATCACGCATGCCTCGTCAACCGATAAATGCGTTGCAGCATTACCAGGCCGCACAAGGGCAGTACTAATAATCCGCAATAATATATAAATATGCACGGTGCCCTATACCCTTATTGGCTCTCCGGTGCAGTTGCAGGACATCCCATTGACAGGGCGACAAATAAAATGGCACGATATTCGATTAATACTGTAGGCAACGGTCTGAAGGTTGTCGCCTCTTCATTTCCAAGGCTTGAGACTGTAAGCATAGCCTTCGGAGTCAAATACGGCTCGATAGACGAGAAGCCGAAAATAAACGGCGCAGCGCACTTTCTTGAACACATGCTGTTCAAAGGGACCAAGAAGCGGACATGGAAGGAGATAAACGACCAGCTGAAGGAGCTTGGAGCCTATTACAACGCCTTCACTGACCACGAGACGACAGTATACTTCATGCAGGTCTACAAAGGCTACTTCGACAAGGCAATGGGAATACTGTCTGACATGATCAAGAACTCCACGATACCAGAAAAGGAATTCGAGCTGGAGAGGGGGCCGATAATAAACGAGAACCTGATCAGGCACGACAATTCAAGGTACATGGTGTCGGATTACATGCCGCAGGCGCTTTACAGGAGGCACCCTGCGCGGATGACAGTCGGAGGGGACAACGAAAAGACAATAATGAACGTGGAGAGGAGCGACCTCCTGGAGATATACAATGATTATTATACTCCAGGCAACAGCGTATTGTCCATATACGGGGGCATAAGCACAAAGGAGGCCATGGCATCTGCGGCAAGGCACTTCGATGATTTTGAAGGCGATTACAGGGAGCCCAAGAGGGCGCCTTCAAGGGAAAAGCAGGAAAAGAGGGCGTTGACGATCAGCAGGAAGGGCATACGACAGACTCGCTTAGGGATAGGCTTCAAATGCAGCGAGTTCAGGGAAGACAGGATAGACGAGTTCGTATCAATGCATGTGATCGAGAGGTATCTTGACGACAGGCTCTTCGAGGAGATAAGGGAAAAGCGGGGCCTGTCATACGATCCCATGGCAGTATACAGTCCATACAGCACATTCGGGTTCATCGCAGCCGCCGCTGGCATAGAGCCATCCATGGCTGGACAGGCAAAGTCGATCATGCTCAATGAATTCAGGAAGCTGCAGGACGGCGATATAGACTTATCCGATCTCCGCCGCACCAGGCAATCCCTATACGTCGACGGAAAGGTCAAGAGGGAAAACACGGCGAACATGTCAATAGGCGCTGCCGTATTCGAGCTCATGTACGGCGGAGCAGGGCTATTCGATGCCCTGCCGGCCCTTATAAGGGCGTCAAGCCTGGAAGACATAAGGGAATTCGCTGGCAAATACATAGACACGGAGAGATATGGCATGGTCATGCTGAAGCCATCATGACCAGCATGCATATTCAACTTCAGCGCGGTGTAACGCTTCACTTTTAAGACTTTCCATGCTTATAAATCAGGTGTAGCAGAAAAGATGCGGATTTGATGATAGACGTAAGCCTCGTTTTCATAGCAGTCGCAGGGATAGCATTCCTCGGATTCACGATAAATGCGCTCTTCTCCAAGATAAAAATAGCCAACATCCTGCCGCTTATGATAATAGGCCTCCTTGCTGGGCCAGTATTCAAGCTGATTAATACAGGACCCCAGAGCGTGATAGCGCAGCTCACCCCATTCGTCACCGCCATAACTATCTCCTTCATACTATTCGACGTAGGCATGAACCTGGACCTGAAAAAGCTCAGCAAGGTGCTGGTAAAGGCTACCGAGTTCTCGTTTGTAGTCTCCATTATCACAGGAATCGCGCTTGGATTTGCCATCCACAGCCTGATCAAGTGGGACCTGCTGGAGTCATTCATTGCAGGCTTTGCGTTGGCAAGCCCCAGCAGCATAATAGTCCCGACAATAATCAGGCTCATAAAGGCCCCGGACAACCTGAAGACCACGCTAATCTATGAGTCCGCGATAACAGACATCATATCCCTTATAGTGCCTCTTGTGCTCTTCGGCTTCATAGGTAGCCTCGGGATGATGACCACATCATACATAGGCTCTTTTGTCTTCACCACAATAGTTGGCGCAATATTCATAGGAATAATCTCAGCGACCTTCTGGCTGTACATACTCAACAGGTTCAAGGACTCCAGCGATGATTACAGCTGGATGCTCACCACCACCATGATAATAGCAACTTACGGGGTGTCCAGCCTGCTAGGGCTTAACGAGGCCATATCCGTATTCGTATTCGGCATCGCATTCGCGACTCTAGGCGCATACGAGCAGGGGAACAACGCACAATCCAAGACGCAGCTTGGCATGTTCCTCAACCTCTTTTCCATAGGCTCATCCAGCGTTGACCATATAAAGAGCTTCCAGAAGGAGATAGTCTTCTTCACAGGCGCATTCTTCTTCGTGTACATAGGCCTCCTGTTCAGTATATCGCAGCTCAGCACGCTCATCATCACCGCAGCCCTCGCAGTCTCATTCCTGATGATCCCTATAAGGATGGCCTTCATCCCACTGATAAAGGAATTCCTCTCTAAGGAGAAGTCAGCCAGGAGATCAGAATACGCAGTTGTAAGCTTTGACATATCAAGAGGCCTCTCCCCGGCCGTCATAGCCACAATACCGCTGACGCTTGGAATAGTAATACCCAATTTCCTAAACCTGATATTCCTGTCCATACTGTTTACTAATATAATATCGACGATCGGGATATTCTTGATGTACAGGCCTGCGCAGGTACCAGAAACCCAAGCAGCCGAGAAGCCAAAATAGCCAGACAAGCCGATGAGGCCCGGGATGCCCGGGCCTTGGGCCCGGCCAGATCAATAAACAAAGCTTTTTAAGACTGCAATCAGAGTTGATAATCATGGACAATATCAGGATTTATGCAGAATCTGTGGTTTCAGGCATAGCCGTGACCATACTCACAGGGCTGGCGAACACTACGCCTTCAGGGCTTGTAGGAGCAAGGCTCTACGGCTTCCCGGTCACGTGGCTGAGATATCTTGTAATAGCTCCGCAGTACAATCCGTGGAAGATTTCTGCAGAAGGATTTGTTGTAGACGTCATACTCTGGTCAGTGGTCATCGGCCTGCTGCTGTGCGGATACCGCAACATGCATAAGTCTGCTTCAAAATCCGCGCCAAGGCGGAAGAGGACAAGGAGGTAACATACCGTAGCGTCAATGCTTCAGCAGTATGTTGTTTATTACTGATTTCAGCAGGAAGTTCTTCCTTGCGCTCGTAGTGTCCCTATACCTCAACCTGTTCTTTGTGACTCTCCTAAATGAATTATAGCATCCGACGCACATCAGCCTCTTGTCAACGGCTCCGGCCTTGACATACTGGTCCCTTTCCTGCACGTACCTGGGAGGCACTATCTTTATCTCGTTTGATTTTAGAAGCCTGTTGCATGACAGGCAGCTGTTCTTGACAAGGTACGCGAGGTCCTTGATCTCGGCCTCTCCGACCTTGCATTCGCTGTTGTCCGAGGCAGCGACTTTTGTATCAAAAAGTCCACCGCCAGAAGCTGCGTATTCATTAGTACCGGTTTTCCAATCCACCATCTATACCCCCCAAACTCTCCCCACTCCTATTACGGATGTTCTTATATTTATTTGTTCTGTTATTCCATAAAAACGGAATATTATCAGCGTGGTATGTTTGAGGTATGTAATTGCGCTCGGAGGCAATGCAATAGCAGAGAGCGGAAAGGTCAGGGGAGTGGCAAAGGCAATAGCAAGGCTCTATGCCAGAGGGGACGAGGTAGTAGTGACTCATGGGAACGGGCCTCAGGTCGGCGAACTCTCAGACATAGAGAGCCTCAGGCTCCCGGTGCTAACCGCGCAGACGGAGGCGTGGATAGGCACGGAGATAGGGAACAGCATAGCCGCCGCACTGCAAAGCCCGGCAGGCAGTCTCAGGTACTCAATACCTACAGTCGTCCTTACCTATGTGATAGTCAGGAGTGGGAGGAAGGCATTCAGCAATCCGACAAAGCCGATAGGCAGATTCATGGAAAGGGAGGAAGCCGAAGCCATGCGCAGCAAGGGATTTGCAGTGCGCAAGCTCATACATGGCTATAGGCGAGTTGTTCCTTCACCGAACCCTAAAGAGATAATCCAGGCCGGGCTGATAGAGAGGCTTCTGAGGGACAGGAGGATAGTCATAGCATGCGGAGGCGGAGGCATACCAATGAGACGTGTTTCAGGCAGGCTCGAATACGCCGATGCAGTGATAGACAAGGACAGGACATCCGCCCTCCTTGCAAGCGAGATAAATGCTGACAGGCTCATCATACTTACTGATGTGGATGGCGTTTATCTTGATTTCAGTTCAAAATCAAGGAGGCTGCTGCGGAAAGCAAGCACTTCTGAACTCAGAAAGTATGCCAAGGCCGGCTATTTCGAGGAAGGGAGCATGAAGCCCAAGGTAGAATCATGCATATACTTCGTGGATTCGACCAAGAGGGACGCAGCGATAGGGAACATATCAAGGCCAGAAGATGCGATCTCTATGAGAAATGCCACAGTAATCACTCCCTAGGCTCCCTTCGCTATCTCAATAACTTCAGCGGCAGTGGCATCTGTCTTGACTCCATTAACGCTGAACTGCGTAGTCGTAGCGAGCCTGCCCTTCTCCCTGAGGAGCTCGATGATCCTGTAGTGCGAGACAGAGCTGCGGCCCAGCCTGCTTGTGACATCCGGGATCGAATAGAACATTGGGACATCAAGCTCGCCGTCTATCCTGCGTATTATCCCGATATCATCGTTCTTCAGCATCTTCGATGTTATCGACTTGTCATAAAGCCTGCCTGTCCATAGCGGCCCGAAGCCCTCGAGCCTCGATCCGCATCCCTCGCATTCATTACCGACGAGTGGAGCCAGACCCTTGCCGAACCGCGTGCTGCCGCACGCCCTGCAATACGCTCCTATCCCGATATTCGAGATCGAGCCAGCTGCTGCGTCTGCACCAGCCTCGAGCGAGAGGAATATCCTCATATAATGCATATCGGATACGCTAAGCATAGGCGCTATCCCGAAGTTGAACTGAGACGCCGTCCTAGCCGCATATCCTATCAGTATCCTGATCCCTGCCTCCTTGCAAAGCTCGTTGTGCAGCGGTTTTGCATTATAGACCTTCATGCACGCCTTTGCATGCGCTCCGCAAAGGACTGCAGTGTCAGTCGCAGTGGCCATGAGTATAGTGCCTCCTTTTGAGACCTTCATCACGTCGTAGATGCACGGTGCCGGGCTGCCGAACGGGTCGAGGTCTACGATGTCAAATTTCCCTTCGTACGTGTTCGCGAACTCCTGCACGCTCTTGTTAATGGCCGCAAGCCCGATCTTGTTGGCCTTTATGTTCCTCTTGCATATTCCGTAAGCCTTCCTGTTGATGTCAAGCGCCACTCCCTCCCTTATGCCGCATTCCTTTGCATACCTTATTGCGCGTATCCCTGTCGCAGATGTCGCATCGAGAAGGCTCATGCCCCTGCACCCGACGGCATTGAGGAACGAGACCGAGATGTCCCTAAGGGTCTCCATCTTCGGGTTGTAGAAAACGTCCCTGCCTGCGTATATTTTTGCCTTGCCTTCACTTATCTTCATAGGGATCCCTGCCCTTGGACTTCAGTATTGCGTCGAGCAGCCCGTGCGCGTACTCTATGCCGGAGAAGGCCGTGATATAATCCTCTTTCCTGAACCATGCCTCGGAATCCCCGGCATACATCTTGGCAAGCTCAACAACGCCCCTCTCCTCAGCGCTGAGCTCAAGGCCGTCGACAAGAAGTATGTTTTCATTAAAAAGAGCAATGGCCTTCCTTACCCTCTCAACCAACTCCATCTGCCACACTCAAAAGGCGAGCTACTCCTCCATGTAAGGGGCCAGGAAGTACGTGATGCTCGAGTCCCCTATGCTGTAGCTCAGCTTCATGGGCTCGTTGCTCTTCAGGTCTATCGATATATGGCTTCCTATGGGGCATGACTTGACCATGTTCTCGAGGAATTCTAGGTTGAATGTGGATTCTGCAGTCTTCTCCGCCTCCACCTTCTTCATCGTGCCTCCGTCCTTCTCGTGTAGCTCTTCAAGCTCGCCCGAGTCCCCTCTTGCGCTTATCGCGAACTGGTCCTTCGAGGCCTTGAACCCTATATATGAGGAGATCGAGCTTGCGTCCTTTATCATGTCCTTGAGCGGCTCTCCCACAATCTCTATATGCGCGTCGAACTGCACGCTCGGCTCCTTCTCAACGCTCTTCTTGACGTCTATCATCTGCAGCTTGTACCTCCTCCTGCTGCCCGGTCCTATGAATTCCAGAAGAAGCTTGTTGTCCACGTCCTTCATCACAAGCGCCTCTCCGTCCCTTGTCCTTGAAAGTATCTTGCTAAGGTTCTCTATGTTCAGCCCGATCCCAGTAGGCTTGTCAACAGAATATTTCGAGAACGCCTTGCTCGGCATGAAGAACGAGACCATGCTTATGCTTGACGGGTCCATAGCCTTCAGCCCTATGCCCTCCTTTGATATGTTGAACATCCCTTCGTCCACCAGGCTGACCACAGACTCCACGCAGTCCCTCCAGTATTTAGCGTTGTCAATCTTCAATTCAAACATTCTATCATTACTACAATTAGTTAACCAGTTATAGTCTTTATTGCCACCAATACTAATAAATAACCTATCGTTTTGCCCCAATAAATGCGAATACAGACGAGCTTCCAGGCAAACCCATTGCAAGCACCGGTTTTTATCTATTTTGCCGCATTACTAATCTGATGATAGCTATACTGTATTCACCAAAAGACGCAGTTTCAAGCAATGCTGCAGAGGCCCTCATCTCCAGCATGGACCTTGAAGAATCCGGAGAAGGGATACATTCGTCCGGAGGGATAATGCTCAGGCGGATGGAGGCAGGCCTCACTGGAGCAGCAGAGGCCGATAGGTTCGGGGCAGACCTCGTAATCTTCATGAGCAGGCACAGCAGCTCCTCAGGCATACCTGCGCTTACAGTTCACTCTCTTGGAAACTGGGGGCCTGAGGCCAGGCTTGGAGGGATTCCCCGTACCTTGTCAATGTCTGCGCCTTCCGCTATGCTGGAGATGCTAAGGAGGTTCAGCAGATCAGGACTAGGTGTGGCAAAGACCTACGAAGCGACGCATCACGGCCCTGCGCTCTCGACGCCGTCGTTCTTCGCCGAGTTCGGGGGAGACGACGCTCTGGCAGTCAACAAGTTGATTGCATCAGAGCTCGGAGGCATGGTCTACGAGGCCGCAGACATGATCTCAAGGAGGAAGCCGGAGTGCAGCAAGGTGGTGATAGGCATAGGGAGCAACCACTATCCAAGGAAGTTCACAAGGCTCGCCCTGGAAAAAGGATACGCATTCTCGCATATAATGCCCAAGCACGCCATCGTGAACGGCGACGGCTCAAACAATATAAGCATGATAGGGCAGGCCATTAAGATGTCATCGGAGAAGGTAGAATCTGCAGCGATAGAATGGAAGAGCCTAAGCTCGGCAATGAGATCAGATATTATAAAGGAACTGGACGGTATTGGTATTGGCTATGAGAGAATATAGGTTTGCGATGCTATTTGCTCTCTTGCTGCTAGCCTCCCCGCTGACCGTAAATGCGCAGTACTGGTTCCAGTCAGGCGCAAGGGCAGGCCCAGGGTCGTCGTATAACAGCGGAGCAAGGGTATCGATAGAGACCGTATACAACCAAACCACATCCTCCGGATCGATGGGGTTCTGGGTCGGGGAGACTCTGCAGAACGGAGCCTTCCTGCAGGCCGGCTACCTTGTCCCGAACGAGACCGGATACTATCCATCCAACTGCACGGCCTCAGGATGCACTTCAAGCAGGTTCCTGAAGAAAGGCACAGCCGCATGGTTCTTCGAGTACTTCACGCAGGGAGGCGGCAAGTCCACGTTCCTAGGCTCAATAGGCCCGTCCTCATCCGCTGGCCAGAACGGATCGTTCCACACATACGGATTCTATTCGAACGGCGGCACATGGAGCATCTTCATGGACAACAGCACCTTGGGCGAGGTGGACCTTGGCACCAACAGCTCTGGAGGCAACGGTCCTGCGGCTTTCGCAGAGGTGGCAAACACCTCCAATGCAGAGTCCGCTATGCTGCCTGTGATATTCTCAAACCTTTCAGTGTACAAAGGCTCCTTCTTGCCTGTACCAGAGGGCTATTCATATATCGGATACGGAGTAGGTAGCCAGACAGGGGTGCCAAATCCTTACGGCATACGGGAGGTCGGAAACAAGGTCAACTACTTCCAGGCAG
The DNA here is from genome assembly GCA_021803945.1 of Microcaldota archaeon. Lineage (GTDB taxonomy): Archaea > Micrarchaeota > Micrarchaeia > Micrarchaeales > CABMGC01 > JAJZNA01. The sequence continues at coordinate 11,375 of JAJZKW010000017.1, forward strand.
GCTCAGGGCTCCCCGAACCGCCAAATGGGAGCCCTCTCTGGCAGCTAGGGTTCATGCTCAAAGTGGTGTCAGCATACGGGAACATATCCGGTACCAGCCAATACCTTGCCTACAAAAGCATACGCCTGGCAGCACCGAGCGAGGTTTATCTCAATGACACATCGAGGGAGTCTTTCAGCGGATGGACAGGATCAGGAATAAGGTCGTATACCGGGCCTTCCCCTTCGACAAACGTGACGCTTTTCAGCAACGTCACCGAGACCGCAGGCTGGAGCCTCCAATACCTACTCAACGTGTCTTCGCAGTTCGGCACTGCGGAAGGATATGGATGGTACAATGCCAACAGCACAGCTGACTATTCAGTGAGCCCGAGCTATATATACACAAATAGCACATCAAGGCTCGCGTTCGCAGAGTGGAGCAACGGCGCAAAGTCCGCGGCAGGCGAGATAAAGATCACGCGCCCTTATTCTCTGTATCCAGTATGGCAGCGCGAGTATTCCATAAACGTGTCCTCCATCCTCGGAGGAGCGCGCGGAAGCGGGTGGTATGCACGGAACTCCACAGCCGCCATATCAATAACCCGCCTGTACAGGAACATAAGCGATTCAAGGAGAACAGCGTTCTATTCGTGGAGCAACGGGGACCGGAACGCAAGCATCTCCATCCCAGTCAATGCGCCTATAAGCATATACGCAGTCTTCAGGAACCAGTCGCGCCTTGACATATCTGGATTCGACAAGTATGGCAACCGTATGCAAATCACCTCTTTCTTCATCGACAACAAATCCATAGGGAACTCCACATTCCTCTTCGACGGCCAAGGCTACGAACTGAACAAGGCATACTACAAGGGCGTCATGCTGTACGTGAACCAGAGTGTGGACATAGGTTCACCGTCAAACCTCTCCATTTACCTCCCAATATATGGTGTCGAGATACGCACTGCTGACATATTCGGCATACCTGTAAATGCGTCTCTGAGCATAAGGTTCCTGAACGGCTCAACAGCAAACGAATACTCCGGTCCTTCCGGGACTGCGAGCTTCAGTGACGTGCCTTACGGCTTTGTGGAGGTTTCAGCGAGATACGGGTACGAGATCATGAGTGCCCAGTCGGAGAACGGCGCAGTCGCAAGGATAACGATAATATCGCTGTTCGACATAGAGGTGCTCTCAGCAGTCGCAATACTGGGCTTCATAACCTACTTCTTCTCCAGCAGGAGGCTCTCCGGACGGAAGCCAGGATGACCGCCAATGCTTATATTCTTTGATATTTAAAATCAGTATATGAAGGTTGCAATACTTGTGCCTCCGAGGGACTTCAAGGACGAGTCTGTCTCGAGCCTGCTCCTGATGCTGGGCAAATGGGGCATAGATCCGGTAATAACAAGCTATTCTGCAAAGGAGTGCATAGGATACCACGGAGCGGTGTACAAGTCGGGAATGGATGCGTCATCACTCTCCCCGAGGGACTTCGGAGCGCTTGTCCTGATAGACGGCAAGGGAGTGGACTCGTACAAGCTCTACGACTTCAGGCCGCTGCTCGACACTGTTAAGCTCTTCTCAATGAACGGCAAGGTGGTCGCGGGCATAGGCAATGCGATAAAGATAATCGCCAGGGCTAACATAATATCGAATGTCAAGATAGCAATGCCAAAGGACGAGGACGGGCACAGGCTAGTGATACTTTATCACGGGACGCCCTCGAAGGAGGAGGTGGAGCTGGACAAGAACATACTCACCCTCAGCAACAACGACAAGATACTAGGATTCGCCGACATGCTAATAAGGAGGCTTGGGGCCAGGTAGCTTCATGCCGGCCTCGATACCCTTCCTGTAGAATACATGTTTCTCCTCGCCGCACTTGCACCTGTAGACTATATACCCATAGCTGCTTGCCAGCCTTACCGAGCAGTTCACTCCAGGTATAAGAACAGATTTGCAGGACTGGCACACCTCGTTCTTCATGCTCCTTCCCGAAGGGATCCTGTAGTGCCTTATCACAGACTCCGCTATCCCGACATACCTTTTGGCCAGCGCGTCGCTGCCCCTGTTCTTCAATGTCCTGTCCTTAGCCATAGCGAAGAGCCTCCTGATCCTTCCTTCGGCAACGGATCTCAATAGCTTCCTATCTCTTATCATAAATTCACTTCGAAGGAAACCCACGATTTGAATCGTTGGAGGAATTCGAGTATAAGTTTATTAATCTCGCTGACATATATGCTTTCGGTCAAGAATATGAAACGTTCTATTCTATTACAGGCATGTGCAACTAGATCCAAAGAGAATACTCTAAAGAAAGCACTTTCTACTGCAGCTTCCGAATTTAACCGACTTTGG
>JAJZKW010000008.1 GCA_021803945.1 Microcaldota archaeon
AAAAAACATACGGGGAGTCCGTGATTTGAACACGGGTCTTGAACTCCCAAAGCTCAAAGCCTACCAAGCTAGCCTAACTCCCCTTAAAGGATTATATGATTCAGGCATTAATATAAAATGGTGGCAGCCTTGCCCTGCGGAAATATCCGCATTCAGATAATGGACCGTGGACCGCCAGTTTCGGCTTGGGCTTTCCGCCCTGTTTATCTGGCTCTACTGCTTCTTTTTCTTCTGGCCTGGCATCCTTCCCTTCGGCTTCGGTATCTTCAGGCCTGGGAACATATCCATCAGCGTGTCTATGCTTACCTCGAGGTCTACCTTTATGTTCTGCAGCATCCTGCTGAATAAGTATATTATGGCTGCGTCCCGTAGAGACTGGTCCCCTCCGCATGCTTCATCTATCTCTTTCTTGGCCTCAGGAGAACATAGCAGTAGAGTTGCCTTCTCAAGATTCGCTGCGCTCTTCCTCATGTTTTCAGTGGCGCTGGAAGCGAATATGTCTAGATTCGCTGTGTTAATGCCAAGTATCTGCGCAATCTTCCTGTCCGTAGCCATCCTTATAGACGATAGGTGGGCTGAGATCTCCTCGGGCTTGGTATCTTCATGTATGGAAAGCTTCTTTATTGATATCCAGTCCCTGTACTTTGCCATGAAAGAGATGCCTTCTGATGCAAATGGGACAGAAGCGCTCGGCTTCGGGCTTGCCGCCTTTCCTCCGAATGCCTTGTTGTCCTTTGTTATGCACCACAAAAGCCCGAGCCTTCTCGCTGATGCCCTGAACAGGTACGCCTTTGCAAAAGGCTTAAGCTCTTCCCTACCCTGCGCTGCCTTGCTTATCTCCGGCTCGGCCTCAGCGGATCCAAGGGTCTTGTAAACTGCAACAAGCGAGGAATAGTCCCCCTTGCTCAATGATCTTGAAAACCTTTCAGAATAAGCGTCAAGCGACTTCGTATCTATGCCGAGAACAGTAAATGCCCTGAGCGCGACATCGTCCCTTACGTCAACAAGGTATGCGGATACCTCCTTTGGAGATGTGGATTCGGTGCAACTTATGCTCCTCGCAACCACCCAGTCCTTGTACCTTGCGAAGAAATCAAGTGAATCCTGACTCTCTGCCATAGGATCACTTCTTCTGCTATTTAGGAGCAGTGATGTAGTATCCAGATGCCTTCTCTCTTGCGACCCGTTTTATCACTCCCTTGTCGGATAGGGAGACCAGCGCGTTGTTGACCATGCTCTTGGGCCTGTTGCACTTCTTCGCTATGTCATCTGCGGTCTTCTTCTTCTCATCGCTGAGTGCGCCGAGTTCCCTCATTGACTGCACTACCAGTGTTTCCAGTGGGTTCAAATCTACCATATGATCACTTTGAAAGCTTGAATTATTTCTTTACTCTCTTGTCCTTCCGCTTGGGCCTGAGGTACGGCGATCCGCACTTCCTGCACTTCGGCGCGCCTGCCCTGTTCCTGGCCTTGCACTTCCTGCATATTGCCATGCTGACAAGGACTTCGTCCGCAAGCGAAAACTTTCCCATAGAGATACCAGAATTTTGTAATGTCGGATATGCACAGATTCATTAAGGATATTGATATAAGCCAACGATTTCTGTATATATTGGATTTAAAGATGCCAAAGAAGATTTATAACCTTTGCCATTTTCATTTATATAAGGCTGATTGTTGATGCCTAATTCTATAGAACTTACAGTGGCAGATGCGCTTGTGACAGACTCAGGGCGAAGCATAGCCAGGATAGACTCAAAGTCGAGGAACGCGCTTGGGCTTGGGACAGGGGATGTCATAGAGATAAAGGGCAAGGTAAAAAGCACTGCAGCAGTGGCATGGCAGGCTCACCCTAGCGATGAAGGGCTGGGATTCATAAGGATAGACGGTTACCTCAGGCAGAACCTAGGAGTTGGTATTGGCGACAAGGTCTTCATATCCAAGGCGATAGCCAAAGATGCAGAGAGGGTTGTCATCGCTCCTCCCCCAGGGCAGAGGCCTCCACTCTCCCCGGATTTTGCGGAGTACGCCAAGAGGAGACTAGACGGAAGGCCTCTGGCAAAGGGAGACTCAGTGCCCATACCGATGTTCGGTATCGTATTCAATTTTGTAGTCATACAGGTGCTTCCGCACGGCATAGTGAAGGTGACAAACACAACGAACTTCGTCGTAAGGACAGAGCCAGTACCTGAATCCTCCATAAAGATAGGGGATGTGCATTACGAGGATATAGGTGGTCTCGACGATGCAAAGCAGAAGGTCAGGGAGATGGTTGAGCTTCCTATAAGATATCCGCAGCTGTTCGAGAGGCTGGGGATAGAGCCTCCTAAAGGGGTGCTGCTCTACGGATCACCGGGAACAGGGAAGACACTCCTTGCAAAGGCCGTGGCGAATGAGAGCGATGCCAACTTCATATCCATCTCCGGGCCAGAGCTTGTCAGCAAATTCGTTGGCGAGAGCGAGGAGAAACTCAGGGAGATATTCAAGTCTGCCAATGAAAAGGCACCATCGATAATATTCATGGATGAGATAGACGCCATCGCTCCGAAGAGGGAGGATTCCACCAATGAAGTGGAGAGGAGGATGGTGTCGCAGCTTCTTACGCTTATGGACGGTATGGGCCAGCGTGGGCAGGTTATCATACTGGCTGCTACGAACAGGCCCGATGCCATAGACCAGGCCCTCAGGAGGCCTGGGAGATTCGACAGGGAGATAGAGATAGGAGTGCCAAACCGCGATGCGCGCAAGATGATACTCCAGATCCATACAAGGAACATGCCGCTTTCCAAAGACGTGAACCTCGACGAGCTTGCGAACATAACGCACGGATATACTGGCGCTGACCTAAGCGCCCTTGTCAGGGAGGCCGCGATGTCAACGCTGAGGTCGATATTGCCGCAGATAACAGACGATCCAAAAATGCTGAACAGTATAATAGCAGGGCTGGAAGTGGTCAGGAACAATTTCTTCGACGCTATGAAAGGTATAAGGCCAAGCGCGCTAAGGGAAGTCTTTGTAGAAAGGCCGAACGTGCACTGGGCAGACGTGGGAGGGCTCGACAGGGTGAAGAACGAGCTTAAGGAGGTGGTGGAGCTTCCGCTGAAGGAGCCAAGGAAATTTGAGAGCATGGGGATAAGGCCTTCGCGCGGAGTGCTGCTGGTAGGGCCTCCGGGAGTCGGGAAGACGCTCCTTGCAAAGGCCGTGGCCACTGAAAGAGAGTCCAACTTCATATCGATAAAGGGACCGGAGATACTGAGCAAGTGGGTGGGGGAGAGCGCGATGAGGATGAGGGAGATGTTCAACAAAGCAAGGCTCGCCTCGCCGTGCATAATATTCATCGATGAGATAGACGCATTGTCGCAGACCAGGACTGACGGCAGCGATGGAAAGGTGATGGTCTACCAGGAGGTGCTGTATACACTTCTGGCGGAGATGGACGGGCTGCAGGAGCTCAAGAATGTGATAGTGCTGGCAGCGACCAACAGGCCTGAGGATATGGATCCTGCGCTCCTGAGGCCTGGGAGATTCGACAGGATAATAGAGATACCTATGCCTGACTACGAATCAAGGCTCAACATATTCAAAGTACACACCAAGAAGATGCCGCTCGACAAGGATGTGGACATCGAGATGCTCGCCAAGCAGACCGAGAACTACACCGGGGCTGAGATAGAGAATGTATGCAGGGAGGCAGGCATGAATGCGATAAGGCATGACAGAGATATAGCCAACAGGAAGGACTTCGAGCTGGCACTTGAGGAGATCAAGCCAGCGATACCGAAAGATGTAGCTGAAAGGATAAGCAGGTTCAAGGACGAGCCTCAGAGCATGTACAGGTAATGGGTTCGTTTTGTATTTAGTGGTTTTATGAAACTAGTATTTTCTGACAAGAAGAGCGGGAAGACGGCGCAAGTGGACATACCAAAGGACAGGGAGGGGATGCTCATAGGAAAGATGATGGGAGAGGTCGTGGACGGGACGGCCGGAGGGCTCGACGGGTTCAAGCTGCAGATAACAGGCCTGAGCGACAATGCGGGATCGCCGTCAAGGCCGGAGATAGAAGGTACGAGGAAGGCGAGCCCCCTCATAAGCAGCGGGCCTGGTATCAGGCACCCTAAAAAAGGATTCAGGTCAAGGAGGGTGGTGCGAGGAAACACAGTGAGCACAGACACAGTTCAGATAAACACAGTAATAACTGAATACGGAGCGAAGCCTGTGGCAGAGCTGTTCAAGCCAAAGGAGACAAAGGCTGAATGAGCGAGCATAAGCGTATGATTTTTATGGATAAGCAGAGCGAATTCAACATAGGAACCCTGGGCCACGTGGACCACGGCAAGACCACCCTTACCTCTGCGATAACACATGTGTGGACCGATACGCACAGCGAGAGCGTAAAGAGGAGCATGACGATAAAGCTGGGCTATGCTGACGCCACTATAAGCAAATGCGAAGGCAAGGACGGGCCGTCATACACCACTGCGAGCACATGCTCCGACGGTAGCGAGGCGGTCCCTGTAAGGAAGATATCCCTCCTGGATTCGCCGGGACACGAGACCCTCATGGCCACTGCGATAGCGGGATCGAGCATAATAGATGCTGCGCTGTTCGTGATATCGTCTGCCGAGCCGTGCCCTATGCCGCAGACCAAGGAGCACCTGATGATAATAAACGCGCTTGGAATAGACAAGATAATAGTCGTGCAGACTAAGATAGATGTGGTTGGCAGGGAGAAGGCCAAGGCAAGCTACAACCAGATAAGGCAGTTCCTCAAGGGCAGCAGGATAGAGAATGCGCCGATAATCCCAGTCATGGCCAACAAGAACGTGAACGTTGACGCGGTTCTCGAGGAGATAATAAAGCTGAAGATACCTGAGCGCGACGTAAAATCCGATCCGATAATGTATGTTGCAAGGTCTTTCGACGTCAACAAGCCTGGCACAGCGATAAGCAGCCTCAGAGGAGGAGTCATAGGCGGCTCGATAATAAGAGGCAGGTTCAAGATCGGGGATGAGATCGAGATAAGGCCAGGGATAAACACCGCCAAGGACAAGCAGAAGAAGGAATACTACGAATCCATCTACACCAAGGTCGAGAGCCTGTCTGCAGGCAGCGAGAAGCTCCAGGAGGCTAAGGCTGGTGGGCTGGTGGCAATAGGCACAGAGATAGATCCTGCACTTACCAAGTCCGATGGCCTTGTTGGGCAGGTGGTAGGCCTTGCGGGCAAGCTCCCCGAGGCGCTGCAGGCTGCAGAGATGACATACATATCCCTCAACAGGGGCGATATACCTAAACAGGCATTCAAGGACGGCGAGCCTGTGCTCCTCGGCATAGGCACAGGTACAGTAGTAGGGTATGTTAAGAAGGCAAGGAAGGACCGGCTACAGGTGGAGTTCAAGCACAGCGTCTGCATAGATAAATACGCAAAGATATCGGTGCTGAGGAACTTCACGCAGAGATGGAGGCTATCAGGATACGGAGTCCTGAAATGATCAGCCGCTCAGCCCTAGCTTGCTCATCCTCTCCTCAAGGTAGTCAGCAAGAGCAGCCCTTCCGGATTTGCTCCTGAAGTACCCGAACTTCCTAGGGTCTATAGAGAAGCCTGACGCGCGCGGGTGGCCTCCTCCGCCAAGTGACCTTGACAGAGGAGTTATGTCCGCCTTCAGGCTCCTTATATGGGCTATGCCATTCTTTACGTTGACATATATACCTATGGGCTTCCCGCTCCTTGCTATTATCGCCATGCAGCCACCTGTAGACTGCACTGCCCTCGAGAAGCCCAGCGCAAAGCCCTTCCTCACTTCCATGCCAGCGAGCATGCGCTCTATCCTCCTCTCGTTCGTCTTGCCGAATCTGATTGCGTCGTCCTTTATCCTCTTGTCTATTAGGCTGCCTCCGCTTATCACCTTTGCTATGTGGCGCAGTCTCCTTGTGATATATTCCCTGGACCTGCTCATGTTGTACGAGGTTATGCAGAGGGCGTAGAAGCCCACCATCTCCCTGGTCCTGATGTCCTTTGGCCGTATGTTAAAATCCGAGTAGTGTACTATGCCTACGAACCTTTTGGCGAAGGCGCCTCCGACCTTCAGCCTCTTGTATGTGATCTCCGTAGCGCAGTACCTTTCATTCTCCCCAACCACAGCGATGTCGCATCTTGAAGCCAGCTCTTCTATCCCTTTCTGAGTCCATGGGTGATGGTCGAACCAGAAGACCCTTCCTCCTCCTTTGCGTACTCCGTCTATTATGGTTCTATAGCTACCTATGAGTGCGTCATTCACCCCAAGGTCGGCTATGAACAGGGTGATGCCTTCTCTGTAAAACCGCGCAATCTTCCTTCCGGCGTATGATATGCCCTCCTTCGAATAATCGGAGAAGAAGAGCCTTGAGGTAGGAACGCCGTATTTCATGCGTATAAGCGCTGCGCTTCCCACGCCGTCTATATCACTTGCGTGCGAGAGCACGAAGACCTTCTGCATGCTCCATATTTTGGATACGAGAATATTAAATTACCACGGATGTCTGCGGACGTGGAATCATTGGGTAGGATAGGCGCTTGTCGAAGACAGGTTATACGCAGTTCCGGTGTTCCCGTTCCCGCTGTAGTCGACAGCGTCGCCGTTGAGCGGCCACCAGCCGACCAGGTTGTATATTGAGATGGGGTCCCCTCCTATCCCTTCCAAATAGAGCTGGCTCAGGTCTGCGCCTGAAAGGGGAGTGTTGTATAGCTGCACATTGGTCATTAGGCCATTGAACGAGTATACATTCGAGTTTGGCCATATTATTGCGCCTATCGTCGTGTCGTTAGTAGACGAGAAAGACCTTGGCGAGATCTCCGAATGCGAGAAGAGGTTGTTGTTCACGTATACTGCGGCTGTGCCGTTGCTATAATTGTATATTGCAGAGATGAAGATCCACTCGTTGGTAGGTATTGAATTGTTTACATCGGGCCATTTCACGTAGGAGCCGTTTATCCACAGCGGGCCGCAGGCGCCGTCATTCCCTCCGAAAGCATACAGGCCTATGCCTGAGCTCTGGCCTGGAACGCTGCCGAATATCCCCTGGCACTTGGAGTTTGCTACTCCGTACCAGTATACCCATGAAGTAAGAGTGAATCCCTGGGGCTGTGAGCTGCCCTGCTGAAATTGGAGGGGATTTGGTATCTCTATGAAGCTTGGATAGGAGATTCCTCCGTTGCCGTTTGAACCGCCGCTTCCGGAAACAAAGATCCGGCCGAAATCCGCTACTGTCTCTGGCGGAAGGTTCTTACAGAAACCTACGATGCTGAGGAATTGCGTTGTGTAGGGGCCGTTTGGCCTGAAGACCTTGCATGAGCCTGGGACCGCCCTGAGCCCGTTGTTTGAGAATAAGTTCAGGTTGAAAAAGACCAGGAATATGGCAGCTATGATAAGCAGGGCCCAACCGTATGTCGTAAGGTACTCTATGGCGCTCTGGAGATGGGACCTCTTCCCTCCAACGGCTTTCCTGCCTGCATGGCCTCTCTGCCTTCCGCTTCCCATATGTAGCATTTGCGCATCAACGTTTAAATGGGTTAACATCAAGTTTGCCGAAAACTGCACTCCGCTGAAGGATGTGGACTTCCTTGTCAACATTGGATGATAGTGCAGAATGGATTCTGGGTGAGAAGAGACAAGGAGGCGCTAACCACATCCGTTATAAATAGAAAGGGCCTGTATTTGGGGAAACTACAGGCCGCCCTTCCTTTACTGTGGAGGTGATATGATTAGCGCCTTGGTCGCCTTGCCAGCATCAAATCTGTAGTAAACCCTGTGACCTAGTTGGAATTTCTGGAGGAACCCGGACTTGCACAGGTTGTTGAGCCTTGCGCATGCCGCATTCCTACCCTTGTAATTCATGAACTTCATAAGCTGGTCTGCGCATATCATCTGCTTTTCGCTTGATTTTATGAAGTCTATTATCGTAGCGTCAAGCGCTGATACAGGCACCTCGAACTGCATGTTCTGTGCGGCGTCCTGATCCGCCTCTTCATCGAAGCTGCTGATCCTGCGCTCCATCTGGGATATCTTCTCTGTAAGGCCGACCAGCATCCTGTTTGTCCTCTCTCTCTCCTCCACCAGGTATTTCAAGTAATTCAGGAGAGCAGGCTGGGAAGAATCTTCAGGCACTCTTGAACCCCTCTGCGTGATCTCCTTTATCTCCTCCTTGAGCTTTTGGATCTCCGCCTCTATCTGGTCCTTCTTAAGCGCCATACCCAACCACTTTGCCGTCATGAATCGTTCATGCAGCCTTCAGGAAGGCATCATGCAGGAATCATGAGTGAATCATATATGTAAGGATAATCATATTTAAATCTTTCTATCCTCTTCGTGACTTCCACTGTTGAGCCATAGGATAAGAGGGTTATAGCGGATATGCTATATCTTTATAGGCATAGCACAACAAAGAATAAAAATGCTTGGCCCAGGATGAGGAGCATGGAATATATACTCATACCCAACGAAAGGGCAGCGCTTCTGGACGAGAAGGCGCTGAAGAAGCTTATGGAGAGGCTGAACTGCAGGATAGAGGTAGAAGGCAATGAGGTAAGGGTGGATGGCGCATCTTATGATGAGTATAATGCGAAAAACGTAATACAGGCATTCGCAAGGGGATTCGAGCTCGAGAAGGCTTATAGGCTGCTTGAGGAGGGCGTCTTCTTCCAGTCCATAAACATAAAGGACTTCTTCAAGAGCAGGGACCAGCTTATGAGGGTCAAGGCGAGGATCATAGGGGAGAAGGGTAGGGCCAAGACATACATAGAGGATACGAGCGGTGCAGATATGGCAGTCTATGGCGGCACTGTGAGCACCATAGGAAGCGTTGACGAGCTCAAGATTGCAGATGCTGCCATACAGATACTGCTGGACGGCGGCATGCACAAGACGGCATACAAGATAATGGAGATGGAGAAGAGGAAGATAAAGGAGAGGGATATGAATGCCTAACGTAGTGGATGCCGATACAATATTCAAGGAGCTGAAGACGCATTCCATCTCGGAATTCTTCAGGAAGAACAGCCAGATGCTAGGCTACTCCGGAAAGGTGCGTTCGCTGACAACTGTAGTGCATGAATACGTAACCAACTCGCTCGACGCATGCGAAGAGGCGAACATACTGCCGTACATATCGGTAAGGATAAGCGAGATCTCGGATAGCAAATACTCTGTGGTGGTCTCAGACAACGGGCCTGGCATACCTGAAAAGATGATGGGAAGGGTCCTTGCGACTGTGCTTTCCGGCACTAAGTTCCATAGGTATGTGCAGCAGAGGGGGCAGCAGGGCATAGGCGGATCCGGATGCACGCTCTTTTCCCTGATCACTACAGGGAAGCCGATACACGTAAAGTCAGGGACCGGAAAAGCGGCATACGAATGCGACCTCACAATCGACATAAAGTCCAACAAGCCTCTAATAACGAACATGGCAGCTATAGACAAATCGTTCAGGGGGCTGGAGATATACGGTGAGTTCGGAGACGTGAAGTACGAAAACAGCGACCATGGGGTCTACGAATATCTGAGGAGGACTGCGCTCTCGAACCCGCATGCCACTATAAAGCTGGTAGACCCTGAGAACAAATCATACGATTTCGCCAGGGCCGTGGATGAGCTCCCTAAAAAGCCCAAAGTCACAAAGCCGCATCCCCTGGGAATAAGCACCAACGACCTGATAGAATTTGCGCACATGAGCGAGAGCAGGAAGATATCGTCATTCCTGGTTGACACTTTTTCGAGGCTAAGCCAGAACAAGGTGGATGAGCTCAGGGGGATCGTCAGTGACCTCGATTTCGACAAGGACCCGAAGCGCATGACATGGGATGAATCAGACAGGCTTGTGAAGGCCTTCAAGCAGGTGAAATGGATCGCTCCGGACCTGGATTCCCTTTCCACGATAGGCGAGAGGCAGGTGAGGGCCACTATAAAGAACATCCTGAATCCGCAGTTCATGAGCGTCATCGAGAGGAGGCCGAAGGTGTTCAGCGGAGGCATACCGTTCAGCGTGGAGGCCGGCATAGCATACGGGGGAAACGCAGGCAAGGAGACCGGAGACGGATCGCAGGGAGTGCTTATAAGGTTCGCCAACAAGGTGCCGCTGCTCTTCGACGGCTCTATATGCGCGATAACCAGCGCTGTCAACGGAGTGGACTGGAAGAGGTACGGGATAAAGGAGTTCGACAAGGAGCCGATAAGCGTCATGGTCAACGTTTCCAGCATCTATGTCCCGTATTCGGGGGTAGGAAAGCAGGCGGTTTCGCAGGAGGCTGAGATAGTCGAGGAGATAAAGCTTGCGGTGATGGAATGCGCAAGGGAGCTCCAGAGGTACATGAGCGGGGAGAAGAACAAGAGCATACAGTCGTCAAGATACAACACGATAATGAGGTACGTAAGCCAGCTCGCCTCCAACCTGAACGAGATAACCGGGGTGAAGAGGGAGGAGATAGAGAAGGACCTGAAGTCTCTCATATCCAGCAGGTACAAGAAGCTGCTCGAGGATGAGGCTGCCGACAATGCGGCTGAAGACGAGGCGGAAGAGGGCACTGACGAGCCGGAGGGGGAAGGGGAGGAATAAGGCGTTGTAAAAGAAACCGGATTTTTGTACAGGGCAGGAAAGTATAAATAGCTAATCTTACATATTCCTACTTGATGGTAAGATGGAACTAGAGCGAACGGTAAGTGAAAAAGGGCAGATAGTCATACCAAAAGATATCCGGGATTATCTGGGTTTAAAGGAGGGCTCTGGGATTGTTTTTGAGGTAAAGGGAAATGAGATAATAGTGAGGCCGCGCACAGGGCCGAAAGAATTCGTGGAAAAGTTCCTAAACACCCAGAAAAAAATTAGGAAACTGGATATGAACAGGATCAAGAAGGTCATCGAAGATGAGTATTAGGTATGTCGACTCCAATGTTTTCATTTATGCAATCGTTGCGGATGAAGCCTCGGAGAAGAAGGCATTGTACTGCAAAAAGATACTGTTGAAGATAGCTGAAGGAGAGTTAAATGCTGCAACATCGTCACTGACCTGGGATGAAGTCGTGTGGAGCGTAAGGAAACTCCTTGATGCTAAAACGTCGATGAAGGAGGGTAGGGAACTGCTGGAGTTTCCGAACTTAAGAATCCTGAATGTCGATCACAAGGTCCTGGGAAAAGCACAAAAGGCACTGGAGAGATACAGTCTAAAACCTAGGGATGCGATCCATGCCGCATGCTGTCTTGAAAATAACATAGGCGAATTGATAAGCGACGACCCGGATTTCGATGCGGTAAGCGGCCTGAGCAGGATAAGGCTTGAGGAAGCTGCGCGTTCCTGAGGATAGCTGGCGGGTCAGAGCTTCAGCTCGGAGAGGTCGTCGGAGTCGACAAGCCTCACGTTGCCGTAGTCTATAGCCATTTTCAGTATCTCTGCGTTGTTGCCATACGACATGTAGAGCCTGTCGAGGAACTGGAGCCTGGCCTCCTCGTCTATGAAGATTATGAATGACTTTACCTTAAGGCTTATCTCTATGTCCTTCATTTTGGTTGAGCTTGAGTATATCTTGACATAGTTCTGCGCGCCCTTGTTCGTCACTATCACGTCGGCCTTGTTGGAGGAGTCCATCTCTGTTAGCAGCATTGCATTAGCTATGCAGTAGTCGCGCATCTTGCGGTATATGACCAGGTAGTCTATGCTGTGGCCCGATTCTGCAATCCACTTGGACGGGGCGAAATAATCCCCAGCGGTGGCAACCTGCCCCTTGCTGACCAGGAAATTGAGTATTGAGTACGTGTTCCTGAGGGTTATCGACATCCTGGTGTTCCCGTATCTTATGTTGTTGCTTATCCCGGACCTCAGCTCGTCAGGAGTCAGGGGGAGGCGGTTCCAGTGATAGAAGGAGTTCACCTTGTCGAATACGGAGATTATGGAATCAGCTGTTTCGGCCGCATGCTCCATCTTCGACGGCTTTATGTCAGGCACGTCTATATAGTATTCGTCTATGTTTACCGGGACGAGCACCTTATTCAGCGTTATTATTATCACTGCGGCTATTGCGAATTCTATGTATAGCGGCGGTATGTTTATTCCGTTGGTCTTGTACGGATAGGGTATGAGATAGCTGCTCCCTAGCATGCTGACATTGAATACCGCGTTTCCGTAGTTCAGGAGCGCGCCTTTGGGAAGAGTGTAGTTTATCCTTCCGTCCTGAACAGTTCCAGTGGCATTGTAGGCGCCGTTTATGCTTATTGAATATGGAGCACCAACTACATTATGGCCGTTGCTTGAGACATAGAATACGAAAGATCCGTTCCTGAAGTCCATGGAGACTGGCTGAACGGAGGAGTTGGCGACATAGAAAAGCGCAGACGAGTATACGGATCCGCGCTGGTCCTGGAGGGAGGCTATGTAATAGCCGCTAGGTAAGGAGAATGAGGAGTAGGTGTATATTGCCGTGGACCCTATCTGCCCTATCCTGATAGGATTAACGGTCATCTGCGTGAGGTTCTGGTTATACAGAGGCACTGAGGCTATCACTACCCTGTTTGAGGCGTTGTACACCTGCGCGCTTATCTGCACCTGCTCTGTCTGGCCAACAATTGAAGGAAGGCCTATCAGGCCGTTCTGCGTAAGCCTGAACCTAAGCGGCATTTCATATTCCCGTGATCCAGTGCTGTTTGACAGCATTAGCCTGACAAGCCCGTAGGAGCCGTTTATCTCTGCAGATATGCCTGGCGAGTACTGTATCATCGAATTGAGGGTGAATAACGTCGCCTCACCTGAGGAATTATGGATGACCACCGGGGAGCTGGCTGCTATGGCCTGGATCCAGAACCTTGACTCTATGACCTTGGATATGTCAGAAGCAAGAAGCCCTGGGCTGTTATCCCATCCTGATGAGGGATAGTTGCTAAGCGCTATCAGGGTGCCGTTGAATATGGAAGCTGAGCTGACCGGGCCGAATCTTGCTCCGGGAGAGAGGAAGAAGGTAGGGCTATTGAAGAAGAGCGTGCTGTTGAATGACGTCGAGTTTGCTGAGCTTGAAGAGTTGGTGGAATTGAAGGAACTGACATATTGGGATATTGCGGATGTCTCAGGGCCGGTGTCCTGCGCTATCTGCCCGGTGCATGACACTGATCTGGAGAAGTTCCTGCCTGCGTATATCACAGTATCGCCTGCATTTAGCAGGCTTATTATAGTCGTGCTTGAGTATTTCGGGCACAGCTCGGTGTATGTCATGTTCGGCAGGAGTATGTTCGGGATAAGGCCGGAGGGCAGTATGACTATCGAGCCAGGAGGTATTGCGCCCATGCTGTTTATGTCCACTGCGCTTATCTTAGCTCCTGGCTGGAGTATCCCGTACTTCCGCAGCGATGAGTTCAGCGCAGCGAGCAGGCTGGAGCTGATGAAGCACTGGACGCAGTATCCGCCAGTGTTTATGAAGTATATCTGGGGGGACGGGTTGGACGGATAGATGGTGAGCGACAGGCTGGCGCTTGAGGCATTGTGCTGCGAATATTGCAGCCTGGAATACGCAACAAGATAATTCGAGTAGTTGTAGGTAAGCATCCCGTCGGAGATGGATGATAGGTTACCTGATATGGGGCCTATTGAGGCTGTCTCGTGCTGGCTTAGGGACAAGGCTATCTGGGATTTTGCGTAGAAAAGGAGAGCTGCTGTGGCCAACACCACAATCATTGCGAAAAGGGCGGCTATCCTGAGCGTCTTCGCATGGCTTGCGGCAAGCGGGATTGATGGTCGCGCTGGATTTGCAGGCCTGCCTGCAGGCTGCCTTTGGTTTTCCATCGGGCTTCCTCTCATTTTACATCTGCCTTCTTGAGCAGGTACTTCTTTATCAGGGAATCAACCTTCATAGAGAAGGCGTTGGTATTCCCTCTCACGCTCTTCTTGATCGAGTATATCCTGACATTATTGAAAGGCCTGTTTATGTGTACCGAATATATCATGCAACCACTAGCTCTTCAGCTCTATGTATCCCAAGGACACCATCTTGTCCAGTATCTGCTCCGTCCTTGTAGGAGATATGCTGTGCGCCTTTGAGAACTCTACAACATCTATGGAGCTGTTATGGACTGTTATCCATTCATCCACAAGAGCCATGAGCGACTCGTCGCTGTATTTCTGCAGGGAAGAGAGCTTCTCCTTGAGCACCTTGTTCTCCTCGGTGAGCTGCGCTGACTGAAGGGTGAGGTTCCTGTTTGAGGCGGAGATCTCTATGTCCAGCCTCTTGAGCTCCCTGTATTCCGTGAGTATAGAGTCGTACCTGTTGTACAGTGACGTGTATGTCTCCGAGAGGCCGGTTATCAGGCTCTCGAGGACCGAGTCTATGTACTGTATGAATTTTGTCTGGTTTACTGTGTATTTTTCCGCGAGGATCGAAAGCACGGCTGACAGCTCCTTGAGCACGTAGGCCCGCCTCAGGTTCACGCTCGAATCCGGTATGAGGGAATACACGACGCTTATCCCGTCAGGCCTTACCTTTATTATGTGGAAGAGGTAGGGCTTCTTGCCTATGTTCCTGCTCTCTACTTTTATCATGTCAAGTTCGTCGCCGTCAGCCTTCAGGAGGTAGAATGGCAGCTTTCCAAGGGTGTCCTTGACATCGGCCATGCTGCCATTCAGCTTTCCGTCAATCCTGAATTCCTCCACTTTAGGCTGTGAGGAAATCAGGGCATTTGAAGGTGAAGCGGTATCGGGCAACGGACCACCATAGGGTATTGACATTGGGCTTATTTATTGCTTGTGTTTTTTGTGGCGGGCTTGGCTGCGTCTTTGATCGAAAGCGCAGGAGTGTAATTCAGCAGCGAAAGCCCGTACAGGGCGATAAGCAGCAGGATCCCGACCATCACTGTCTGTGCGGTAAGCCGTATAGCTGCCCCGAGGACCAAGAATATCGCTCCGAGTATTACGTATATGGCCTGCCTTGACGTGTACCTGTCCCTCCTCTTCCTGTATTCGGGATAGCACTCCCTGCATATCGCGAGCCTGTTGCCCTTCTCGTTATGCGTGACGTTCCTCTTGAACCATCTTATCGCCTCGAGCACCCTGTCGTCCTTTATAGGTATGCCTTGCTTCTGCTTCCCGCATATTATGCAGTATGTTGCCTTCATGACATCAATCCACAGAGAGCTCTATGAGCCTCCCGAACGTGTTCTTTATCCTTTCCTCCTCGAGGACGTCGAATATGTTTGATATGGTGACGTCGTCTATCCCGGTGCGCCTAAGCATGTTGATTATGTCATTGTGCCTTATGCCGGCTTTCTGCAGCATGTCTGCGAGCATTATGACATTGACATGCCTGTGCATCTTGTCCAGCTGCGCCAGGAGCGCCTCTATGTTCTTGTCGCTCACCTTGAAGCTGGAGAGCATCCTCTTCAGTTCAATCCTGTTCACAGCGAAAGATCCTGCCATAAGACCAACTATTCACCGTAGCTGAACGACCTCGTTATTATGGAGTCGGATATGCCTATGCTCCTGAGGAACGATATCACTGCGTCGCGGCTCAGCTTTGCTGCAAGAAGCACCCTGACGAACTCCTTCAGGTCCACTATCCTGTTCTTCGAGTCCAGGACTGACAGTATAGAATCTATTGCGTCTGTATTTATATTGCTGTCTATGAACTTCGACTTGAGGAACGGCTTCTCGAAGGAGTACTCCTTTAGTATGGTTAGGTCCCTCATCTCTGATTCGTTCAGCATGTCAGCGAGTGTTATCGTGTAAACGTCAAGCGGCACCTCCCCTATGACCCTGTTTATTATGAATGTCGACGGGAACTGCGATGACGTCTGGAACGCCATGTCTATGGCAGCCTGTCCGACGCCGAGCTTGCCTATCTCGCTCCTTATGAACTGCGAGAAGTTCAGCGATCCCTGCAGGTAGTCCATGAACTTCTGGAACTTTATCTTGAGTATTATGTTCGTGCCGACGTTTGAGAATATGGCCTCGTTTATATCCGTCGGATTCTGCGACGCCACTATCAGCCCGAACTGGTACTTCCTCCCCTCCCTGATTATTGTTATCGCATCGCTTCTCTCGTCGCTTGCGACCTTCCACGCCTCGTCCAGGACTATGAGGGCCTTCAGCCCTTTCGCAGCGCTCCATCCCTCGGACCTCATCTTCTCCTTGAGGGTCTGCAGCATGAACAGCGCGGCAAGCGCCCTGAACTTCTCGTCAGGCAGTCCTGACAGGTCAAGGTCTACAAGGCCTGAAGATATGATCTTGTCCAGGTCTATGGTGCTCTTTCTTGCAAAATAATCCTCGCCCTCCCTTGAGAACTGCCTGAGCCTGTATATGGCGTTCTCAAGCTCTGCGGGATATTCGTAGGTGCCCTCTGCGAGCTTCTCGTCAAGCAGGTGCGCAACATCCTTTAGCGTAGGGGCCTCCTTGCCAGGGACCGGAGCGCTCGCAAGGATGAACCCTGCATTTAGATATGCCTGTTCCAAGGCCTCAGAGGTGATCCTCCTCTGCTCTGGGAAATTCGATATGTCAGTTAGTATGTCAAGCGAATTCATTATCTGCTTGGACCTGTCTATTGGTTTCATGCCGGAAAGGTCCATTATGTTGAGGTAGTCCCCCTTCCCGAACGATATTATCGTCCCTCCGCTCTGCTTCACCCAGGCCTTGTACTCCCCTGCCCAGTCCAGTATTATCGCGCTTGTGCCCCATACATAGCTCGCCCTTATCAGGAAGGTCTTTACGAAGAAGCTCTTTCCTGACCCGGTTATCCCTACAACGGATATGTGGGGGTTGGTGAGTATGTTGTATGTCCATGTGAACGGCACTCCGAACCTCCTTGTTATGCCTATGAAGACCGAATCAGTGGGGTCGTTCAGCAGGAATCCTGCAGGTGGCTCTGGAGGCCTGCTTATGAAAGTCCTCTTGGCGAGCTCATTGCTCATTATCTTCTGCACTTTTATAAGGCTCATTGTATCACTTTTGCACCTGGAAGCTCCCCATCAGCTCTCCCATGCTGGGTATTATGTAATTCATCCTGAACAGCAGGTACAGCTCGCGCCCCATCACCCTGGTTATGCTCAGGTCGAATATGTTGAATATCGTCTGGAGCTCGTTCAGCTGGTTGGATAGGTTGTCGTTCGCCTCCTTCAGGCTTACCCCCACAGCGGTTGACTCTATGTACATTATGTTGTTTATCGGCTTCTCTCCCTGTCCTATCTTGTCTATGCTCGTCTGGAGTATGTTCATCTGCCTCTGCATGTTCTCCAGCCCCATAGAATTCGGGGAGGATGACTGCATCTCCTTTGAGTACTGGAACTCGAGGAGGCCCCGCTTTGTCTCGAGCTCATCCCTGTACCTCTGTATGTCCTCTGATGCGGAAACGAGGTTGAACTTGAATGGGAAGTGTATGTTCATTATCGCCTTCTCCCATTTGTCAGGCGCGGATACGAGCGCCTCTTCGTCTTCGGTTCCCCTTTCCGCAGCGAATACGTAATTGTATATGTTCGCGGTTAGGTACCCAGTCGCGTAGTATATGCCGTTTGTGTACTTCACCACCGCCTCCTGTCCGCTCGTTATGACATAGTCCTTTGCAGGCACCTGTGTTATGTTCAGCGCCTTCGTGAACAGAGGGACTATTAGGAAATCGGCGAATGCGAGGAGCAGGATGACCAACATCGTTACAAGCGAGAGCACGGTCATGATTATGCCTATGGCACCGAACCTGGAGGCGCCGAGAAGAACCAGCAGCGCTATGAAGAGCGAAATGACGAGGTATATGATTGTGTTTTCGTCCATAGCATCACTCGGCCTGACCTGACTTGTACTTCATCATCTCTGTTATCGTTGCAGGAGGTATCATGTAGTCAGGCTCTATGAACACCAGTATGTCGTTGCCCGTGGCAATCGTTGCCGTGACTCCTAGGGTCGCGCTTATGCCTGCGGCTACCTCCTCTGCCCTGAGGGACGAGAGGTTGATTGCCTCGTCTTCAGTATTCCCCACAGCAGTTATGCTCGCGTAGAGGTTGAGCTCCTGCGAATTGGACCTCGAGACGTTGTCAAACATGTTGCGCCACATCGTGACCTCGCCCTTCACCCTGTCAAGCTCCTTGGCAGGCGTGGCCTTGTCGTTCTGCAGGGTGTTGTACCTCTGCTCAGACTCGTTCAGCTTTGCGGTTATCCTTGACATATACTCGTCCTTGTTTATCGAATTCAGCTGTGACGAGAGCCTTATGGGATTCTTGCTTATGCTCACGAGCCTGGCGAAGAGCGAAGTGAAGTTCAGCTTCTCCTCGTCGCTCATCTCTGTGGAGGAGCTGTAGACAGGCACCTTTATGAATGAGGTGGCATACACCTCGTTCTCATCCCTCACTATTATCGAATTGCCGTTTGGGGACATGTAGAAAGGCTCGCCAGAGTCTATGACTGCAGTCATGTGCTTCATGCGGACGATCGGATTGAACATGTAATAGTAATCCTTTGCCGCGAAGGCCAGCACGGAGGCTGCAAGTGCCAATATTGCAAGAACCAGGGCTACGAGGGACAATGAAGCAGGCACAAGGCCCATGAGGACAGTGAAGAGGAAGCCTACCGCGGCGATGATTATGAAGGCCACTCTCTTCTTTCCGCTATCCAAGCATACCACTGATAGTATAGATGCTTATAAACTATTTTATAGCTATACCTTGGATATTTCTGCAATTACTGTGCGTCTTTTGGTATTTCGCATGTCTCCAGTACCCGTGTTTTTGGAGCTTCAGGAAAGTATCTACAAAGCGAGTTGCAAACATAGCTCATAACTGGACCGCGAAGTTAGATAGGCTTAAATATCATTTAAATCATAATAAATAATGGGACGATTTTATGGCTAGGCCAATAAACCGAGGCAAAGAGAGTAAACTTTTTGAACCAGCTGCAGGAGAGCTAATAAAGAGGGCAACGAAGTTGGCTGAAAGTGCCGCAGTAATGATAGAGGAAAAGCGGAGGAAAGCAGAGAAGTCATTATCAGTATTAGCAGAGGAAGTGTTTCCTGCACTGATAGGATCCTTAAAGGACAGACTTGAACAGATGCAAAAACTAAATGCAGATACTAAGGAATTGGAACAGATCAAAAAGATGATTGAAGATTTAGAATTGCAGAAAAATAGGACAGAAGAGATGCTGGACTTTTTTAAAAAGCCTGACGGAGTGAACGGGGCGCTGGAATCAGGAGACGTAGCTGCTAAGGAACGGTTGAAAGAAATTGCAGATAAATTAACTCAGGCAGGCCCTGAGGCTTCTATCAAATTAGTTATGGAGATGCTAGACGAAGACAGGGCAGTAGTGCAGGGATTTGGAAGGAGAGGCACGCAGATAGACGCTTTTGGCGAAGCGTTAGAGAGTATAGAAAGGTTTAATCTGCTGATCACTGGAAGGCTTTCTGATAGACTTGACGTAAGAACATGGTATAAGGGAAAAATGGTGTTTGGAGCAGGCATAGACGAGCAGCAAGAAAATGTTAGCGAAATGCTTACTGCAATTGGCATAAACGACCTGGCGGATGAATTGAAAGGATTTGAGAGGGCGGTTGTTGAAATGTATGTGCTGGCTGGAACTCGCGAGGCGATGAAAAAGGAGACTGGCATAGACGTAATCAAGGCTGGAAGAGACTTCATCACTAAGATAATTGATCCTGACAGCTCAGGGTCGCTCAACGGCGACGTCTACTCTTTCGGACTTAGAGACGCAATTAGCAAAGAAAAAAAGATGGATGAACTCGTTGAAGATACAGTAAACGTAGTATTAATACAGGAATTTGAAAAAGAGAGGGATTACATAATAAATAAGTGCGAAGGGATCACTAAACTCGAGCTTGTAGAAATCAATCCAACAATAGCTGAATTAAATGAGAGAAATAAAAGATTGCATATACTAGTGAGAGTGTTTGAGAAAGGCCAAAATGAAGCGACAATGAAAATACTTGAAGGACTATTGAATGAGACGAACAAGGCAATGGCTAAGACCGCGGAAAAGCTTGGCAGAGATTCTGAAGATGTACCTATAGACAGGATGATAAATGACAGCCATATAGACAGCCTGAGGGAAGCGGCTATGGAAAAAGATTATGAATTAGTAGAGGCCAGGTTCCGCGACATATATGTGTTTTTCCAGAAGATAGGGGTGGATTTGGAACCGTTGCATGAAGCGCTCAGGAAAATGCAGGAAATTGAAGGACTAAGACGTGCTAGCGCTGAAAATGAGAGAACGTCACGGGAAGCAAAAATTATAAGTGAGGTTGCCTCGGATAGACCTGGAAGACCTACACAAAATGGCCCTGAAAACCCAGATAATAAAAGCAGTTAATCGGGCCTTAACAGATATTGGTTTGGTTATTTTCCTTATGACTTGGCTCTCTTGCTACTATTCTCCTGGATTTTGGTTTGGTTCGGTTGTATCTGATTGATCCTTAGCCTTTAGAGCCTTGGCTCTTTTTTCTGACTTGGCTTTTAGCTTGGCTGCCTCCTCTTTTAGCCTGGCTGCCGTCTCAAGCTTTTCCTTGTCCTCTGCGCTGCGCATTTCATCGATCGGCTGGCCCTTTGCCTGATCTGCCATTTTTGCGCTTGACTCTGCTACTTCTTTCTCAAGTTGTGCCGCTCTCTCTTGGATGAGACTAGCCTGTTGAGCCTCTGTTGTAGCTTCGCGGATTTTTTTCTTAGTGATTAATTCCTCTTTCTTTTTTGGAACAAGTCCCGGGAAGAGGGCGTTAGGTCTGAGGGTAAAGAGGTAACTAGAGTCTTTCTTTAGTTTTTCCAGTTCTTCTGCAGCATGCTGCTTCGAGAATTCGCGGGAAGCCGCTCGTTCTATCTCTCGTTTCTCGGCTCGCCTTCTGAGAACTTGGTCTCTTGCCGATTCTCCATTTGGAGTTGGTCTTTCGGCAATATTTGCAGCTGTTGCCTTAGCCGCACGCAATGCAGCGCCATATGCTCCTATATTGTTCTCTACCTGAGATTTGATGAATTCCATTGATTCATTATGCTCTGAGATAAGGGAACTGGTAGGAGAAAATAGAGAAAAACTTGTTTTCCCCCATTTCTTGGATGTGGATTCCTTCCACGTCTTGAATGCGTCTTTGGTCTTGGAACCAGTATCCTTCTCTCTCCTGATTTGTGTTGCGCCAGTTGTTTTTTGTGTATTGCCGCTAGCTGTTTTTCTCTTCCCAATCGTTGTAGATACTCTTACCCTGCCGCCTTCTGCGGATGCAGCGCCTGAAACTGCCAGTGACGCGGCCACTTTGCCTACTTTGAGCGTGTGTATGAAAAATCCAGGTCTCGACGCAAGGAATTTGCGCTTAGAAGATTCACCAATGGATTTGACGATCCTCTTATGTGTACCTGAACCTGGGAGATACCCAGCTCCTGCAAAACCGAATCCTGACTTTCCTGCTATTGATGCCTTGCCCCCGGGGTTTATGCCTGCCAGAGTGGCCAGGCCGAAGAAGTTGAATAGGCTGTAGCCCCTGTTAAGCCCTGCAGCGGCCACAAGGAGAGTTATTATTATCAGTATAGGTATGAGGGCATTTATTGCGCCCAGCGAAAACAGGACCATGGCTATGAAAACCAACATTCCCATCAATAATATTGTGCATTTTCAGATATAAATACTAATATGTATGCTATACCAGCGACCTTAGCTTCGAGGAGGTCTTGCCCATTCCCCCCAAAATCTCCGCTATCTGGGTTATTAGCATATATGTCATTGCAAGTATCAATACTGGAAAGAAGAGTATGGAAAGCCAGTAAGCGCTCATTGCGCTCTTTGCCCTTGTAAGCGTTGTCACCAGAGGAGCCCCTGGAGATGCGGCCTGGTAGACCGAATCCTGCAAGTTACCACTGTATTTATTAAGAACTGCATTTGTCTGGCTCAGCTGCGACTGTATACTGGTTGACGTGAAGTAATATGCAACGGAGAAGAGCAGAGGCATTATGAAATAGAAGCCTATGGCAATAGCCATCATCATCCCGCCTAGGTTGCGTGTAGGTATGAGCGCCCTGAATATGACTCCAGGTATCAGGAATACCGGAATTGCGGCATACATGAAGAACGTTATCAGGTAGAACTGCGTGTAGAATGATATCAAAGCCTCGAACATGAAGCCAAGTATGGAAAATGCAGGCCAGAAGAAATAATAATAGAATGGCGCTTCAAGAAGACCCAAGACGCTTGGTATCAACACACCGAATGCATTTCCAGAGATGGAAAACGAAGTAAAAGCGCTATCTATAGCAGCGAGATAGAATAAGCTGGACATTGTGGAATAGGTAGTATTTATCGTAGTGGAGATATATGCCAGTGAAGTGTCATAGGGATTTATCGTGCCAGTAGTCATCGATGGGAGTAGGCCAAACATCACTGCGGCTATGAACGCGAAGAGTATTGCCATTATTGCTGTAGCAGTTGCTTCGTACAGTTCGCCTGTTCCGAAGGTCCTGAGCCTATCGTTTCTCAGGGCGACGCCGAACATGAAGAGCACTGCGGCTATAGTATACGAAAACGTAACGGCCAGGAACAGTATGGGAAAATAATGCGCCCACTCGTTTGTTATGAACGGGTTTATGTCAGTGCAATACCATGGGGCATATGTGTTTATAGATCCTGAAGCTTGGCTGCAATACTGTGCAACAGGAGACTGTGAGTGCACTATACCTACGATGATCGCAAATGCAAAAGAGACCATTAAGATTTTGTATTGCATAGGCAGCGCCTCATATTATCCTTGTAAGTATCGAAAATAGATCCATTCTTTCTCCTATGGCCTTCGAGAAATCAACAATGAAAGCATCCACTACTATTAAGTTGAGAAGAGGTATAAATATCAACCCTGCGCTTACAAGACCTCCGAAGATTATGAGCGGAGTGAATATTCCTGCGAAGTTGCTAAGGACGAGTGGCGCTCCGAGTAGAGGACTGATAATCAACGCCACAGATGTCAAAGCATTGTAGAAATTTAATAGCATATGCGTAGAAACAGCATTTGTCATTACGACATCTATGAACCCGTAAGTCATGCTTGCCATCAGTGGAAATACGAATCCTAGACCCAGTCCAAAAGCTATCATTGCGCCTCCGAAGCTCTTGGTCACTCCAAATGACCTTGCTATAAGCCCCAGTATAAGGAAGATTGAAAATAGGAGCGCAGAGGAGCTAAGAAGGATCTGGAGTAGTTGCGATGTGAGCACAACAAGGAAATACGCGCCTAGTGCCGGAACTATATATTGGTGCACCAGGACTATTGGAAAAGCATTAAATACCAAGGCAGCACCTATTCCGGAAACTGGGACGGATTCCGCGATTGGATAACCAACAACTCCTCCTGGTGGAGGAAGTTTTAGAACCGAGGAAGGATTAAGGCCGCCGACAAGTGAGAATAGGTATATGCCTTCGCTGAATATCCCGACGTACTGATTAAACTGGTACATATCGCAGAGTGATATGCCATAAATGTCGTTTATGTTACTTGAGGATGGGATATTTGTAGCGATGCTTGGGTTGCATAGCTGAGGCAGCAGCCCTGCCGAATTGTATGCACTAGCAGGATTCACTGAGACAAGCAAGGTCGAGAAGCTTAGGAAAATTATGGCCAGAATTATTGTGACAAACGCATCGTATATCTTGGCCCTAGCCCAGACCCGTATATCATTCCTGCCGAGCAATGGACTGAGCTGGTATATTATTGCGACCACAGCTATGATTGCAAGAACTGCGGCCATTACTATTGGGAACCATATATTCGGGCCTGCAGAAAGGAAGCATACTATGCTGTTTAAGCTTCCTGGGCAGAATGCATTAAGCATTATATTTTGTATCATAGTATCCTACTCAACGCCCTTGAACCCTGCAATGATGGGGCTCCTAACAGTCCCCCGATCTTTTCAACCAGTTCATATGAGATCAGCAATCCTATTATAAGTCCGACCAGATTTATTCCTACGGTCTCTAATCCCTGAACGAATGCAAAGACATTGGCATAGAAAAGATCTCCTAGATTGAATGTAATTATACTGGAATATGCAGACCATGAACCTGAAACGAAGTTTGGCACACTGCAGAGGGTGCTGAATTTTGAAAATGTTCCTGTCTGTCCAGACGTGGATGTGCCAATATTACAGAAGCCTCTTCCAGCATTCGTACCTGACGCTGGATTATTCACTGAGAATGGATATATCAACGCTGGAAATATGATATAAAAGGCTATGAAAAGGGCTATCAGGGAGCCTCCTGCAGGCCTTGTCCACGGAAACGACCTGAGGGCGATGCCAATATACAGGAATAGCGGGAACAAGAAATAGATCATAACTAGGAGCATTATAATTGATATACCTAGGAATATACTGCCGAAATACGTAGTCTGCTCATCCCACAGGAGGGCTGTCATCACAGATATACCCTGAAACGGAGTAAATGCGATTCCGGCAGAATTTGGTATAAGATAGAATGTGAGGCCTCCGAGGCCTGGCGGCGCGTTTGAAGCAAATATGTTTGTCACATAAAGATTAAGGAAAACTCCAAACCAATTCGTGAAGCTTGTTATTACCACGTTGTTCTGTATATTGTTGCAAAGGGAGACGTACATTGCGGATGCGCTGCTGGAAGCCACGGCAGAGCCGCCCTGTAGCGCTGCGAAATTGACAAAGAAATTTATCGCTCCGCCTTCCCAGGCCAGTGTTATTCCGACAACGGTTATTATCGCCACGTTTATCATAGATTCAAGCAGCTCTGCCTTTGCGAAATTCAGCAATGTCTCTATATGGAACGTATATCCAAAGGCATACACCAACCCTGCGACAAGCATCATTGCCAATATTATGAGCAGAGAGATTGATACTATGGATCCGTAGTTTGTTGCCTTTGCCAGGGCGGGGTCGTAAGAGCTACTTGAGCTGAATATTGACGTACATTGGATTATCGGCTGCGATAACGTTTGCCCTTTTGCAGGGCTCAAAGGACATCCTGATCCGAAGCGGGCACAGGCAGGAGATATCGAACTTGAAGGCACTTGAGCTGAAGCAACGCTTGTAACTGAAGCTGCAATAACTAGAAGCATAGCCAATTGGAATAATCTCAATTTATATGCCATCCTTTTCAACTCATATGAACCTACTAAGCCCAATTAAGGTGGTTTCTCCTCCCATAAGGGCAGAAAGCCCTGTCATTGCGGAGATCATCATAAGCAAATTAATTATCGGGACTATGAACCCTGAAACTGTGATTATGCCGTACATGTTTACCAAAGCAGTGTATGCAGCTACAAGGTTGTGAGGACCTACTTGAGCTATGCATGATCCTCCTCCGGATCCAAAGAATGGGCTGAAAAGTTGAGAGCCTTGTGAAGAGGCACTGTTCGAGAATAACAACGAAAAGATAATTGAAGTTGGTCCGAGGAAGTTGGATACTTCAGTTGTTGTGAGTATACCCAACTCCGTTAAGAAGATATAATTCCCTCCGGAAGGATAGCAGGAGTAAAGATTAATTATGTCTGCAGCGCTCGGAAAAACATAAAAGCTTAGGTTCTTTTTCACATAGCATATGGGCTCATTGGAAAATGGATTGGATGTTTGAGTTGTGGATGAAGATTGAGAAGGAGGACAGGAGCGAGCCGTTGGAGGGCATTTTGTAGAGGTAGCGGGTGTGGACTGGCTCGTAGACTTGTATTGGTTTTCAGCTTGCGCGACTGTTTTGCATGCTGAGATTGATGAGGTATATGAAGGTGGCTGGAGGCCTTTGTATATGTAGCTTGTCTGCAGATTGTTTGCGCTGGTGTAACAGAAAAGCACGCTGTTGCTTCCACTTCCCGACACTGGGCCGAAGCCGCACAAAGCCATCCCAGGCACAAGGCTAGAGCCTATGAACGGCTGTGATTGCAGGTTATTGAGAGCTCCGTATTCTATTAGATATATTGTTGGCAATAGGATTATTCCAGCTATGGTGGCTGCAGTTATGAGACCTCCGGCTCTCCTTGTGAAGGGTATTGTCCTGAGGATTATACCTGCGGCAAGGAGATACGGCCAGCCTATCAGCAGGATTATTATGACAGTCAATTCTATTATCTCCATGTAGAGCGTCATCGTCGCCTGTATCACTATTGATGGAGCAATCAGCCTCTGCAGCACATATCCATTATATGGTTTGTAGCTTATCTGAAGTTTTGTCATGAGGGAGGAAGGAGACCATGGAACTACGCAATCGCCAGGTGTGCAAAATCCTATGAATGGTGCCATGTTCCTAAGGAAGAATACTAGGCTATCAAAATTATACATAGCATTAAGCTCCATTGTAGACTGGTTAGTCATGTTTGCGATTATGACGTACATTGAAGCTAGGCCGTAGTCAATGTGGGAAGTTACTCCGCCTTTTGGGCCTGTCGGCCCTATAAGGTTCTGGCATACTGCTGCGGTAGGTTCTGGCAGGCCTGCAGCTGCCTTTTTGCTATTAAGCAGGTTTACCTGCGAATTGGATAGAGAAGTTGTGCATATGTTCGATATCTGCGAAGCGCCATTGGGTCCGAGTATCGTTGAAAAGCTTATGTCAGAGGTGCCGATCATGTACAGCACGCCTATTATTATGATGACAAGAGCTATGCTCCCGAGGGCCTGCTCGAATTCCGTTATCGCGGAGCTTTTTATTCTTGAATTATTCAGCAGGTACCCAATCATGTAATATACTCCGGCCAACAGGGTAGCTAGCAGCGAAGCGATTATTATAATAGGGAACCAGTTGGTAAATGCAGAATAGTGAGAGGATATTGGAGTTGGGGCAGAATGGACTAGAGGGATTAGTACTAATGCAAGAAGCATATAGATGATTTTGTAGTTCATACATTACCCCAGAACGGCCCTGCGCCTATTATCTTTCCTGTTGAATTTAACCCTTTTGTAAGTCCCTGGGCGAACGCAAGGGTTATCGCCAAATCTATGCCTATCAGGACTATCCCTTCAAAAGCGTATTCCGCAGTGGAGATAGAGAGATTTACTATGACACCTGGTGCCTGCAGCATAGTCTGAATGAGCTGCTCTATTATTGTGAATATTCCCCCATACTGCGAAAGGGGAGATGAGAAGAACGATGACAATGAGCCTATTTGGGAAATGGGAGATCCGGAGTGCGGGAAGGCGCTAGTCTGCTGATTGAATAATTGCGAAGTTGGAATCGAAGAAAGGGCATAAGGCGCATTGTATTGGCCGTATGGGTTGCATATGACAGAAGACGCGCTGCAAGGTGTATAAATCCATGAGATTATATATCCATTCATTAGTATTGCTAGCGGCAGTATGAAATAGAAGCCTATGGCTAATGCCATTATGGAATCTGCAGATTCTCTGAGTTTCGGCCCAGCAAATGGTATTGACCTCATTATCAGAGAAAGCGGCACTATTACCGTTAGTGCGAGCGCCTCTATTACAGGCAGAAGCAGGTAGATCATGAAGATGATTCCGAATGACACAACTATTAAGGGCTCGAACGCAGACCCGAGCGCACCGCTCATCCCGAAGATGAAGCCGACAAGGTCTGGGGAGGTTGAGTATCCAATGGCGCTAGAAAAGAAGTCTTCTAGGGTGCTTATGGTGTTTGCAGTTATGGCAAGCAATACAGACTCGGAATATATTTGGGTGAAAAGGCCAAGGCCTTTTGAGAACATGAGATTACCAAGATAAACCTGCGAATACTGCATTGGATCACTGTATACTGTCTTCGTTATTGAGGTTGATGATGATACAAGGGTCTGGCCGATATTGCAGGTTATGGCCGAAAATGCCATCAAGACCATGATTATGCCTATGCAGACTACTCCCTGAAATGCCTCGTACTTTGCAGCGGATTTCATCTTTTCGCCCATTGAAGCCGGGAAAACGTTGCTCAGGGCATAGACAAGCGCAGCTATCGAGAATGAGAGGAGTATGACTAGGAGGTTTATCTGTATCCACCCGTAGGTGTTCAGGGTATTCGTTGATGTTGTGGTGCCGCCAAAAACACACGTAGTGCTATACGCGTTATGAACTGCGGAAAGTATTATTGGTAGCATATTAATCAGGTTTAAGCCAGTTTCAGTTTGTTTCCTAAGGACAGCCTTATAGAACCTCCCATTGCCTTTGCGATGGCATCAACGAGCGGATACATTATTATTAGATCAAAAACGAACAATAGCATTTGTATTATGATGTAGAACCCGATGACAAATATTTGATTTAGGTAGGTGTATATTGCACTTAAGGAGAATACTGGAAAAGCCGCCCATATAGAATAAAATAGGTTTGTAGGAGCTACGGAGCCCGGAGAGAATATTGAAGCTAGACACAAAAATGATCCGATAATACCTGCTCCTGCAGAGGAAGATACGGCTGTGCATGATTCTGATGCGAAGAGAAATGGCACTGGAACTGATATTGGTAATGCACTTGCGATTAAAGTTGTTACTTGATAGTTGAAGAGTATGAATGTCGCAGGTATTACAAGACATAGCGCCACGCCTATAGCTATGATGGTACCCCCAATCCCACGGATGAATGGGAATGCCCTGAACATTATCCCAAGAGGGATGAAGAAGGTTAACCCTATGTATGCAAATGACGGCAGGGTGGTTAGGAACCCTATTATGAGTGCAGTGAATGGGAAGAGCATGAAGTTTACAAGATCCCCTATTATAGAGCTGAACGGAGATATAAAGTAATTGCCAGTCTGCAGCATCCAGTTTGCGAACGGGAGGAACTGCACGCCGAAAAACAGTGTTACATATTCCAATATTGGTATTGGTATATAGAACCCTAGCTGCACGCTGGACCAGAAGCCAGTGCCTGCTGACATTATCCCTACTTCGCTCCATATGTTTGTCAGGTTGCTGTTCACATTGCATAGGTACCCTTCAGCTCCGGCTACTAGCGGGGTTATGTCAGCAAAGGCTGACGTGTGTATCCCTGTAGCTATTGAATTGGGCACTAGCGCATATGAAAGATTTCCGATGAACATTATCGCTCCGTATATGCTAACTATTATTATCGCGGATTTAGCGATTTCCCAGTATTCGTTTTGGATCCAGTTCCTTATCCCAGTATTGGGGAACAGCCTGCTTATTACAAATGCAATCGCAACAACATCGAAGGATACGGTCAGCGCTATCAAAGCCAATCCAACTCCAGCCCCGGAATTTGTAATAGGAGTAGTATAACCAGATACGCAAACCTGAGGTATGGGCGAGCCGTTGGGATAAGATATGGCACCTGGAGGAGTGGAAGCATATATGACATTCGAAAGCGCTAGCAGTAGAAACGCAAAGAGAACCGATAACCTTAGTCGCATGAATATACTTGACGTACAGAAGTTTAAAAATCTTTATAAAAACTCGTTGTATATGACGAACTTTGATCGCAGCGTGTCATTGGATGAGGTTAAATCCAGAACGAGCAATTGCATCTCGGAGGCATGTCAGTGCCTGAGCAGCCTGAATCTGTCCATATACGCCTCGGCTATGAATATAATAAAATACGGGACTACGAAGAGCGAGTTGAGGACAAGGACAACGTACCTGGACCAGAATGTGCCGAGCAGCGATATGGACACCGTGTCCAGGACAGAGACTACGATGGTTATAAGCACAAGCCATAAGAGGAAGTACTGAGGCTCGCGGAGCACCAGCCTTGCGCTATCCTTTACAGCACGCATGATCTTCTTATCGTCAACCACTACCGCGCTCGGAGCATAGAATATTATCGCGAACCCGAAGAGCCCTACCACTGCTGTGAGCAATGTTGATATCCCGAACGAATAGCCTATGATGTTTGCGGCAGTCATTATTATGGCATATACAAGGAATATCACGAATACCTTGCCTATGTATGCCTCTATGTTCTTGAACGTCCTGCTGCCTATTGTTGAGTGCGTCCTCTTCGACTTCACCAGTATGCTTATCAGCACAAAGGCGAAGCTCAGGAAGAGGAGGGAGAATATTGTGGAGGCAGTTATGACTGCGAGGCTCAGCAGATTAATGTTCCCGTTCACGAATACGCTCGCGCTCCGCAGGAAGATCGCTCCTGCAGAGATGTACGTGGGGAGCGGAGCCAGCATGGGTATGGCGAAGGCTATAAGGAAAGGTATTGAAAAGATCACAGCAAGGCTTATCTTATCCCTGTAAAGCTCAAAAGACTCCTGGATTACTCCGGCCAAAGGCTTGCACCTGTCATCTATGAGGGATTAAAAGTTAAAAAGATATGCCTATTTTGGATAGGTCATTAAAATGCGGTTTTTATTAAAATTGTACACAATACCTAGTACAAAAACTGCTGCGTTATAGCACTATTGCAAGCGATGGAGTAAACTAGCGGTATTCTATTGGATGCGACCTGTAATAATAATCTTGATTGTATAGCACAGCGGAGAAATATGCTGGCTTTATTATATTCCCAGAAATAGTTGCGGAAATATTGTAGTTCCCAGATGAAGGAAGCATTATTTTGTTTACATTCACAGAACATGGAAAACTGCAGTTAAGAGAACCTTTCATTATGCTGGAATTATATAGACCGTAGTACATGTCGCTCCCATTGCTCATGACTTCTATGAGAAGTGACACATTGGCATTGCTTTCAGGCACTGCAGATAGCCTTGATGCATATATGAAGTTGCCTGAAGATGATCGTACAATGGATTGGTTTTGAATAGATATGCCAAGGTTGTTTGTATATGCTAGATGTCCTGCATAAATTACAGCGATAATTAATACTACTGCCGCCGCAATTATGCCAAAAAAGGCAAAGGCATAATCCTTATTTTTGTTCAGTGCAGAACGCATGGAATTCTTGCTGTCATCTTTGATGCCAGACTCGGAAATGAATGCGAATGCGGCAAATGGAAGCAGGTAATATATAGCGAGGCCGTGGTTCAAGAAGAGAAATGGGATTATACTCAGGAGAGGCACAAGCTTTTTCTTGTTCGTGTACAGGAGGATTGCGATTGTAAGCGCTAAGGAAAGCAGGAATAGATACACGAATGTGTGGAAAGGCACCGGATACACTGAGACTAAAAAGTAGCCTATTGGGGCTAGGCTGTTTGGAAGGATGTTTGAAGCGACAGTTAGGAGATTATGGACATATATTGCAGGGTCGGCAGATATGAAATAGCCGTTTATCAAAAGAAACACTGAAAGCGATCCAATAGCATCAGCAATGCCTTTCTTGAATCCGTAGCTGTTGAACGAGTATACTATGAACAGAATCACTATCACCCATAGCTGTTCCTGCAATGAGAGCGCAATTCCCAGAATCAGCCATGAATATTTATCTCCGAATCTTGAGTACATAAGGAGGATTACTGCCATCATCAGGAAGATGACAAGCGATGACAGCGAGAGTATTAGCATTCCTAGCAGGAAATATGCTGGAAAGTTAGATTTCATCTCCTTCTTATTCCGCGCGATAAGAAGATAGGAGAAGATGAATACTAGAAAGAATATTGCTCCTTGTGACTTCATGAAGCTGCCGGTGAGGGCCTGCATTGATGGATTGAATATAAGGAAGAAAGGTAGTTGCACTAGGAAATAAAGGGCAGGATAGCCAAGCATGTCCATTATGCCGCTATTCGAATTAATAGTGAGCCCCACATTGGTAGATTGGTGATAATTGTATAGGATATTTGCAATTGAAACTGAATACGGATTGATGCCTCCTAAAAAGCTCTTGATTGCGTAGAAGGCTATTACAGTTTCATCGTCTGCTACGAAAATTAGATATGTGAAATATATTGCAATGATAAGCACAATCAGTGCCATTAAGGCAATTTTAACCTTTTTGTTTTTTATGTACAGGTATAGCTGAAGCATGAAGAATATCGGAATAAACAGTAAGAAGTGGATAAAGGTGTACTGCGCGTAGCTGAGCTGAGACAGTCCGGCAGCTCCGTTGACTATGAGGAGACAGGTGGCTATGATGAAAAGGACAGCGGAAAGAAGGAAAAGATAACTTAATGATCTAGATTCGTTATTTTGTGCGTTTTTTTGAAGTCCATATACCATCATGTATGCGATGATTACCATTGAGTATACGGCCATTACTGCTGCGCCGATATTTGAGAAATACGCGATACTGAAAGTCAGGGAAATTGAGAATAATATGAGAGAAATTACCAGGCGCCTTGGCTCTTTTGCAAAAAAGAGCCGCAAGTTTTTCCTCTGGTAATTTCCAGTGTTTGGATTACCCATACTCTAGCCATTTCACTGTAGGCGTATCTGTAGACGCGCTTGTATACGCATCAGCAGGCCGGGAAAA
Organism: Microcaldota archaeon; assembly: GCA_021803945.1. GTDB lineage: Archaea > Micrarchaeota > Micrarchaeia > Micrarchaeales > CABMGC01 > JAJZNA01. Next base: position 32,248 of record JAJZKW010000008.1, read on the forward strand.
TTATGGGCAAGTTGGAGAAGTTATACTTGATCCGCCAGCACTTGCTATCATACCGATCAATGACGGGGCTATTATTACTATTATAAGGCCCACTATTCCTCCGACAATCATGCCAAGCGACCATCCCTGAAGGTTTCCCTTGAGGTTGCCTGCTGCAGGAAGCATGTGTGCAACTGCGTATAGCGCTCCACCTAGTATGAAGAGTGCAAGTGCCAATATCCCTACAACCGATCGAATGCTGCCGATTATTCCGCAAAGGCTGCTGCTTATTGCTGTTGAAGCTTGAGCTGTTACGAATTGTATCGCAATCGTTCCTGCAAAAACCAGTACCATCAGGTAGAATCTGTTTATATAAGCCATATTCTCAACTTTTTCGTGAATAGCTATAGACAATAGCTGGTATAAATATCTTTCGGGAGCAACCGCGTTTAGGGCCTTTGGCGGTTTCTGTAGCTTGTAGCCTTTTGAGCGACTGCAAGTTATGTCTCTGGCGAGCCCTGCATGAAATTTTGCGTGGAGCCATAAAGCGCTTAAGTAGTTAATAATATAAGCTTAAATATAGAACTAATCAGTATCGTGTTTATATGGCAGACCAGGAGATAAAGACAGGAATCGATGCTTTAGTGGCCTATCTCAATGAACACGGAGAGACCAACATATCAGAAGTGGCAGGCGCTCTAGGTGTTGGGGAATCGGCAGTGCTCGAGTGGGCGAACGTGCTTGAGAAGGCGAATGTGATAAGCGTGGTCCACAAGGCAGGGAAGCTCTTCCTCCTTCCAGGGGGAGGCAGCGCTGCGCACGCAAACGAGCTGAAGCAGACCGAACAGATAACGGTCGAGGAGCTCGTATCGTCCGACCTTGCAGCAGTTGACCAGGTGTCGTCAAGCCTAGAGGAGTTCACGAAATCCCTCTCTTCCATAGACACGCTGTTCGATACTAAGTACAAGAACGTGAAGGTGCTGCTCGACAAGCTAAACAGCATAGATGCCGCTCTGGCGAAGGCGGAGAACGAGGTCGTCGCGAAGACGAACCACGTGAAGGAAGTTGCTGACAAGTCTAGATCGCACTACGAGTCAGCGCAGAAGTACCTTGCGAACCTTGCGGGATTCAACATAGACACTAACAATGCAAGGGCTGTCGCTGCTGAGCTCAAGGACGCGCTCAAGGCCTATGAGAGGAACATTGCTGACCTTACAAAGAGCCTGGAAGCTGTCATATACCAGTACAGGAAGAACGCGCTGGAGCTCTCCAGGAGCATAAAGGAGAAGCACGCCCAGCTCGTCGAGGTCATGAGCTACGATGAGAGGCAGATTCGCGAGTACGAGAAGCTGGGCAAGGACACCAAGAGGGAATACGCAGACCTCACCAGGAAGGCCCAGGAGATAGGCAAGCATGTGCTTGACGAGATAGCAAAGGACATGGAGGAAGTTGACAGGATATCGCGCGCGTCGAGCGCGCAGGTGGCTGCGATAAGGCCTAAGGTGGACGAGATGAGGAAGGACTTCGGGCAGATATCGGAGCTCAACGCAAACCTGGTCAGCATAAGGAACAAGGTAGATGCGATAATAAAGCAGAGGGACGCACTGGTAGCGGAGCTCAAGAAGATCCAGGGCGAAGCCAGGTCAGGCAACCCATCCAAGGAGATGCTTGACAGAGCTAACGAGATAGCAGACAATGTGGCTTCGCTAAGGAACGATGTCGAATCGGTAAGGAAGGAATTCAAGGATATGGGCAAGGGTAAGGGATGATTTTTGATGGCTGAACCAGAGAACAAGCAGGAAAAGGAGTACGCTTCGTACGAACTGAACGCCAACGGGATAAAGGCGCACATACACATAGTGGATAACGGGGGGTTCGTGCTTTCGTACAGGGTAAGCCTTCCGGGGCTCGGAGATGCCACAAGGATACTCATAACGTCTCTCAGGCAGGAGCTCCTCAGGCTTGTGCCAATAGACACAAGCAAGATATCCAGCCAGGAATACGTAGACGAGCTCCACAAGAAGTATACTGAAGCGGCATCTGTGGTCATAGACAGGTACCTGCCTGGAACCAGCAAGGAGACAAAGGGCACGCTTGTCGCATATATAATAAACATAATGCTCGGCCTGGGGGACCTCGAAGTGCTTCTTGCAGACGACAACCTCGAGGAGATAGCTGTGAATTCCTCGAGGGACGGGATATGGGTCTTCCATAAGAAGTTCGGATGGTGCAAATCTGACCTCAAGATGATAAGCGAGGAGGCCATATATGACGACGCGGAGCAGATCGGAAGGAGGGTGGGGAGGCAGATAAGCACACTGGCCCCGCTTATGGACGCAGAGCTGGGCGACGGGTCGAGGGTCAATGCCACCCTCTATCCAGTATCGCAGGGAGGGAACACCATCACGATAAGGAAGTTCGCGAAGAACCCGTGGACAATGCCTGCCCTTGTGGCGAACGGCACAGTATCCGCGGAAATAGCCTCGCTTGCGTGGCTGTGCATACAGAACGAGATAAGCATGCTTGTGTCAGGAGGCACTGCGAGCGGGAAGACGAGCTTCCTGAACGCGATGAGCGTATTCATGCCTTCGAGCCACAGGGTGATATCGATAGAGGAGACGAGGGAGCTCACGCTGCCCAGCTTCCTGCAGTGGGTGCCCATGCTTACGAGGCAGGCGAACTCCGAAGGGAAGGGGGAGATCAGCCTGTACAACCTCATGATAAACGCCCTCAGGCAGAGGCCTGACATAATACTTGTAGGGGAGATAAGGAGCAAGTGGGATGCACAGACGCTCTTCGAGGCCATACATACGGGCCATGCGGTGTACGGGACAATGCACGCGGACAATGTGCAGGACACAGTGGTGAGGATGACAAACCCGCCGATAGAGCTTCCGAAGGTGATGCTCAACTCCATAGGAGGGATAATGACGCTCTTCAGGCACAGGAGGCTTGGGATCAGGAGGGTCCTCGAGACAGGGGAGCTGACCAGCAGCGGGGACGCGAACGTGCTTTACAGGTGGAACATGAGGAACGACAACTTCGCACAGATATCCAACATGACCAGGCTTGCGGAGGTGATATCGCTATACGGCGGATACACGTACAACGAGATAATCGACGATATAAAGGAGAAGAGCAGAATACTTTCGTGGATGGTGGCGAACAAGGTGACAGGAGTGGATGACGCAGGGTACATAATAGCGAAGTACTACAAGAACAAGGATGACGTGGTGAAGATCGTAGATGACAACGCACCCTTCACCCCGAACATGCTGAAATAGGCAATGGACATGGATTACAACGAATGCGTAGACATGATAAATTCAGCAGAGGCGCACGACACAGAGGCGCGCTCTGTCATAGCCGACATATACGACCTTGGGAATGCTGTGGAGATAAGGCAGTACAGCGAGGCCGAAGCTGCTGAGGCCATTGAATATGCGGACTCTGCAGTTGAGGCCGCCGCGGGGACTAAGAAGGAGCAGGTGCAGCAGCCGCAGAAGCAGATACTGCAGAAGACCTATGTAAGGCTTCGGGAGAAGAGCCCGGCGCGAGGCGCCGGAAGGGAGATGGACGCGGTGGCAAAAGAGCTCGAAGCTGCGATATCGAATGCGACAAAGGAGCTCAAGGAGCGCGTCGGGGAGAGGATGAAGCAGGTGCAGCAGCCGGCGGAGAGTGCGGGTCTCGTGATGGTGACTCTGTCGCTGCAGGACCAGATAGGCGAGCTTGAGAAGATCAGTGCAGGAATTGACAGCGGTGCGTTCACAACGGAGCAGATGGAGATAATAAAGATTGAGATAAGGGGGCTTATGAAGGCGAGGGGCTCGGCCCCTGATGCCTTCCAGGCGAATCTTTTAAAGATACGCGATGACAGGCTAAGGGAGGTATCGAAAAAACTGGGAGTGTAGATGGCGAACCAAAAAGGGATTGACAGGCAGATAATCGGGTTCACGAAAGCCAGGAAGATACTGTTCTTCACGATAAAGCCGAAGCCGATATACAAGAGCGTGAAGGAGATCGAGGCTGCGAAGCCAGGCGCGACAGGGGCTGCGCCTGCAGGCGCGCATGCGAAGGCAAGGAGGAGAATGGTAATCAACCCTGAGCTTGCGCCTGCGCTCATAGACCTGGGCATAAGGCTGACTCCGGAGCAGTATATAGAATCGTGCAAGAAGAAGGCCGCAGTCATTGCTGTTGTAGTAGGTATACTGAGCGCTGCAGGGCTCTTCATCATGTCTCCGAACCTGTTGGTGCTCGGAGTGCTTGTGGGCCTGGCCGCATACATCATGTCTCTTGGAGCGCTCAAGAACCAGCCCATGGCAAAGATAAGCGCAGCAGGCAACAACGTAGAGAACGACATACTGTTCGCAGCCAGGGACATGATAGTGAGCATGAGGTCCGGCCTTCCGCTCTTCAATGCCATGATGACTGTTAGCACAGGCTACGGAGATGCGAGCAGGGAGTTCAAGAAGATCATAGACAGGGTGCAGCTCGGCATGCCTATGGACCAGGCGATAGACGAGGTGAGCGCGAAGAGCAAGTCAAAGACCTTCAAGAGGCTCATGCTCCAGGCAGAGACGAGCATAAAGGTAGGGGCTGACGTTGTGGGCACTATACAGGAAGTGATAAGCGACGTGAGCCAGGAGAGGGTGATAGAGCTCAGGAGGTACGGCCAGAGGCTCAATGCAATAGCCATGTTCTACATGCTCTTCGGAGTCATATTCCCAAGCATGGGTCTTGCGATAGCCGCGATAATGTCAACATTCATAAGCTTCTTCCCGATAGACAACGACACGCTCATAATAGCCGTGTTCGGCATTGCAATACTGCAGTTTATATTCCTGAAGCTGGTTACAGCCTCGAGGCCTTCATATGCAACTTAATAAAATGTCTCCGAAGCTTCCTCCGATAGTGTTCGAGAGGCTCGTGGGCAGGAACGTCTCCAGGTTCATATCGCGCAAGCTGGACCTTGCGGGATGGAAAACCACGGTGAATGCTGTTGCAGGCGCAGGCATTGTGGGAGGACTGGTCATAACAGTGCTCGCATCTGTTGTAAGCGTAGTCATGCTTAGGATAGAGTTCCTTATAGCGTTCCTGATGGGAGTCGGGCTGACTGCGATATACGAAGCCGTCATATACTCACTTCTCGAGCTCAGCATAGACAGGAGGAGGGACTTCGTCGAGGGCGTGCTGCCTGATTACCTTCAGCTTACTGCAGCCAACATGAGGAGCGGGGTCACGCTCGCGAGGGCCATGGCCCTTGCCGTCAAGCCCGAGTTCAAGTACTTCGGCGATGACATAAACATAGTCGGCAGGCAGCTGTACGCAGGAGACACCATGGCAAACGCGTTCAGCCAGCTCTCCAACAAGTACAGGTCAGCTGTGCTGGGCAGGACGGTCAGGGTAGTGCTCGAGGCGAACCAGTACGGAGGCGGCATGGCAGACCTCCTGAACCAGATCGCAAAGGACCTGAGGGCGCAGCAGATGGTGCAGAAGGAGGTGTCAGGGCAGCTCTTCATGTATACTATATTCATAGCCTTCGCCGCGATAATAGGCGCGCCTACGCTGTATGGGCTAACGAACCAGATGATTGGCGTAACTACGAAGGTATGGTCACAGATCTCCCTGGGCAGCCTGACAAGCACGCCTTCGCTCGGGGCGTCGTTCATAAAGCTCTCCAAGCCGCTCATAACGCCTAACGCCTACTTCCTCTTCTCGCTAGGGGCAATAATAATAATAACAGGCTTCAGCGCCTTCATAATATCCGCGATATCCACAGGCAACGCGTTCAGGGGCATAAAGTACATGCCTGTCTTCATAGTCGCCGGGCTGCTGATATTCTTCATAGTCTCGATAGTAATGGGTTCGCTCTTCTCCTCTTTCGGGACAGTATAGACGCTAATAGAAGCAAAAGGCCATTTAGTACGTGTCACAATAATTTCAATCAATAGATTATGAATGCTAACTGAAAAAGAACCAGCTAATCACTAACTGCTGCAACACAGACCTTGCTTTTGCAAGGGATTTTACTCCGCCTGATTGAGCAGCCATTTCCAGATAGGCACGAATTTCACGTCTCTTCTTATCCCAAACCAATCCGCTTCCTCCTCGCTTTCGTAGTCTTCTGTCAGTATTGTTAGGTTGTTGCACCCTGATTCTGCGCTTGCCTTTAACAATGCCCTGATCTCCCGGCTCCTTGTCTTCTGTTCCTCGAGGCTGGAGCAGACCTGTATGAGTTCGGATATTTCCCTGTCGCCCGCGATGACGAAATCGACCTCTTCCTGCTGCTGGTTTTTCCAGTAGTAGAAATTGAAATGGCTGGTGGCCGCTCTCCTTTTAAGTTCTATTGCAACAAGGTTTTCGTATAGCCTTCCCTTCTCCTGGCTTGTCTTGAACGCCTTTGCAAGTACAAATCCGTTGTCTATGCAGTAAATCTTTTTGTTGCGCTTTATCTGCTCCTTCATCTTCCTGGAGTACATGCTCACTTCAAAAAATATGAATGCCTCCTTCAGGTAGTTGACATACGCCTTCGCCGTATGCGGACTTTCACTAGACGTCATTTCGGCAAGATTATTGTAGGAAAACTCCCTGGCAGTATTTGATATCAGGTACGAAGCCAATTCCTCTACGGTTTTTGGTTTCCTTATCCTGTATCTTTTTACTATATCCTTGTATATTATGGATTCAAAGAGCGTTGACAGGTATTCTCTGTAGTCCAGACCTTTCACCAATGGTTCAGGATAGCCTCCGTGCTCAGAATATTCAAAAAACCTTGCCATTATCTCCTGCGTGGTTAGTTCCTTGCCCTCAGATGAGATAAATTCCTTGAACGAAAGCGGCATTATGTCCGTTATTGTATGCCTGCCTGTAAGATGGGTGGACAGTTCCTTGCTCAGCAGATTTGAGTTGCTGCCTGTAATCACTAGGTTATAACCCTGCCTCTGGAGCCTATTCACAAATAACTCCCATTTCTTTAGGTTCTGCACTTCGTCAAAAAGAACGTATTTGGGCTTGTTGTAGATGGAATCCAGCTCGGTAATTATTTCATTGTAGTCCTTTGCATCGGCAAGCGTTTCGTCATCGAAATTTGCATATCCAAAGCTTCCGGCATTGCCGATCTGATTCATTGCAAAAAAGGATTTTCCTGCCCTTCTGGGACCTATTATGACTTTTATAATGTCGCTCGCAATCCCATGTATCTTTGCGTCCCGAATTATGTACTTCTGCCCCAGCCTTCTCTCAAGCTCTCTCTTTTGAAGGATTAATGCTTCCCTAATAGCTGACATATCGGCACTGGGTATATTATAATGCCTAAAAAGTTATATATTTATGCATTATACTGCCATATTAAATTGTTCTAAACAACCCGACTATATTTAAATAGATTTAGAATAAGCCATGCTATTTATGCATCACGGCGGGACTATCTGCACCGCACTCAGTCCGGGAGCGCACTCGTTGGCCCAGTCAATCGCTATGTTGTACAGGCCCGAGCTGAAGGCATATGTATAGGAAGCTGTTGTTCCTCCTGGTGCGCCTCCAGGGTTTGGTGTTATCGAAGTCCATGTGGAACTGCCTGAAGGCTTCTCGAATATTAACGTCTGGTCATCCACAAAGGTATTGAAGGTGTACGTTCCACTGAGGTACATTGTGGCATTGGCAGCATAGGCTTCGCTATCACAAGGGCTGGCGCAGGCCACGCCGTTGTTATTCAGCTGGTTCAGTGAAGCAGGGAATGGTATCGTAAGCGAGTTGAAGATATCATGTCAGAAATATCCGCTTGTGCCGTAATTCCACTGCTGCACCAGTTGATCGGACCGCCGGAAGCAAGAAGGTGTAGACACTAACAATGGACGGATTCAGGAAGAGGATGGAAGTAGTGGGACGCGTTTGTGAACGGGAGGAAGGTATAAAAATCTGGATAGCGATAATATAAGCGAGTGGAATGGAAACTGAAACTGTTTTATTGCAGCTGCAAAGGGAGTTCAAGGACATGAAGCAGGAGATCAAGATGCTAAAGAAAAAAGTAGGCTTCCAGTCCGTGGAACCAGTAATCATAGAAAGGATATATGAACGGGACCTGACGCCTGCACAAAAAAGGCGCCTGCGCGAAGTCGATGCAGATGTAAAGGCGGGAAGGACTGATAGGTTTATTACACTGGAAGAATTCGGAAGAGAAATCGCAAGACGCAAGGCTCATCCTTTGGAGTAGCTCACTCCTCCGCGTGTTTCTACTTCGGCTATTACAATTAGGTCTTGTTCCTTGTATACCTTGAATATCAGTCTATAACTGCCGATTCTCATTCTGTAGATGCCTTCACCGAGTTTTTTGAGGTCTGCACGTATCATGGGATACTGTTCCAGGAGTTCTGCGGCTGCATATACTTTTTCGCTGACATAGACTGGCATCCTATTTAGGTTCTTGGTTACTTTAGAATCAATCGTGACTCTCATAGAGTAATATGGGAAGTAGGTCTTTTTAAACGCGAAGTTGAAAAGCTTACTGAAGAAAATTAGGTAGAATCCCATATATTCCTTACAGACATGATGCACAAAACCCTGAATAATTGCCATCAGGTGGCATATCATCATGCTGACAACACTGGCAGCTGGCTTGATGGCGTTTTGGCGGGCTTCTTCGATTCTTATCAGGATTCATTGCTTCATGCTATGACATCAAAATTCCCATCCTTTCCGACAGGTTGTTTCATCACGGCGGGACTATCTGCACCGCACTCAGTCCGGGAGCGCACTCGTTGGCCCAGTCGACAGCGACGTTGTATAGTCCTGCCGAGAATGTGAAAATTTGCTGTTCCCGATGGAAATCCATAAGACCACAAAGGGAATAATGACAGAAAGGGTTTATGGCATTCCGTACGCCGGCGCATGGGTTTCAGGGTGTGTTCGGTTATAATTGAAAGGCGTCGGTCAACTTGATCCCCTAAGAAGCTAACCGTGGGGTTGGCCGTGAAAGAGACAGTATTCCCACAATGGCATGACTGTTATGCCTTTGGTATTCTCATTCGCAGTGTCGGTAAGCAGCAATAATTCCTTTACCTTATCCCCATGCTTTTCTTTGAACTTAAGCAACTGCCCCACATCGATGCCGGATGACTTTACCTCTATGCCTATAAGGCTGCGGCCTTCTTGCAGCACAAAATCGACTTCAAAAGAATTTCTGTAGAAGAACTTTGCTTTTGTTACTGAAGCCACAGAATTCTCATACATCTTGGGTAGGAGCGAGGTGATGTTTTCGCCTGATGCAAATGCGATGTTTGGAGTCTGGAGATATGCCTTCTTCAGTTTCCTTCGGCTTGATACTGGAGATCCTCTGAAGTTAAATACAAACATTATTATCATGCCGAATTCAAGGTACTCGAAGTAGTTAGCTATCGTTCTTTGGTCCTTTCCAAGATCTCTTGCGATTGACGCGTAATCTACTATCATTCCGGGATTCCTTGCCACCATATCCGCAAGTGTCTTCAACAGACCCACGTCCGCGATTCCGAAACTCTCCTGGAGGTCCTTGTAGACTATCTTTTCCATCACGTCCTCATTGATATATCTTCTAGCGACCTCTTCGTCTTCAATATTTACAAGCTCCGGAAATGCGCCGTATTTTATATATTTATCGAATAGGGGCAGTAGATTGGATTGCCATAGCCTCGGGTTGCCTTTTATTTTTACAGTGTCCATGCCCTGCATTTCTAAAAACTCGGGAAAGCTCAGCGGGTCCAATACAAAATCGAATATCCTTCCGGCAAGGCTCTCCTTTGCGGCTTTTCTAAGGGCTATCGATGCTGAGCCGCTAAGTACGAACTTGACATTAGGATACAGGTCATATACCACCTTTACTTTGCTTTCCCAGTCATCTATTTTCTGCACCTCGTCAAGGAATACATAAACTTTTTCCTTTGAATTCTCGAAGGTATCCTGCAAGACATATCTCTGATAGGTATAAAGTATGTCATCAAGCACATATCGCTTGTCATCAAATGAAAAGTATAGTATATTGGTTGGTTTTGTTTCTTTAAGAAGCTCACTGACCAACTGGAAAAGCAGTGTGCTCTTGCCCACGCGCCTAAGCCCATATATCAATATGGCCTGCCTCATCTTGACGTACTTTTGTATGCTTGCAAAAAGGTGTCTTCTGTATGTTGGCAGCAGTTCGTCCCTTACCTTACCGGTGCGCCACCACGTATTAAACCGCTCTAAGAGTTCAGGCTCCATGTTTTTATTAGAATAATTAGATATATAAATGTTATCTCAGTACGATGTTATAAAACAGGTATTTTTATTACATTACTATGTAATGATTTAAAATCTACATGCTATTTATGCATCACGGCGGGACTATCTGCACCGCACTCAGTCCGGGAGCGCACTCGTTGACCCAGTCGATCGCGACGTTGTATAGTCCTGCCGAGAATGTGAACGGATATGATCCTGGAGCCTGCGTAATCGTCGCCCATGTGGGGTTTCCGGCAGGCTTCTCGAATATGAATACCTGGTCATCAGCCTGGGTATTGAAGGTGTACGTTCCACTGAGGTACATTGTGGCATTGGCAGCATAGGCCTCACTGTCATAAGGGCTGGAGCAGGCCACGCCGTTGTTATTCAGCTGGTTCAGTGAAGCAGGGAATGGTATCGTAAGCGAGTTGAAGTAATCATGTCAGAAATATCCGCTTGTGCCGTAATTCCATTTCTGCTCTCCGTTGAGCGGCCCTCCGAACCAGATGCCGCTGCCCTGATAAGTCGCGCGAAAGGCTTTTAATTTGCAATTAACCAAGCCTGAGTATGATCGGCATTGCTAATTCAAAGAACAACATCAAGATAAGGCTCACCGAAGAACGCTGGTTCCATATCTCGGAATCGCATGACGACCTTGCAGGCCATACGTTCGATGTGCTTGAATGCATAGAAAATCCAGACTATATAGTAAAAGGAACAGAAGACGAAGTGATAGCATGCAGGAAATACGGCGATAGGTATATAATATCTATTTACAAAGAACATAGTACAGAAGGTTTTGTAATAACAGCTTACTTCACAAAGGAATTGAAGAAATTGCTGAAAAGGGGCATATTATGGAAAAAGAAATGACTGTTGAAAGGAAGTTCATAACCAAGTTAGAGAAGCCATTGGTCCAATTGCTAAAACTATCAAACCATACCTGGATAGACTATGACAAAGGCGCTGACGTCGCATACGTTTCCTTTGACAAGCCTCAAAGGGCAACAGACAGCGAGCTTCTTGATAACGGCGTCTTGGTCAGGAAGCGCGGCAGGAGGATAATCGGATTAACCATCTTAAACGCAAGCAAGATATTGGGAATCTAGACCCTTTTTTGAGAGAAAATTCTGGCATCTTCGATTCTGCGGCTGAGTGCAGCCGCTCATCCGCGTGCTGTTCCATGCAGCGTCCGTTGCGGTTCCCCGGTTTCCGTTCCCGAATAATCCTGCGCGTTTCAGTTCAGGTGCATTATCCCGTACTTGTTGGTAGCTCCCTCCAACGGCTGAAGGCCGTTGGCTTCCCTGAACCACGCATGGACTGCATTTGCGGAGTATGTTTTCAGTTCCTCGACATACTTTATATGCTAAGGACCTATGCCCCAAAAACCTACGCTCTGATGAAGTGAAGGGATAAAGGGAATAAAGGAGGTCCTTGACGCTGTTTCACGGCGGGACTATCTGTATCGCGCTCACCCCCGGACCGCATGCATTGGTCCAGTCAATCGCTATGTTGTACAGACCTGCGGAGAAGGTATAAGTATATGAAGATGGATTCGAAGCTTCCGGAGATCCTCCAGGGACTGGAGTTATCGAAGTCCATGTGGAACTGCCTGAAGGCTTCTCGAATATGAATGTCTGATCATCTACCCAGATATTGAATGTGTACGTGCCGCTGAGATACATTGTTGCGTTCGCAGCATAGGCCTCGGTGTCGAAAGGGCTGGCGCAGGCCACGCCGTTGTTATTCAGCTGGTTCAGTGAAGCAGGGAATGGTATTGTAAGCGAATTGAAGTAATCATGTCCGAAATATCCGCTTGTGCCGTAATTCCACTGCTGCTCCCCGTTGGGCGGCCCTCCGAACCAGATGCCGCTGCCCTGGAATGTCGCTCCCCAGCTGTTTCCTGAATTAGTTGGATTGGCATTCGCCGTAGCATAAGGAAGAGTCTGCTCGCTGCTTGGTAGCATCCATGCAGTGACATTCCACTGCTGCGAAACGACTTTGGACATTGAGAAGTCGCTCAGGCCCCTACCGCATGAGTTGCTTCCCACCACTGCGAACTGGTAGCTCTGCGGTGCGAAGCTCACATATACAGGCCCGGATACCGGAGGGTTCTTTATGCCCCATGCAGAGGCCATGAAGACTGACGCCCAGTCTATGGCTACCGGGCTTGACTGTACAGGCCTGTAGAATACTTCAGTCTCATTGTCGGACCCGAGCCAGAAGGCGTATGTGCCTGAAAGGTACTGCGTAGTGGATGCGCTGTACCCTGTCGTATTGTAAGAGGATCCGCACAGCGTGTTGGTTGAAAGAGCATTGGTCTGCTGCGGGAAGGGCTCGTTTGGAGACCCGAGATAGGCGGTGGTGTAACCGTTTATGGTGTATCCAGGGTTTAAGTAGTCATAGGCAGGCGTGCCGAAATTCCACGCCTGGTTGCCTCCGAATATCCCGGAAGACCATACTCCGCCCTCCTCGAAGATTGTGTTAGCCGGATCTATCGGATTTGCAAGGGAATTGTTGTACTCTATGCCTTTCGTCTCTCCGTTTGGATACTGGGAGCTGCATGTATATGAAGGGCCTGGACATGCCCTCCACACAGTAACATTCCACAATACCTGAGGCACTGATTTAGCTCCGAAGCCGAGGGTCTGCCATTCTCCGTTAACGCTGCCCAATGTCTGGCCCAGCATCGAATTCCCCGAAGGATTCAGATAAAGATACTGATATGACGAAGCGTTAGGCAGTCCGAAGTTCTGGTAGCCGCTATAATCGTTTGTATTCCCATTCAGCGGCCACCAGCCGACCAGGCTGTTTCCGGGAATCGGAGCTCCTGTTATTCCTTCCTGGTATAAAGACTGGATGGCTGACTGCGAGAGGGGAGTATTGTAGATTTGGATGTTCGATATTGAACCTTTATAAAATCCGCCATCACAACCAGCTCCGGATCCGCAAAGTGCTGAGCCAATCATTAGTGGACTTGTTGCTGTGCCAGTCGTCTGTGTCGCTTGGGATACATATTGGCCGTTTAGATAGATACTCATTACTCCTCCTGAATATACGCCCGTAACGAAATACCAAGTATTAGTTGAAAGTACTGCAATGTCAGGCCCACCACATCCTGAGGCGCATGTATCAAAATAGAGTGCACCACTGGGCCAAAATTCAAAACCCCAATTCCATCCCGTAAGTCCGGGCTGTGTATTTGACAGTACCATGGTACTAGAACTTCCTTTATTCCCACCCAATGTAGTGGCCTTCATCCAAAATGAAGCAGTATATGTAGAACCACTATAAAGTGAAGATGCTGGAGTTTGTATGTAGCTGCTTACTCCGTTGAAGTACGCAGCAGATAGCCCTGCACTTCCTATTCCAAGAGGCATGTCGTTTAGATAAACATGGGCCAATGACTGGTTTGCGCATTGGGCTACAGTATTGCAGTTCAATACTCCTGGCACAGGATAGGAATACTGCGAAAGGTTTCCGGTAAGTATGCTATCACGGTTATATCCTGAGGGGAGAGAGTAAAGCACGTTTGTTGCCTGGCCGTTGTTGTTATATCCTGAATAATCTTGTGCGTTCCCGTTCAGAGGCCACCAGCCGACCAGGCTGTTCCCTGGAATCGGCAGCGCGCTTATGCCTTCCTGATAAAGGGTGTCTATCTGCGTCTGCGACAGGGAAGTGTTGTAGATTTGGACGTTTGAAATTGAGC
>JAJZKW010000009.1 GCA_021803945.1 Microcaldota archaeon
CCAAAGTCGGTTAAATTCGGAAGCTGCAGTAGAAAGTGCTTTCTTTAGAGTATTCTCTTTGGATCTAGTTGCACATGCCTGTAATAGAATAGAACGTTTCATATTCTTGACCGAAAGCATATATGTCGGCGAGATTAATAAACTTATACTCGAATTCCTCCAACGATTCAAATCGTGGGTTTCCTTCGAGGTGAATTTATGAAGGAGTACATAAAATTATTCTGGTGAGATTTTGGATCTGGACATGTATGCTGAAGAACTTATATACAATTATGAGCATCAGAAGAATAAGGGCAAAATCGATAATCCGTCAGGAAAGATACATGAGGAGAATGTGTCGTGCGGAGATGACATAACAGTATACCTCAGGATTGAGGATGGAAAGGTGATGGATGTGAAGTATGAAGGGGCCGGGTGCGTCATCTCGATGGGCACGGCAAGCATACTGACTGATTTTTTGAAAGGAAAGACGGTGCAGGAGATTGAATCGTTCGGGAGGGAGGAGTTGCTTGGGCTTATAAACATCGATCCGGGGCCTGTTCGCATGCACTGCGCGACACTGGCGCTCAGGGCGATACGGAGGGCGGTTTTCGACTATGAGAAGAAACCCTTGGATGACGAAACCAAGGAACTTTAGGTTATTTGCGGCTGCTGCTGTGTAACGCAATGTATTGCGCCGAAGCCGTAGACAAGCTCCCTGCAGTTTATCCCTATGGCCTTCCTTCCTGGAAATAGGCCTTGGATGATGTCTAATGCATCCTTGTCCTTTGGGTCGTTGAACGTTGGCACGAGGACGACTTTGTTTGCTATGTAGAAATTGGTATAGCTGGCAGGCAGCCTCTGGCCATTGTAGACTACGGCTTCTGGCATTGGAAGCGTTACCACATTTAAGCTGTTCCCGTCCTGGTCTTTTGCCTTTTCTAGTATGCCTAGATTTTCTTTTAGCGTTAGGTAGTTTTCGTCGTCTGGATTCCCTTCAGATGCGCACACTACAGTATCCCTGCTTACAAACCTGGCAACATCATCGATGTGCCCGTCAGTGTCATCTCCGGTTATGCCTGCTTTCAGCCAGATTACATTTTCTGCGCCCAGATACTTGGCAAGGAGCTCCTCTATCTGTTTTTTGTTCAGATCGGCGTTGCGATTCTTGTTTAGAAGGCATTGTTCTGTAGTAATGCATGAGCCTGACCCGTTGACATCTATGGATCCTCCTTCGAGCACCGTATTCACTTTGACCGTGGGTATCCCTCCTAATGGAAGCTTCTCTGGTATTTGAGTGTCTTTCTTCAGCTCCTCGTACTTACCTCCCCACGCATTGAAGTCCCAATGAATGGCATATATTCCCCTTTCTTTTTGGCCGCGTTTGGTTACGAATATTGGACCGAAATCCCTGAACCAGACATCCTCTGTGCGGATCTTGTGGAAAAAGACATTGCTTGTGCCTATTCCTATTGATTCAAGGAGGCTGGATACCCTCAGCTCGTCATCCTCGCCGTCGACCAAGAGATGGACCTTCTCATTTTTGTGCAGTGCGCTTATCATGCTCATGTATGTCCGTTCTACTTCAGGCAGTATCTCGTCTGGAAAGGAATCAGAGTTCTTTGGCCATGAAATCCAGGTTGCCTCATGATTCTCCCATTCTGCAGGCATTACATATCCATCTTCAAAGTGCATAATATTTCCATGTCGGAATCGAAAAGCGGCTAATCAAGGAATCTTGAAGTAACTCCCTTGTACGCATCGATCCTCCTGTCCCTCAGGAACGGCCACCCCTGCCTTGTCTCGTCGATTTTGCTCAGGTCGCATTTGACTATGAGCGTCTCTTCCTTGTCGGAGCTGGCTTTTGCCAGTATCTCCCCGAACGGGCCTGAGACGAATGAGGATCCCCAGAAGTTTATCCTGCCCTCCCTTCCTACGCGGTTGACCGAAGCCACGAATACGCCGTTTGCTATGCCATGCGACCTCTGTATTGTCTCCCATGCAGATTGCATCTCCTTCGTGGATTCTTTCTCTTCTGGGAACCATCCTATTGCAGTAGGATAGAACAGGATCTGCGCCCCGAGCAGCGAGGTTATTCTTGCGGCCTCCGGATACCATTGATCCCAGCATATTAGGACACCGAGCTTTCCGAAGGCAGTTTGGTGCACCTTGAAACCCAGGTCGCCTGGCGCAAAATAGAACTTCTCATAATAGTGCGGATCGTCTGGTATGTGCATCTTCCTGTATATCCCTACAAGGGAACCTGATGCGTCAATAACTACTGCGGAGTTGTGGTAAAGCCCGCGAGTCCTTCTTTCGAATATGCCTGCTATTATTGATGATTTTGTCTTCTTTGCAGCCTTTGACAGCGCCTCTGTTGTCTCTCCGGGGATCTCCTCCGCAAGGTTGAAGTTCTCAGGATTTTCGTCCTGGCAGAAATAGCGCGACCTGAAAAGTTCTGGAAGGCAGATTATCTGCGCGCCTCTGCCTGCTGCGTCATCGATTTTCTTCAGGGCCTTTGAAAGGTTTGCCTTTGGGTCCTTTCCGCTGCTCATCTGTATTAAGCCTATTGTGACTTCATCGCTTCCATATTTTCTTGCTGTTGTTTCCATTTATCTCATGCCTCTAGCATTTCGTTGTATTTCTTGGGATTACACATCTTCTTCTTTATGACTCCATCTTGGACTTGATTATCCTGTCTAGTTTTTTTGCGAGCGACTCCCTTTTATCATTGAACCTTATTATCCTGAGCTCTTTTGCAGATACGCGGACTCTGAACGTGTCCCCTGGCCTGAGCTGGCCTATGTCAGAGTTGTCGTACCTGAGCACTCCCCTGTACTTTATTATCTCTATCTCGATGGTCTTTGAAGAGTCTATCACTATGGGATTGCGGTATGGGCCGTCTACGTTTAGGAACGTCAGGCATATTATATTAGGGATTAGTATTATGGGCCCTCCTGCGGATTTGTTATAAGCCGTAGAGCCTATGGATCCCGTTATAATCATGCCGTCCCCGCTCATGACATACGGGTATATGCCGTGCCTCTTCCCGTCCTTTATTTCGTATATCTTGAAGCTTACTTCCTCCAGTATGTTATGCAGAAGCGCTTCGTTCACAGCGTAGTATTTTTTCCCCTTGTATGATATCTCTATCTTATTCTCAAGTTTTTCCACTACGAACTTGCCTTTCTTTATATTGCTTATGATGAAATCCATATCGGCTAGGCTTACGTCGGAGTAATAACCCATGCTTCCGGCCTCATTGCTCCGTATGGGGAGGATCGGGCCTGAGAATTCCTTGGCAGCCCTTACGAAAGTGCCATCGCCACCTATCGCTAGGCATATGCCGGCTTTTTTGGAAACATTGAACGCTCCGTATAGCTTCTTGAGTTCCTTGAAGCCCTTGTTCTTTACTATCTTTATCCTGATTTTTGTCATGTTTTCCCGTAGAAAAAATGTATTGGCCTGTCCAGGGCCGCTGAAGCAACTTCCTGCATGAGTTCCGAGAAGGTTGGATGCGGATGTATTGTGTCTGCTATGTCCTCTAAGGTGGCGCCCATCTCTATTGCCAGAGCCGCCTCTGATATCATCGCATTCGCATCTTCTGACACTATCTCCACCCCTTTTACCCGCTCCTCTGAATCGAACGCTATTTTTATGAAGCCGTTTGTCTTATTTAATGCTATTGCCCTGCCCAGTGCTGTGAGCGGGAACTTCTTTACCTTTATGCCTTCCCCTGAAATTGCGCCTGCTATTGCGATCTCTGGGTCGGAGAATATGACTGAGGGTATTACAATGTTGTCAAACGTGCTGTTCCTGCCTGCCGCCACCTCTGCAGCTATACCTCCCTGTCGGATTGCCTTGTGCGCAAGAAGAGGCTCGCCGATCACGTCCCCCACGGCGAGTATGTTTGGGTCGTCTGTCTGCAGCGATGTGCTGACTTTTATGAATCCCTTTTCGTCAAGCTTGACTTTCGTATTCTCCAAGCCCAGGCCTTCGGTATAAGGCGCGAGACCTATCGCAGAGACTATTATCTCTGATTCTACGGTCTCTCCGTTTGAGAGCTTCAGGGTGTTTCCATCAAGCGAGGACGGGCCCGTGTTTACGTGTATGGTCGCGCCGAGGTCCAGCAGCCTTTGCTTTATGAGCTGTGTGGCATCCTGGTCAAATCTTGACAGGACGTCGGAGTGCGCGATTATGTCGACTTTTGCACCGAGCTTCGCATACAGCGTTCCTGTTTCTACGGCCACATACCCTGCTCCGATTATTGCCATGCTCTTTGGTATCTTCTGCAGCATGAGTGCTGATTTGTAATCCAGTATCCTGCCTCCAGACTCGAATCCTTTGAGCTCCTTGGGTTCCGATCCTGTGGCTATTATGGCTTTCTTGAAATCCAGCTCTTCTCCGTTTTCTAGCTGGAGCTTGCTGGACGAGAGGAATGTTGCTGTGCTTTTTATTACTTCTATTCCGTTGGACTTGCACAGGTACTCTACGCCCTGCTCCAGTTTTTTTGACACGTCCATGCGCCATTCGTGCATCTTCTGGCCGTCTATGCTGATCCCTTCCGATTTGATGCCGAAATATTCCGAATGGGTCATATCATAGAAGAGGTCTGCTATATGTATGAGTGTTTTGGACGGTATGCATGCGTAGTTCAGGCAGTGGCCGCCCATCTTGTCCTTCTCAACTATCGCAACGTTTAGGCCGAGCTGCGAAGCCCTTATTGCTGCTACATATCCGCCCACGCCTCCTCCGATTATAGCAAGATCTACGTTTTCAGGAAGAGAGCCCATGACCATTTCTTCACCCTAGAATCTCAAGGAAGGCTGGATCCTCTATGTATTTTATAAGTGCATTGCCGAACTTTACAGCTTCTGCGCCATCGACCACCCTATGATCGAAGACTAATGAGAACGGAAGGACCTTTCCGGCCTTTATCTCGCCGTTCTCTATGACAGGCATGTCCCTTATCAGGTGTATGCCCAATATCCCTACATCGGGGTGGTTTATTATCGGGACTGAAAGGAACCCTCCGCCAAGGCTGCCGACGTTTGTTATAGTGAATGTGGTATCCCTCATCTCGTCTATTGTTATGGACATGTTCTTTATCTTCTCGTGCAGATCCTGGATCTCCTTAGCTATTTGTATTATGCTCTTCTTGTCTGCATCTCTTATCACCACTACCTTCAGGCCGTCAGGCGCCTCTGCTGCAAGGCCGATGTTGTAGTATTTCTTCACTATTATCTCCTGCCTGTCCCTGTCATAGCTTGAGTTCGCCATCGGATTCTCCTTGAGGGCCTCTACTGTGGCTTTTATTATGAAGGGCAGGATTGTCAGTTTGACTCCCAGGCTTTCGGCGTTCGGCCTCTCCTTTTTAACCGTGTTGTACAGGTTGTTCGCATTTATCAGGTCCATGTGCGTAAACGTCGGTATTGACAGCGAAAGCTCTACGTTCTTAGCTATCGCTTTCCTCGTGACTGAAAGGAACCCTCCGCCAAGGCTGCCGACGTTTGTTATAGTGAATGTGGTATCCCTCATCTCGTCTATTGTTATGGACATGTTCTTTATCTTCTCGTGCAGATCCTGGATCTCCTTAGCTATTTGTATTATGCTCTTCTTGTCTGCATCTCTTATCACCACTACCTTCAGGCCGTCAGGCGCCTCTGCTGCAAGGCCGATGTTGTAGTATTTCTTCACTATTATCTCCTGCCTGTCCCTGTCATAGCTTGAGTTCGCCATCGGATTCTCCTTGAGGGCCTCTACTGTGGCTTTTATTATGAAGGGCAGGATTGTCAGTTTGACTCCCAGGCTTTCGGCGTTCGGCCTCTCCTTTTTAACCGTGTTGTACAGGTTGTTCGCATTTATCAGGTCCATGTGTGTAAACGTTGGTATTGACAGCGAAAGCTCTACGTTCTTAGCTATCGCTTTCCTCGTCTGCGACATAGGGACCCTCTGTATGTCTCCTGCATGCCTGTCTTCCAGGAGCTCCGAGAATTTGGGCGTCTGCTTCAGCGGGGTGGCTGACTGGTTCAGATGGCTCTTGATATCGTTTTCGAGCACCCTTCTCCCGGGCCCTGTCCCGATTACTTTTGATAGGTCAATATTGTTGTCCCTTGCGAGCTTTCTGACATATGGGCTTGCCAATATCTCAGCGTGCTGCGCAGGCTGTTGCTCTTCCGCATGCATTGCATTTCCGGCTTGCGGCTGTTCGGCCTTCTGCGCCTGGTACACTTGCTGCTCCTGCGCCTTGGGCTGTGAAACTGCGTTGAGCTCGGAGTCATCCCCTATGTACGCAAGAACGTCACCGACATGCACGACGGTGTCGTCCTTTATGTTTATCTTTATCTTGCCGCTTATGGGAGATGGCGCGTTGACTATGGCCTTGTCGGTCTCTACCTGCACGACTGGCTGGTCTTCCTTTACCTCGTCCCCGTCTTTCACCAGCCATTTCTGGACATGGCCCTCGGTTATCCCCTCCCCTACATCTACAAATTTGATTTCTTTCATGTAATCACGCTGACATTATCTTGTCTATGGCATTTGAGATCTTATTTTCGTTCGGCACATAGAATTTCTCGTATTGCGGGAAAGGGTATGGCATGTTATATGCTGCCACTCTTATTATAGGCGCTTTGAGCTCGAATATGTCCTGCTCCGCAAGCCGGGCTGATATCTCTGCGCCTACGCCAAAACTCAGGGGTGCCTCATGAACTATTACGGCCCTTCCAGTCTTGTTCACGCTGTTCATTATGGTTGTTTCGTCAAGCGGATTTATTGTCCTGATGTCTATGATTTCGGCGTCTACTTTCTTCTTTTCGACAACGTTTTTCACCACGTTCACCATGGTGCCGTATGTGATTATTGACAGTTCATTCCCTTCCCTGACTATGTTTGCCTTCCCTATTGGAACCTCATATGCGTCTTCCGGGATCTCCTGCTTGAACAGCCTGTATAGCTTTGTTGGCTCCAGGAAAACAACAGGATCCTCCATTCTTGAAGCCTTTATCATAAGGCCTTTTGCGTCATATGGTGATGATGGTTCAACTACTATCAGGCCGCCCATGTGAGAATACAGAGCTTCGGGGCTCTCAGAGTGGTGCTCAAGCGTCCTTACCCCTCCGCTTACTGGCGTGCGTATTGTCATGGGCACCTTGAAAGCCGATCTTGATCTTGTCCTGTATCTAGCGGCGTGGTTTATTATCTGGCTGAATGCAAGATACATAAAACCTGCAAACTGCACTTCTGGTATTGGATGCATGCCTGAAAGGGCCATGCCTATTGATGCGCCTATTATCCCTGACTCTGCGAGAGGAGTGTCTATCACTCTTCCCTCGCCGAATTTGTCAATAAGCCCCTCGGTTACCCTGAATACCCCACCATCCTTACCTATGTCCTCTCCCAGAAGCACTACGCCTTCGTTTTCCTTCATGCTCAGCTCAAGCGCATTGTTTATTGCATTGACCATATTTGCCATCATGAATTTTACCCTTGCCAGAAGTTATGCGCCTCTGCGTCCTTAAGTTCATCATTAAGCTCGTCCGGGATGAAACTATACACATTCTGGAACATCGTCTTTGGATCAGCCTTGAATGCCTCTGCAATCTCGACCTCTTTGTCTATCAGTTTCTTCTGCTCATCTACAGTATCGTTTTCGATCTTCTCGCTCCAGACGCCTTTCTTCATGAGGTACGACCTTAACCGCAGGATCGGATCCTTCGACTGCCACTCTGAAACTTCAGAGTCTTGTCTATACTTTGTCGGGTCGTCTGAGGTCGTATGCATTCCGAGCCTATAGGTCACAGCTTCTATTATTGTAGGGCCCTTATCGGCGTTCTTTAGAGCGTCGGCTGTTGCCTTGTATACAGATATGGCATCGTTGCCGTCCACCTGTATGCCGTTTATCCCTGCAGCCATGCCTTTCTGGGCTAGCGTTTGCGCCGCCGTCTGCTTTGACCTTGGCATCGATATTGCCCATTGATTATTCTGTATTATCACTACAAGCGGCACTTTCCATACTCCTGCAAAGTTTATCGCCTCATAGAAATCTCCTTCGGAGGTGCCTCCGTCGCCAATATAAGCTATTACTGCCTTGCCTGTCTTTTTGTATTTCTGCGCAAAGGCAATGCCCACGGAATGCGGCATTTGGGTGCCTACTGGCACAGACATCGGATATCCGTGCACCTCCGGAGGTATCATATTGCCTTCCTCAAATCCCATCCAATACATGTAGAAAAGATGAAGAGGGAGTCCCCTTGCGAAATATACCCCGTGCTGCCGGAATGCCGGTACGAATATGTCTCCGCTTCTCATCGCAGCCGCGCTGCCTATGTTTACGGCTTCTTCTCCCAGGGTTGGTGCATATGTTGCGGCTCTTCCCTGTCTCTGGAGGCTCACGGCCTTTGCATCTGCGTTCCTTGTAAGAAGCATCAGCTTCAGCATCTCGGCCAGCTTGTCATCAGTGAGGTCCTTTGGGAAGAGCTCTTCGTCTATGTCACCTTTCTCGTCCATTACCTGCATGAACTGTATTTTGCCTTCAAAGACATCCTTAATCAATGACATCACTGGATTAATTTAGCTGCTCAAGGATTTATTACTTTGTGCGACGCCTTGTTTATCTCCGGGCGCTTATTTCGCGCCGACTCGTCATGCCTGGATTGGCACAGCAGTACTGTTTCTGCGTGCGTGTTTGGATTTTATGCAGGGCCGCATGGAATGATATATATTACCTCTTATTCCTTGTATAACATATTTTTACGTGGTTTTGCCTGCATGTTCACGCTTGAAGGTTTTTCAGGATAACCCAGCATTGGTGCTCTTTTGGATGCTTTGATACTCTGCGGCGGATTTGCAACGAGACTGGAGCCTCTGACGCTCTTTGTCCCGAAACCCCTACTGCCAATAGGCGGAAGACCCATACTTGACCACATAATAGACAGCGTCGTTGAATTGGGAGTGGACAGGATAGTCCTTTCCACAAACATGAAGTTCAAGGACCAATTCGAGTACTGGGTGAGGAACAGGAAGGCGTTGGGATTCGGGAAGGATGTTGAGATTGTAGCAGAACCTTCAATGCACAATGGCGAAAAATTTGGCGCCATAAAGGGGATAAACTATACTATAGATTCGGCAGGGCTCAACAAGGACCTGCTCATAGTGGCTGGAGACAACTTCTTTACTTTTAGCCTGAAGAAGATCGCGGACAGCTTCAAGAATAACAGGGGCGTGACCATAGCGGTGTATGACATAAGGTCTAAATATGATGCTCAGCGCTTCGGGGTTGTGGAGTTGGCTGGCAGCTTGGTGAAGGGATTCGAGGAGAAGCCTAAGAACCCGAAGTCTTCGCACATAAGCACAGGGATCTACATGTTTCCTAAGGATATGCTTGGCAAATTCGGCGAGTACGTGAAGGATGGTAATAATCCGGACGCCCCTGGATATTTCCTGCAGTGGCTGATAAAGAGGGAGAAGATACGCGGCGTTGTTTACTCCGAGGACTGGTACGACATCGGGACGGTTGATTCATACAAAGAGGTCTTTGACAGGCACCTCCAAAACGCTACACATTCTCCAAAATGAGCCCGTATACCTTGACTAGCTCTTTAAGGCTCTTTCTAGACACCCACTCGTTCTGGGCATGCTCGTTTCCTCCGGCTGGCCCTATGGTGATGATCGGCTTCCCAATCACATTTGACAGGATGTTGTCGTCTGCTACTGAACTTCCGTAGTTTATGACAGGCTCCCTGACATTTTCCCTTATCAGGCTAAACACCTTGCGTATGCTCTGGTCTTTAAGGTCTCCTACGTACGGCTCTATATAAGGAGTCTCCCTTTCCCTTACATTTACGGCTATCTTGGTCAGCGGGTTTAGTGTGCCCTTTTCCCTCATCAGCCTTATTGCGCCTTCCACCCTTGATAGCACATCCTTAGTTGTGCTTGGAGGCACAAGCTGTATATCGAGCTCTAGATGGACCTTGTCTGGAAGGTCGAGCGCGCTCTCTGAGCTGCCCTCTATCTTCCTTACGAAGATTGTTTCCTTGCCAAGGTCTGGATGATCCCTTAGCTTGAATGTGTTTGCTGCAGAGACTATCTTTGCGGCTTCGTCTATTGCATTTATGCCCATCTGCGGGTTTGCCCCGTGGGAAGACAGCCCGAAAACATCGATGTCTATAACTACCCTGCCCCTCCTGCCTACAGTAACGACGTTGGCTCCGCCAATATGTTTTTTAGAGCCTCCTGGCTCGCAGGACACCATAAGGGCGACGTCCCTGAACCATCCGGCGCGCTCCACGGCTCTCCAAGCGCCTCTAGATATGTTCTCTTCGTCAGGGCAGAGAAGCACCTTTACTGCGCGGCCCGTAATTTTCGATAGCGTAGAGAGTATCGCAGCTATGCCCCCTTTCATGTCGCATGCACCAAGGCCATATATCTTGTCTCCCTGCATGAGCGCACGGAACGGATCCCCCTTCCATTTTCCATGCGGTGTGACTGTGTCCATATGCGCATAGAATAGTATGGCCTGCTTTGCGCCTTTTCGCTCAGCCATTATGTTGAACCGGCCAGGCGATATGTACTGGCGGCTCGTTTTGAATCCGAGTCTTTTCAGGCGCGATTCGAGATAGACGCCTATCTCCTTCTCGTTGTTGAAAACCGAGTTTATGCTTATAAGCTTACTCAGTGTCTGCTCGGCTTCCATTGCATTACCGGATATTTAGTTTATAGCTACGTTCTTATTGCTTCCCGAAGACGCTGTTCCGCCTCCTCTTCTATGACTTTTAGCATTCCGTCCCTGTCTAGAGAAGTAACTTCCATGGTTTTCAGCTCAAGTTCTCCGGTATTTGGATTCATTATGGCTGCATGGTATGGAAGCATGCCGTTGAATTGCCTCCACTGCATGGCTGCAGTGTTCAGGAGCGATATGTTAGAAACGTTTGACTCTGCATATGCAAGGCTTATCTCCTGATGCTCATTGTATATGTGCCTGAATACATCGTTCAGAAGCAATGGATATAGCCGGTTATGGCGCTCCGTGTCGCTTGTGACTGCATCTGTCAGCTCTGCCATGTGCAGCATTATTCTGCCGCCATCTATGGCTATGTCCCTCCTTTCGGTAACGGATATGCTGACGATCTTCGATGTTTTCCTGTCGAAGACCACTCCTATGATATTAGACTCATCAGAGACTACATTCATTGCGCCTGCCATGTCATATCCGAATGTCGAGAGAAGTTTGAATATGTCTTCACGGTCCGAAGCTGAAAACTCCCTTTCGGATCCGTCTATTATTTTTATGCCGTACTTTGTTGTATCCAAGGATTTGAGGCCTTGTGCATTGTCTGCGCTGGATAGCGCCTCGCTTATTGCATGCAGGTGTTCTGATCTTCGCTCGCTGCCAAGAGTCCTTGCAGGGGTGTTGTATCCGATGTAGACCATATTGAGCGAGTCGGTTACCGGTACCTGAGCCTCTATCTCCGCGCCTGTTGGCCTGATCGCATTCGCAAGGGATTCAATCGCCTCGTTGGTAGCTATTATTCTTATTGACAATCTGCTAAAAGGACCTTCCAGCCTTCGAATCCCTTCAGCCACTACTTCTGCAGTGAATTTGGATGTGGAAGCGTCTTTCACTAAATATGTCAGGAACCCTTTAAGCCTTTCTGAAGAGGCGGGGTTTATGGTTCCGATAGCTCCGAAGCTGCCAGGGACTGGGTGTGCCCCGAACATCGTGCTCACGCTCATTTCCAGATTTCTGCGTGATGTTTTTTGGATCATGCTCTCCCCGCTAACGTTATTTAAGTGGTTTTCTTAGTATTTAAAGGTTGGCATAGATATTACGAATTACGTAGTATCTAAATATAAGACGATATTGTTGGATTTTATTTAAATATGTTTGCTATTTTATTACGAAATTCGTAGGCTATGAGCTACTTGAGGACAAGACTCGTTGACGTGTCTGTTACCCCAGAAATGGCTCTGATCCGCTCGACGATGCTGTTGACGTCCTCTATGGACCCTGATTCCAAAAAGCAGACTATGTCAAAGTTTCCTGAAATCTCGTATGTTCTGTCTATTCCGAGCTTTCTTATCGAATCCGCCACAGTTGTAGTAGACACTGACCTGGAAGTCGCAATCAGCATTATGGCTTTGACGTCGTCTTTGGTCTCTACTGTGAATCGTTTTATTGCGCCGCTCTTGGATAGCTTTGCTACTCGCGCCCTTACTGCGCCCTCGGTAAGCCCTATCTCCTTGGCTATATCCACGAACGGCGTCCTTGAGTCCGCTTTGAGGATGCGCAGTATGTGGTTATCCAGTTCGTCCATGTCGTATGGTATGAGAATGTTAATATATTTCAATGCATAACATATGGCTTTTCTGGGAGGGAATATGATTGGATCCGCGAAGCTGAAGCTGCCTGCAGAGAGGATTGGCAATGAAGTCCCTGTAAATTTCATAACAGAAGGGATTGTGCCTGGAGCTGTGGCCCCGATAACAAATCTTTCTGGCAAAGAGTTGGAGTCGCTGATGCGAAAAGACCCTGAGTTCGCATCTAAGTCAAAGCTACCTGAGCTGCATTCGTTGTAACGCAGGCAATTGCGGTGTCATTTTAATGGAGAGCGATAGATTGCAACTGGATAGGGTTTGGCCTTTCGTACCGTGGTCAGCAGCTATATTTTTGACGAATTTTATTTACGGAGGGATAAAATTTTAAATAAAAGAATTAATAAGATTGGCTGTGCAATTATATTTGAGTATTTATTGGCGTTGGGGAATTTTGCTGCAGAAAATAGATGGAAAATTGGCGCTGGTTTGTGTGGAGTCTGTCATGAGCGTATACGCGACAGGGTTAATGCCCCCTGACATCAAAAAGGTAGACATATGATTGTAATGAAATTCGGGGGGTCCTCTATTGCAAATGCGGAGAGGATACAGAATGTCGTTAATATAATAAGGCTGAATATGGGGAGGGAGCCGGTGGTGGTCGTCTCTGCGTTGGGAGGCATTACGGATTCCCTCATAAAATCGGCAGAACTGGCAGTGGAAGGCAAGGAGGATGAGGAAATTTGCCGCATAGAGAAGAAGCATCTTGCGGTAATAAGCAGCCTTGGGATGCCTGATCCTGGGGTGAAAGAGGACATTCGGGAGCTGCGGACGCTTATGAAGGACATAGCAGTTATCGGAAAGCTTACGCAGAAGACCCTTGACAGGGCTGTTTCGTTCGGAGAGAGGATGTCAAGCAAGATAATAGCGGCATACATGCAGAAAATTGGAATCACAGCTAAGGCCTATAACGCATATGATATCGGCATGCTTACAGACTCCTGTTTCGGAGGGGCAGACATTCTTCCGAGGGCTTATGGCCTTATAGCAAAGGCCATGGAAAATATCATTGGAACTGTTCCTGTGATAACGGGATACATAGGGATGGATAAGAACGGGGACATAACGACTTTAGGCAGGGGAGGCAGCGATTATACGGCTTCGATAATAGGGGCAGCGCTTGATGCTGAAGAGATACAGATTTGGACCGATGTGGACGGCATAATGACTGCAGATCCGAAAATCGTAAAGAGCGCAAAGAATATAATGGAGGTCTCGTACGACGAGGCCACAGAGCTTGCGCTTCTTGGCGCCAAGGTGCTCCATCCGAAGACAATACTGCCCGCGATAAACAAGAACATACCTGTACGCATATTGAATACATTCAACCCTGGCCACAGGGGCACAGTTGTGCTGAAGGACATAAAGAAGAGGAAGCGCATTGCGTCCATCACATGCAAGAAGAGGATGACTGTGATAAACATATACGGCACGAAGATGTCCCTTGCGCGAGAGTTCATCGACACTGTGTTTTCGGTGATAGACGGCCTCGGATTTTCAGTGGACATAATATCCGCATCCGACTCCTCTGTCTCAATAACAATAGACGGAGACAGAGATACTAATGAACTGGTGCAGAAGCTCAGGGAGAAGGCGTCTGTTGCAGTGATAGAGAATAGGGCGAAGATATCGCTTGTGGGCAAGAACATGGCTTTCACTCCGGAACAGCTGGGAAAACTGTCTTCTTCGCTCTCTGACATAAGGATAGAGATGGCGCCTTCGGGAACTTCTGATATAAGCCAGAGCTTTGTAGTGGAAGAGAAGGTCGCTGACGAAGCCGTGATAAAGCTGCACAAGAAGTTCTTTGGTAGGTAAAATGACCAAGATCAAGATTGGCATACTTGGGGCGACTGGTATGGTCGGTCAGATGCTTGTTAGCCTGCTTGAGGGACATCCGTGGTTTGAGGTCACGTCTCTTGCTGCTTCCGACAAATCTGCGGGCAGGAAGTACGAGGAAGTGATGGAAAATAGGTGGAGCCTGGCTGGAGGCGTGCCTGAATATGCGAGGGACATTAAGCTTGAGGAGTGCAAGCCGGGGCTTGACTGCAGCCTTGTGCTTTCGGGCCTTGACCCAAGCGCTGCGTTGAAGATAGAGGAGGATTTCGCAAGGGCCGGATATGGAGTATCAAGCAATGCGAAGAGCCACAGGATGGATGCCGACGTGCCGCTGCTCATGCCGGAGATAAACCCGGGGCACATTGGGCTGATAGACATACAGAGGAAGAAGAGAGGATGGAAAGGGTTCATTGTAACCGACCCTAACTGCACTACAATGGGGATGTCGCTGGCTCTCAAGCCTCTGGACGACAGCTTTGGCGTGGAGAAAGTGATGGTAACCACCCTTCAGGCGCTGAGCGGCGCAGGATATCCAGGAGTACCTTCCATTGACATAGTGGACAATGTGATACCCTACATAAACGACGAGGAGGATAAGGTCGAGGAAGAGCCGCTGAAGATACTGGGAGAACTGAAGGGAAGCTCAATAAAGAAGGCCAAGATGGTGATCAGCGCAAGTTGCAACAGAGTTGCTGTGAAATACGGCCATACGGAATGCATAAGCGTTAAGCTTGCAAAAAAGACTGATGTTGATGGCCTTGTGGATGCATTCGAGAGATTCAAGCCTTTGAAGGGATTGGGACTGCCATCTGCCCCGGCAAGGCCGATCGTAGTGCTAAGGCAGGAGAATAGGCCTCAGCCGAAGCTTGATGCGAATCTTGAAAAGGGGATGGCTTCCATAATAGGCCGCATAAGGAGGTGCAGCATACTTGATTACAAGTTCGTGCTGCTGAGCCACAATATGGTGCGGGGAGCTGCAGGCGCAGCCATATTGAATGCGGAGTTGCTTAAGGTAAAAGGATATCTGGACGGGTAAAATACTTAGGCGCCTTCGAGTAGGTCTTCTACGGCCTTCGATACCGCCTGGCTTGAATTGAATCTCGGCTTCCAGCCGAGCCTGATTATTTTTGATGAATCAAGCTGCATCATCTTTGTGTCTCCCTTCCATCCCCTTCCATCCCCGAACGGGCGGTAGACGTGCTTGGGAGAGACGCGCATCTTCCGCTCTATTATCTCGGCTATCCTATTGACGCTTATCCGGTCTGAACTTCCAACATTGTAAACGCTGAAGTATTTTGGGGCTTTTTTTACGGTCAATAGCATTGCGTCTATCACGTCGTCTATGTATATGTAGCTCTTTTCCTGCTTGCCGTCGCCCAGGAGCTCGAGCACTTTTGGGTCATCCCTGAGTTTATCTATCAGGTCGACAGTGACCCCGTGGTCAGACCTCTTTCCTACAACGTTTGCCAGTCTGAGGGACACCGCTTTGAGCCCGTAGGTTTTTGAATAGAACTCTATCATCTTCTCGCTAAGGAGCTTGAACTCGGCGTAGTTCGATATCGGATTTGGTGCTACAGACTCGTCCGTGGGTATTTTCCGCGTGTCGCCATACACTGCTGATGTTGACAGGAAGATTAAAAATTCGCTGTCTGACTTCCTTGCCGCTTCAAGGGTATTCAGGGTTGTTTTGACATCCCTGTCAAAATGATTGAATATGTCTAGCATTGAGTCCTTGACGCTTGGATTGGCCGCGAGATGGAATATGCCTGAGCCTTTCGGAAGGCTTATCTTCAGCGGGCGCCTCAGGTCGTGTTTTATGAACTTGGACCTCTTGTTTATGTAGTTTCCGCTGGACAGGTCGTCTATGACTATCGTGTCCCTACGGGTTCCGACAAGCCTGTCAACAAGGTGGCTACCTATGAACCCTGCTCCTCCGGTAACTATGTATGGCATGAGTAAAAATGGCCAGAAAAGATTAATATATTGGTTATTGCCTGTTTGCGCTCAGGGGAGCGGTTTTGAAAACGCTGCGCACTTGGATGCAGCGTGCAGTCGGAGACCGCTTGGGCTTTGCATTTGGCGGTGGGGAGATTTGAACACCCGATCTCTAGATTTCTTAGCAGTCATAGCAAAATGCTCATCACTCATAAAGCTTAGCATATGAGTCTAGCGCTCTAACCAGGCTGAGCTACACCGCCAATACCTCTATTGGTTTGGTTGTGCTTTTATTGGTTTCTGATTCGCGGGACTCAGCTCATCACTACAATCATGGCACCGATTATCATGGCTGCAAAACCGCAGGCCTGCAGGGTTGTAAATCTCTCCTTGTACAATATATAGCCCAAGACCCCTCCGACCACTGGAGAGAGGGCATTTATTATCCCTGCAAGCCCTATTGCACCCAGCACTACGACAAAGCAGAATCCCACTGTGCCTGTTCCGTCAAGAATGCCTACGGCAGCTGCCTCTTTTATGCCGTTAAATTGGTCTTTTTCTGCCTTTCTGTAAGAGACCATGAGGCCTGCAATTAAAAATGTGGCCAGCATTGTTACCTTTGCTGTTAGGAGAGGCAATACGAACCCGCCAGAGGCCCTTATTGAATACGAGAATATTATGAATGCTGATGACCATAATAGGTACGACGCCACAGCGGGAAGGAGCTTCCTGTTGAAATTTTTCCCCTCGGTGGTGGCAATGAAAACAGCTCCGATGAGCACTATCAGTACTCCGATTATGCCAGCGCCTGTTATTGGCTCGTTTAGCACCACGAATCCGAACGCCACGAATATCAGGGCCCCTAATTCGCTTAGAGCTATTGTATTTGATACCTGCTCCGTTTCAATCGACTTGTAGAAAAGGAGGTATCCGACCCCCACAAGCATTCCCGTTACCACTGCAAGCATGATTGAATATCCTGAATATGCGCCGAGAGGGATCAAGATTGAGACTGCTAGCGCAGGCAGGAGCCCGGCAGCGAGGACTATGGCTCCAGCCCTGTATGCTCCCAGCTTCCTTATGATTTTCTTGCTGAACGCATCCGCGAAGACAAATGGGAGGGTGTACATCAGTGCAGCTACTGTTGCATATCCCAACATCAGATCATTGGTTATTTGATGAGCGCTGTATAAATTTGTTGCCTACAGCATTCTTAGGCTCAGTAAAAGACCGCAAGGGAAAGCGCCCCTGCAATCATCGCTACGAACCCTATCAGCTGCGGCCTGGTAAGCCTATCGCGGTACACCACGAAAGAGAATAGGGACACTAAGACAGGGGAAAGCGCAGTTACTGCGGCGCTGACAGCGATAATGTTCAGGTGCATGGTGAACCCGAACAGCGTATCCCCGGTTCCGTCAAGCAGGCCGGCCGCTGCAGCCAATATCACTATCAGGTAAGGTATGCCGGAATTCGGCTTACTTGATACGCGTTTCTTTGCGGATGCTCTGGCGAAGCCAAGGCAGAATAGGATGACAAGGAGCGAGATACCTACAAAACGCGAAATAGCCATCTGCTCTATGAATGCCGACTGACTTATCGAGATTGACATCAATATCCAGTATATTGTCCATGAGACGTTTCCGAGAAGAGCAGGTATGAGCTTTTTGTTTATCTTTATTCCTTCGTGGGTTATCACAAAGAAGGCGCCTGCAAATATCAGGAGTATGCTTGCAGCCTCCCCTGTGCTGAGCCGGTTGTTGAGCACGAACACGCCGAACAGTGTCAATATGGCTGGCTGCATTTCTGCAAGCGCCACGGTGTTTGTGAGCTGCTCCGTCTCCAGAGACTTGAATATGAGGATAAACCCAAGGCAGAGGAAGATTCCTGCAGCTGCAGACACTTCAACCTGGTATGGCTCGACTACTCCGGATCCGAAGAGCATGGCTGCAGCTATCATCGGGACTATGCCTACGATTATGATTATCAGGGATGCCAGGTAATTGCCGAGCGACGATGAGGCCTTCTTCATGGCCAGGCTGTTCGCTATCCATAGGGCCGTTGCCATGAAAGCCGCAGTTAGGCCTATGTTTATCATGATATGCGCCATGCTGGAAGATCGATGAGGAGCAAGTTTTAATTGCAGCAAGTATTTTAAGTGGCATTGGCATTATAAATAGTGATTGGTCGGCCTTGGTAGTGTAACGGCTTGCATAGGAGACTGTGGATCTCTTGGACCGGGTTCGACTCCCGGCCTAGGCCCTGTAATATGGCAGGTTTGCCGTTCGGCAAAACGGCGTGCGAGGGAAACGCAAGCGGCATTTGGATAATTTAATATACTTTGCCTAGGCGCCGTGTTGATTTATTGTCAAGCTGTCCGGAGACTTCATTTAAATACCTTACGTGCACTACACTTTGTATAGGCGTGCTGACTTATATACAATATGTTGTGGCATGGTGTTAAACATGGATGATACAAAAAATGATGCAAAAGCTATTGGTCGCATTAGTTCGGGAGAGGTGATCGGGGAGCTTTCGCTACCCAAGGACACCATGGATTTTTTCAAGGGGGACCAGATAAGGTCGAGGGTCTTCTTTGAGAAGTATGCTCTGAAAGACGAACACGGCATGACTGTGGAGACTACCCCACAGCAGATGTGGGAGAGGGTGGCAAGGGAGATAGGAGGCACAGAACTGAGCGAGGAGAAGAGGAAGGAATGGACTGCAAAATTCATGTGGCTGCTTCAGGATTTCAGGTTCTTGCCTGGTGGAAGGATACTATTCGGTGCAGGGCAGGGAAGGAAGACGACGCTTCTCAACTGCTATGTGATACCGGTAAAGGACGACACCATAGAGGCCATATTTGATTGGTGCAAGGAGGCGGCAAGGACGTACAGCTATGGAGGCGGAGTGGGAACTGATGTTGGAGTGCTTAGGCCGGCGAAGACCCCTGTCAACAATTCGGCGATAGTATCCACAGGGTCGGTGTCTTTCATGAACCTGTTCAGCGAAACCACACACACGATAGGGCAGAATGGGAGGCGCGGAGCCCTCATGATAACCCTGAGCGTTGACCATCCAGACATAATGCAGTTCATAAGCGTTAAGAGGAACCTTGCGAATGTGAGATATGCGAACATAAGCGTAAAGATAACTGATGAATTCATGAAGGCGGTCAGGGATGACACAGATTTCACCCTTAGGTTTGAGAACGATGTTGTCGGGAGGATAGAAAAAGTGGTGAAGGCTAGGGAGGTATGGAATGAGCTCATAAAATCGGCAAGGGATTGGGCTGAGCCAGGGCTCATATTCTGGGACTCTGTAAAGAGATACTCTCCTAGCGAATACAACGGAATGGAGGTTGTCGGGACTAACCCATGCAGTGAGCAACCTCTGCAGCCATACGGAGCCTGCGACCTTGGCAACATAAACCTCTCTGCATTCGTAATCGGCCAGTTCAGCGACAACGCGAGGCTTGACTGGGAGAATCTAGAGAAGGCGGTTAGATATTCAGTAAGGTTCCTTGATGACGTGCTTGATTATAACTCAGACAGGCATCCTCTGAAGATGCAGGCAGAAGCAGCGAGGAACAGCAGGCGCATAGGAGTGGGAGTGACAGGCCTGGGCGACATGCTCGTCAAGCTCAAGGTCAAGTATGACAGCGACAGGGCGCTTGAGATAGTTGATGACCTGTTCAACAGGATGAAGCTCTTCTCGTATGATGAGAGCGCAGAGATAGCGAAGGAAAAAGGATCGTTCCCCCTGTTCGACGCGCAGAAGCACCTGACAATGCAATTCATAAAAACGCTGCCTGATAATATAAGAGCGAAGATAGAGAAGAACGGGCTCAGGAATGTGGCCATACTTACAGTGCCTCCTACAGGTAGCGTATCTGTGCTTGCTGGGACGTCTAGCGGTATTGAGCCGATATTTGCATTCAGCTACACGAGGAGGTCTGAGTCGCTGAGCCAGGAGTATTTCAAGGTCTATCATCCCCTTGCGCTCGAGTACATGAAGCTTTTCAACATCGCAGACGACAAGCAGCTACCTGAGTTCTTTGTGCCTGCGCACAAGATAAAGGCTGATTTCAGGGTAAGGCTCCAGGGAACTGTGCAGAGACACATAGACAGCGCAATATCCTCCACTGTCAACCTGCCGAGGGAGGCATCAGTGGAAGAGGTTGAAAGGATCTATTTCCAGGCATGGGAAGCGGGATGCAAAGGCATAACGGTGTACAGGGAGGGATCCAGAGAGGGAGTGCTGATCACTGATGATGAACAGGAGAGGAGGCTGCAGGCTCCGGAAGCCGCTGTGCAGCAGCATGGCTGGAAGAGGGACAGGCTGCTTACAGGACAGACAATGAAGGTCAAGCTTCATGACGGCACGATGTATGTCACTGCAAACTTCGACTCCGTAGCGATAAAGGAGGTATTCGTGAACCTGGGAAAGACCGGAAGCGAAGAGAAGAGCTATACGGAGGCGATAGGCAAGCTGATAAGCAAGTACTTGCAGCTTGGTGGAAGCGTGGAAGAGGTAGTAGACAGCCTGAAGGGCATAAAATCAAGCTCGTCAATAATATGGGACAGGGGAATGAAGATCTACAGCGTGCCTGACGCTATAGCGAAGTCGCTTGAGATAATGGCCGGGCTCATAGCTCCCGCGACTGCGGCGTCATTGCTAACTCCGGAGAAGGAGATGGGGAAGCAGATGCCAATACCTTCGTCAGTGCATGAGGGAAGTGCGATACAGCCTGATCCGTGCCCGTCGTGCAAGGAGGACACATTGGTGAATGAGAATGGCTGCTACACCTGCATAGCCTGCGGATACACCAAGTGCGAGTAGCCAATTGCGGGTTGGCTAGGCAGGAAATGGTATTTTGGTCTCGGGCTAATCCGGGTAGGCCATCCAGGCTTGCCTATAAATACCAGAATACAGATATAGGAACAGTAGTTTCATGGCATACGGGCACAATACAAGGGCAGGAGCCATGGCAGAAGTTGCCAACAGGTTCTTCGACAGGATGATCTATCTACAGATAAAGAACAACGGCATATCCATGGCGGACATAGAGAAATCCGCATCGCTCTTCATCATCGGGAATAATCCAGGCATATCAGTCGAAGGGCTCATACAGGCCCAGACGCGCACGACTCCGAGGACCATGCTCGATTATCAGACGGGTTTTATAATGAAGGGCTTGGGCGAGCTGAAATCGCTCGGGCTTGTGGAGCAGCAGGATATGAAGTTATCTCTTACGGGATTGGGGAGGGAGTTCCGCTCGTTCCTGCGTGATAAGGATGCGGTAGAGCTATGGCTAGGCAGCATAGAGTATCCGGAAGGTTCCGATGCGGCGCAGATAAAGACCAATATGGCGAAGTTGAAGGAGTTCATAGAAGTCGTGGAGGATTTTATCAGTGTCAGACTGAAGGACAGCAGGCGAAGGGATTAAGGTAAGGAATAATTATCGCTAGGCTGGCGCAAACACACCCTTCTTTTAGCAGAGTACGGTTGCTTACCTGCTTTTCCTCTTGTTCGTGTACTTCCTAAGCGAAAGCACGTATTTCCTGAACTCCTCAGGCGAATCGAAGTTGTTGTACACGCTTGCAAAGCGTATGTAAGCAACCAAGTCTGTATTGAACAGCTCCTTTACAACCATGTCCCCTATCTTCCTGCTCTTTATCTCCTTTGCTCCGCTCGACCTTGCCTTCCTCTCAATCCTGTCCACAATGGCGTCCATGACCTCCCTGTTTACGTTCCTCTTCTCGCATGCCTTCATTATGCCGTTGAGTATCTTGCTCCTGTCGAATGGCTCCCTTGTTCCGTTCCTCTTTATGACTGTTATGTCCGCAATGTCGGCCTTCTCGTACGTTGTGAATCTCCTGCCACAAGACTCGCATTCCCTCCTGCGCCTTATGCTCTCCCCGTTCAATACTTCCCTCGAGTCTACCACTTCTGTCTGGCTGCTTTTGCAGAATGGGCATTTCATTTTCGATCACCTTGTGGCAG
Organism: Microcaldota archaeon; assembly: GCA_021803945.1. Classification (GTDB taxonomy): domain Archaea; phylum Micrarchaeota; class Micrarchaeia; order Micrarchaeales; family CABMGC01; genus JAJZNA01. Next base: position 22,126 of record JAJZKW010000009.1, read on the forward strand.
AGACGCGTATGCTCCCGTACACCGTGTCAGGGAAATCAGTATATGCGTTCGTATAGTTTAGGATCACGTATCCGGTAAAGACTGATTTTATCGCTCCAGACCATGCGGTCCCGTTTGTATAGCATTGCACATTGAACGTATAATTTGCTCCTATCTGCAGCGGTATCACGTTTGACGGCGGGTTGTTTACCGGAGTCATGTCTACAGGAGCATGCTGGTTCGTGCATCCTATCGCAGAGACCTGTATCGGATACTGTGTCGCCTGGACCAGGTTTATTGAAAGTGTGCCGTTCTGCGCCAAGTATACGCTGGGGCATGAGAATCCTGCCTGCATTATGCATTCCTGTATTGGAGCCGATGTGGCGTTTAGCAGCGAAAAAAGGACCACTGCCGCTACAGCTATTATGAGCAGTGCCCACCCATATGTTGTCAGGTACTCTATGGCGCTCTGCAGTTTCATGATGATATCTAACCAGATGAAACTATATATAAATGACGTATGGGAGCCGTTTGCGGGAGGGTTTATGGCTGGGAGTAGCTTGAATACCATCCGCTGGTGTATATTACATTGAATGCCTGTCCGTTGTTGCCATTGCCACTGTAGTCGTTTGCGTTGCCATTGAGCGGCCACCATCCCACTAGGTTCTCCAGGTCTATCGGGGCTCCGCCGATTCCTTCTGAATACAATGAGTCTATGCTATTAGGAGACAGCGAAGTATTGTAGATTTGGACATTGGAAATTTCGCCATTGTAATTTAATCCGCCTCCGAGATGATAGTTTGATATGCCTATTGAAAAATTCACAGAGGATACGCTGCCGACAACGGCTGAGGTGAATGCAGGGTTTTTATTATCCACATAGAAGTTTACTCCGGAACTGCCTATCACTATTGCAACAAAATTCCAAGAATTAGGATTTACTGTCGGAGCGTTGGCCGGGTTCACTCCGGGACATCCGACGCCTGCAGCTGGCATGTCGTCCGATTGCAGGTAAAGCGCGTACACATCGCCTCCGCAGCTTGGGGTTCCCCATGAAGCTATCCCTTGCGTTGATGACGGCTGCTGTGGATTTATCCATGCTGTAATTGTAACTGGTTGGGATACTGGAAGAGTTGGTGAACTATTGAAGATATATGCACCATTACTGAACGCACCGACATACTCTGGGATCTCTCCGTCGCATACGCCTGAAAGCACCGCACCACCATAAGAATTCCTGTTTACGCTGCATGAGCCAGGCTGTGCCTTAGGGGCGAAGGTAACAGGGTTGAACACTCCAAGCGAGAAGAGCGCTACCATGACTATCGCGATGATGAGAATGGCCCATCCGTAGGTCATCAGGTATTCCATCGCGCTTTGCAGTTTCATGATGATTCTCTTGATTAGCAAAAAATAAATAGGTAGGCTGTTGATTTTTTGCCTCGCGTACCTCTGGTGCGTCGGTTATTAATACTTTTCGCATTGAGTATAATACAAAAACCAGGTGCGATATATGACGCAGGAAAGACCGTTTGACCTTATAAACAAGTCGATAGGACAGCAGGCGCTCATAAGGCTAAAGAACGGCAAGGACATACGCGGCAAGGTAGTATCATTTGACGCTCATATGAACATAGTCATTGAGGATGCAGAAGAGCTTGAGGGAGGAAACCTCGCCGCGAAGCTCGGCACCATACTCCTGCGCGGAGGCAACATACTTTTCATATCTCCTGTCTAATTGTGGGCTCCTGGCGCAACGGTAGCGCGCCTGCATGGCATGCAGGAGGTTGCGGGTTCGAAACGGGCTTTGAAAAAAGCCTGGGAAAATCCCGCGGAGTCCACTCATTTACATGAAAGTAGGTGTGGCTCCGGATTTTGGTGTCAGTGGAAACATTGTGCCTATTTATTCCGGACATGCGCAAAAATACAGAATATTTAATAAGAGAAGCGCTGATATTTTATAAATAATTCGATAACTTTGCGGAGGAGAGAGATGGGAAAAGTAATGATAATAGGGGCGGGGGGAGTCGGGCGTGTTGTTGCCCATAAGTGTGCGCAGGTTCCGGAGTCATTCAATGAAATAATGCTTGCAAGCAGAAACCTCTCGAAATGCGAGAAGATAAAGGCGGAAATAAAGGAAAGGACAGGAAGGGACATAGAAGTTGCCAAAGTAGATGCGGATAATGTCAGCGACTTGGTTTCGTTGATAAAGAGATTTGGTCCGGACATTGTTGTCAATGTCGCCCTCCCGTACCAGGATCTCAAGATAATGGATGCGTGCCTTGAGGCCGGAGTGAATTATATAGACACGGCTAATTATGAGCCTCCAGATGTAGCGCACTTTGAATACAGCTGGCAGTGGGCCTATCAGGAAAGGTTCAAGCAGAAGGGCCTGATGGCTGTGCTTGGATCTGGGTTCGACCCAGGAGTCTCGAATGTTTTCTGCGCTTACGCACAGAAAAACCTCTTTGATGAGATAAACTATATAGACATACTTGACTGCAATGCTGGCAATCACGGCCATCCTTTCGCCACGAACTTCAATCCGGAGATAAATATACGCGAAGTCACGCAGGTTGTGAAATATTGGGAGAATGGTAGATGGGTTGAAACTCCTCCGATACTGGACCCAAAAAGCGTGCACTTCGGCTTCGACTACCCTGTTGTAGGGACAAAGGAGAGCTATCTCCTCTACCATGAAGAGCTTGAATCGCTGGTCAGGAACATAAAGGGCCTCAAAAGGATAAGGTTCTGGATGACTTTCTCTGAAAATTACCTGACGCACCTCAGGGTGCTCCAGAATATCGGCATGACAAGAATAGACAGCGTGAATTATGATGGAGTTGACGTGGTCCCTATAAAGTTCCTTAAGGCGCTTCTCCCTGATCCTGCTACGCTTGGGACGAACTATACGGGCAAGACGGTGATAGGGAATGTGATGACCGGGCTCAAGGACGGCAAGACGAGGTCAGTATACATATATAATGTGTGCGACCACTCTGAATCGTTCAGGGAAGTCGGAGCGCAGGCAGTTTCCTATACGACAGGGGTGCCTGCGATGATATGCGCGCTTATGGTCATGAAGGGGATCTGGAAGGGAAAGGGAGTATTTAATATGGAGCAGCTTGACCCTGACCCGTTTATGGAAGCCCTTAACAAGCATGGCCTGCCTTGGAAGCAGGTTGAATTCTCAGGAGAGCTTCCTAAATAAGTGCAATGTATGGATAACAAAGCATATCTGAATTGCCTTAAAAATTTCCCTAAAGAAGTCACTGACAGCGTAGAGAGCCCGTGTTTTTTGGTAAACGAGGGATTGCTTGAGGCCAATCTCAAGGTACTGTCTTCAGTGAAAAAACACACAGGAGCCAAAATCCTGCTTGCGATGAAGGCCTTTGCAATGCACAGCACTTTTCCGCTTATCAGCAGGTATTTGGATGGCGTATGTGCAAGCGGGCCTATGGAAGCGCGTCTAGGCTTCGAGAAATTCGGGAAAAGCGTACATACGTTTTCTCCGGCGTATTCGAGTAGGGACATCGAGGACGTTATAAAATATTCGGACACGATAATCTTCAACTCTGTCGGGCAGTGGAAAAGATATAGGGACGCTGTTTCAAAAAGCGGTAAAAAGATTGAGGTAGGATTGCGGGTGAACCCTGGCCATTCTGAAGTTGAAAACAAGCTGTATAATACGACCCTTGCAGGCTCAAGGCTCGGCATACTTCCGCAGGATCTTGAAGGAGAAGACCTTGAAGGCGTTGATGGACTTCATTTCCATGCCTTATGCGAACAAAACTCCGATGCACTTGTAAATGTGCTGAAATCGTTTGAGAGGCGCTACGGGAAGTATATACAAAACATGAAATGGGTAAACTTTGGAGGCGGGCACCACATAACAAGGGGCGGATATGACATAGGCCTTCTGGTAAAGACCCTTAATAGATTCAGGGAAAAGTATGACGTCCAGATTTACCTGGAGCCTGGGGAAGCGGTGGTGCTGAACTCTGGGGTGCTGGTGGCCACGGTGTTGGATGTAGTGCACAATGGCATGGATATAGCGATATTGGACACGTCAGCAGAAGCGCATATGCCTGACGTGCTTGCCATGCCATACCGGCCTGATATAATCGGCGCTGAAAGGCCTGGGAGATTGAAGCACACGTACCGCCTCGGTGGGCTGACGTGCCTTGCTGGGGATGTCATAGGGGACTATTCATTTTCCCACGCGCTTGCGCCTGGAGACAGGGTGGTTTTCCTTGACATGGCCCATTATTCAATGGTGAAGACCACGATGTTTAATGGAGTCAGGCATCCGTCAATAGCGCTGTTCAGCCCTGGCAAGAGGACTGCAAAGATAGTAAGGAGGTTCGGATATGAAGACTATAAGAATAGGCTTTCATAACATTCAGGTTTGAAAGCGGCTCTTGAGGAGTTTTCTTTTCTTGCAGAAAACACATAAATACCAGCCATAATCCATATTTTATATGCACAGGCACCGTCATTGGAAGCCAAGCCCGGTAAGGGACACTTATAAGTTTGTTGAAATAAAGGACGCTGTCAGGAAGGGGGACTGGGTAGTACTGAGAGACTCAGACATATTGAACAAAAACACAAGGACAAAGGGGCAGTACGAAGCTGCCTTGAAGGACATTTTGCTGGAAAAAGATATTTTGGCGTGGTATGAATCGCCGATATTTGAGATCCCATCAGCGCGCAGGGGGACAGCATACAGGGACACCTACCCTCCTGATTTCGTTACCACGCTTTTCGTTGGGGGAAAGCAGGTCATAATAGAATTACACAATGCCGACAGCGCGTATTTCGAAAGGATGGGGAGGTTTAGGGAGGCCTTTGGGGACAGGTTTTACTACATACTGATAAAAAGCAATCTTGAAAAACCTGAAAGCGCGCATACAATGATGGGAGTGGAGGTAGGGGGCAAGAAGTGCGTGGACGAGTTTTGGCACCTTCCAAGGATACATGAAAGCGGCAAGGGCAATTATAATAAGAATGACCGCGAAAGATGGCAGGATCTCATCAGAAGGCTCCTGAATGACTTTATATCCAACAGGGCCAACGTAGTGGAATGCGAAGGGGGCGAATTTGACAAGGCAGCAGCATTGATTAATGTTAAGAGAGCAGCTTAAAGCAGGGTTGTCTGGATGCTCGACCAGGTTTTGAAGGAAAGGGAGCCCTTGCTGTCTGTGAATGAGTTGGCGGATGCACATTGCCACCTTGACGCGTTCCCAGATCCTGCAACAACCATAAAGGATGCCAGGTTCGGCGGTGTAAGCACGATGATAACTGCCGGAGGGAGCAGGATGTCGAGCCTTGAGGCGATGAGGATAGCCGGAGGCAGCGACGGGGTGTTCGCTGTGATAGGGGTTGACCCACAGAATGCCGATAGAGATCGCGGATTTGTGGAGGAGATAGGCAGTTTGATAAAAGCAAACGACAAAGTGGTTGGAATAGGGGAGATAGGGATCGACAACAAGGTAGGCGCTGAAAAACGGATTCAGGAGGAGGTCTTTGAGAGGCAGATAGAGATCGCGAAGGGCCTGGACTTGCCGATAGTTGTGCACTCCAGGAAGGCCATTGACGAGGTAATAGAGATTGTGAAGAGACATAAGGTCAGGAAAGCCTTGTTCCATTTCTTTGAAGGCGACGAGGAAAAAGCAGAGCTGCTGGCCGGCATGGGATATATGATATCGATTCCTCCGATAGAGTCCCAGAGGAGGAAAAGGGTTATAAACAAGATTGACATACGTAATATCGCTGTTGAAACGGACTCGCCTGTAGTTGGCAGGAGCCCCTTGGATGTCATAAGGACTGTCGGCTGGATTGCGGAAATAAAGGGAATCCAGTTCGATGAGGCATCGTTGAGGATAACGCAAAACGTTAAAAGGCTCTTTTCCATATGATTATTGGATTGGGCCCGTAGCTCAGCTTGGATAGAGCAGCACCCTTCTAAAAACATGAGGAAAGGTGATGGTCGCGGGTTCAAATCCCGTCGGGCCCGGACTGTTAAAAGTGATAAAATGGCAACGAATCAGGAGCTTGACTCTAAGATATTGCAGATAAAGCAGCAGATAGACATGTTGCTCAATGATAACAGCGTTCCTAGGAACGTGAAGGTAGCCCTGAGCGAGGCTAGGAATTCCCTGGAACAGGCGGAAGGAGGGTATTCGGTGAGGTCATCTGCGGCGACGTACAAGATAGACGAGATAAGCAACGATATAAACTTGCCCCCTTACGCCAGGACTGTGATATGGAACCTGTTGAGCAGCCTTGAGTCGATAAAGGACTGATCTTGTCTTTTTCAATCCGCTACTTCGCGTGCCATATATATAATTAGGGCTCCTTAATGTTTTGGGTACTTCGGTGTTCTTATGTCAGATGGCGGTTTGGTTGCTGAACTTGCAAGCAGACTTGTTGGGATCGCGATAGTGAGCTCTGACATAGGCGATGATGACATAAAGGGGCAGAACATAGAGTCATTGACAGCATATATAAGGAACCATTTTGGAGATGGAGAATCGCCAGCACTGCTGGACAGGGAGCTCCTAGTCAAAATAAAGGGTGAGATGCAGGAACCTGCACCACAGATAAAAGTTGAGATAGTAAGGAATTCGTCTTTCAATCCCATTGCCAAAGAGATCACGGAGGATTTTGTTATAAGAAATGCCGCTGCGGGAAAGACGTCAGGTTCCGTGCCAGACTTCACTGCTTACTTCAACGACAGACTTGACAGGATAAAGGAGATCATATACAACGGACAGGCGAACAAGGCGGCTGGACTGATGCGCGACATTGAAAGCCTGAAGCAGTATACGAGCGGTAGGGAGGTCGTGATAGCGGGAATGGTGTATGACAAGGTAATAACTAAGAACGGGCATGTGCTGGTAACGATCGATGACGAGACAGGGACGCAGAAGGTCCTCTTCATGAAGCCCTTTGGCGAAGGGCCTAATGGCGCCATGAGCGAGCTGTTCGCAAAGGCGCTGAAAATAATAAACGACGAGGTAATAGCAGTGCGGGGGAAGATTTCCGGACCATTCGTCATGGCAAACACGCTGATATATCCTGATGTCCCTGTGCACCAGATGAAAAAGACAGAGGATGACATGGCAATAGCATTCACTTCTGACGTGCATGTCGGGAGCAAGCTTTTCGGCGAGAAGCAGTTCGGCAGATTCGTAGACTGGATGAACGGCAGGTATGACTATAAGAAAGGGCTTGCAGAGAGGATAAAGTATATAGTAGTCAGCGGCGACCTTGTTGACGGCATAGGAGTGTACCCGAATCAGGAGAGGGAGCTTGCTATAGATGACATATACAAGCAGTACAGCGAGTTCTTCACACTGTTCTCAAAGATACCGGAATATGTGCATATATTCATACTTACCGGAAACCATGATGCGGTGCAGAGGGCCGAGCCGCAGCCGCAGTTGCCTAACGAGTTTTACAAGGACTTCAAGCTTAGCAACATGCACCTTGTCTCGAATCCGGGGTATGTCACGCTTAACGGAATACGCGTGCTAGGATACCACGGCACATCGCTAGATTCGATAATACAGGGCATACCTGGATGCAGCTACTCCAAGCCCGAGGGCGCGATGCTGGAGATACTCAAGAGGAGACACCTTTCCCCAATATACGGGGATAACCCAATAGTCCCGTTGAAGAGCGACTCTATGGTGATAGACAAGGTGCCGGACATACTGCATATGGGCCACCTGCACAAGAACGGATATGCAGAATATCACGGCACGCTTATAGTGAACAGCGGAACCTGGCAGGAGAGGACTGGATTCCAGGTCAGGATGGGACATGTGCCCACTCCTGCGATCCTTCCTGTATATGAGGCAAAACAGGGAGTCATGTCAACAGTTGACTTCAACGGAGCATTCAGTTGAGGAATATGGAGATCGAGGAATATTTCAGGGTCATGTCTTCTGACTTCGAGAGGGCTTATGCCACTGCAAAGGCCGCCAGGTCGAAGGGGCTGGATCCAAAGGAGACTGTGGAGATATTTCCGGCTCCCGACATGCCAAGCCGGGTCGAGGGACTCATAAACGTTGGCGGCCTGGCGGACATGATAAGGAGGCTGTCGAAAGGGCAGTCGCGTAGCAAGCTTGCATTCAACGCGGTTGAGGAGATCTGCAAGAATGACAGGTTTAGCAATATCGAGACGATAAAGAGGATTGAGTTTGCCGTTAGGGTAGGCTCTGCCATACTAACGGAGGGAGTGCTGGTGGCCCCTACTGAAGGCATAACAGGGATAAAGAGATACAAGAACCCCGATGGCACAGATTATATAGCAGTGCTTTATGCTGGGCCGATAAGGGGAGCGGGAGGCACTGCCGCTGCGCTCTCTGTTGCGCTTGCGGATTATGCGCGCAGGATGTTCAGTATAGGGGCGTATAAGCCAACGCATGATGAGATAGAGAGATATGTGGAGGAGGTCGAGCTTTATCATTCAAGGTCTGCAAGGCTACAGTACAAGCCGTCGGACGACGACCTGCGCACGATAATAAGCAACTGCCCAGTATGCGTGGATGGGGTGCCGTCTGACATGATAGAGGTAGGGGTGCACGCAAACCTGAAGAGGACGGGATACGATGGCAAGGAAGTCCACATGTCAAACAGGGTAAGAGGAGGGGTGCCGCTGGTATTGTGCGAGGGCATAGCGCAGAAGGCCAAGAAACTGATCAGAGAGGTGAAGCCGTTCGGGTTGGAATGGGACTGGCTGAACGGGATCATAAAGGTAGATATAAAGAGGTCAGAGCCTGACAGGCCACAGATAGGGTTCCTTGACGAGCTTGTTGCTGGAAGGCCCATATTGGCGTATCCAGGACATATTGGGGGGTTCAGGCTCAGGTATGGGAGGAGCAGGCTCACAGGCATAGCGGCAAAGGGGTTCAGCCCTGCCACAATGATCATAGCGATGAGCTTCATAGCAGTAGGCACGCAGCTCAAGATGGAGTCTGCAGGGAAGGGATGCATAGCAGTGCCTGTAGATTCGCTTGAGGGCCCGTTCGTGAAGCTGAAATCTGGGGAATCGATGAGGATAAACGATGCTGAAACCGCGATGATGTACAAGGACCAGATAGAGAGGATATTCTCCCTTGGAGACATACTGATAACGTTCGGCGATTTCAGGAAGTCCAATTCGCAGCTTAAGCCCACGAGCTATGTTGAGGAGCTTTGGGAACTGCAGCTTGAGAAGGCCGGATTCAGAGGCAAGATAGACCATAAAACAATCGGGTTTAATGAGGCCTATGACCTATCGACCAAGTATTCGGTTCCGATACACCCTAAATTCCTGCTAGAATTTCAGGCAGTGGACAAGAATAGCATAGTCGAACTTGCAATGCATATAATAAGGAATTCTGAGGCCATGGGGAGCGACATCTATGGATTGGAGGGGCTTAGCCTTGAGAGGAATGAAAATATAGGAAGGATCCTTGACCTTCTGAACGTGCCGCATAAGCAGACTCCGGAAAGGATCATTATAGGAGCGGATTTCTCAAAGAGCATAGTATCTTCGCTTGGGCTGGTCGATTCGGACAAAAAAACTTTGAAGGTCAATGAGCTTGCCATAGACAAGTATGACATGGGCGCGCAGGATGCGCTGGCGATGCTGGGTGCAGTTTCTCCTTATAAAATACCAAGGAGGTCCACATATATAGCCGCAAGGATAGGCAGGCCTGAGAAGGCGAAGGAGAGGCTGATGAAGCCTGCACCTAACGTACTCTTCCCGATAGGAGGCTTTGGCGGCAGGAACAGGAATATAACCTCTGCGTATATATCTGGGTCGAAGAGGTTCAGGCCAGATATAAACATTGAGTTGGCCAGGTATAAGTGCTCGAACTGCAAGAGGACAATGCCTTCCTCGTTCTGCCATGACTGCGGCAAGAGGACATATGTCGAGAGGGTGTGCCCTAACTGCAGGGCTGTCTTGGGCGGCCTGAGATGCGATAGGTGCGGCATGGACACTGTGGCTTTCGAGAGCAGGAATGTGGACCTCACGAAGCTGGTGCTTGACGGGATGAAGACCATCGGCATAACCAAGATGCCGGCCGTGGTCAAGGGAGTTAAGGGCATGATGAGCAGGGACAAGACTATTGAACCCATTGAGAAAGGCATGCTCAGGGCGCTCAACGGAGTGTACATATTCAAGGACGGGACTGCGAGATTCGACGCGACAGACGCCCCGATGACCCATTTCTACCCTGAGGAGATAGGAGTGGGTGTAGAAAGGCTGAGGGAACTGGGCTACACTGAGGATTACAAGGGCAATGAGCTTCTTGATCCGGGCCAGCTGGTGGAGATGAGGCACCAGGACGTGATATTGAGCAGGCACGGAGCCGATTATCTGCTGCGTGTCGCGAAGTTCGTGGATGGGATGCTGGAAAAAGTATACGGCCTTTCGGCGTTCTACAATGCAGATACTATAGACGACATGATAGGCAAGCAGGTGATAACCCTCTCGCCGCACACCTCATGCGGAGTCCTTGGCAGGATTATAGGCTTCACTGATGCAAATGTCGGTTTCGCGCATCCGTACATGATATCTGCGAGGAGGAGGAATTGCGACGGGGATGAGGACACCACTATGCTGCTGCTTGATGCACTGATAAACTTCTCGAGGGATTACCTGCCGCAGACGATAGGTGGGACCATGGATACTCCGCTTATACTGACGCTGAACGTGAAGCCCGAAGAAGTCGACGACGAAGTGCACGGGATGGAGACTGTAGAGAGATATCCTATTGAATTCTACGAAAAGACCTATACTAGTTCCCCGCCTTCTGAGATAAGGATCGGGTGTGTTGAGGACAGGCTCGGCACAAAGGAGATATTTGGGGATATAATGTTTACCCATGGCTCCTCGGCAGGAGCGGTGGGGTCGTCGCCTAAGAGGAGCACGTATACGAAGCTTAAGACAATGCAGGAAAAACTCGACGCGGAGTTCGAACTTATGGAGAAGCTTGAATGCGTTGATATAGGGGATGCCGCGCGGAAGGTGATAATGAGCCATTTCATACCTGACCTGATAGGGAACCTCCATTCGTTCTCTAAACAGATATTCAGGTGCTCAGTGTGCAATGCAAAATTCAGACGTGTCCCGCTCTCCGGGGTGTGCATGAGGGATCAGGGCAAGCTCCTGCTCACGATATCGAAAGGCAGCATAGAGAAGTACCTGAATATTGCGATAACGCTTGCTGAAAAATACGACCTTGACAATTACATAAGGCAGAGGCTCTATCTGATAAAGGATGAAATAGGGGAGATATTTGTAGGCATTGATACTGAGGAGTCTGGCACTCCTGACAGGCAACAGTTCAGCCTGCTGAAATTCGTCTGATCAGGTGATTATATCGCACGAATCCTTCCTTACCAGCAGCGTCTTCTCTGATTGCGCTACGATGCCGCCGCTCTTCTCCGTAAGCACAGGGAAAGTGTCAAGGTCTCCTATTGTTATCAGCTCGGCTATCGCTTTGCGTGCCCTGAACTCCTCTGCCATCCTCTTGATCAGCCATCGCATTGCAAACGGGTAGGTGCTGAAAGTCCCTGTTATCACGGAAAGCGCTTCCCTGGCCTCGGCAGACCTCGGCATCTTCTCTGACACTCCCTGGAATATCTGCAGCGAGTCTCCATCGACAACGTATCCGCCACCAGTGGTCAGAAACGGCTCTATGGCTATGACCGCATCCTCCTCGAGCTCGGTGTTGTCTCCGTTATCGAAATTAGGTATGAATATGCCTGCGTGGAGCTCGTGCTCCTCTATGCCGTGCCCCCCAAGGTTCTTTATAGTGCTGTATCCGTAGCTTTTTGCTGTCCTTTCTATCTCTTTGCCTATCTCGTTGATCTTCCTGCCGGCCTTTACAAGGCTTATTGCATTTTCAAGCGCCTTTTCGCTAGCCTCTATCAGCTTTGAATACTCTCCGTCCATACACACTGTCGCGGCGCAGTCTGTCAGGTATGTTCCGTGTCTGGCGCCGAGGTCAACCTTTATCACATCTTTGTCCCCGACTACCCTGCTATCTGAATATTCGGGCGTGTAGTGGGCCGCCTCTTCGTTCCGCGAGAGGTTTACCGGGAAAGACTGGCTGAATCCCTTGTCCTCTATGAATTTTTCTATCTCTTCTGCTATATCGATCAGCTTCCTGCCGGGCTTTATTACCGACCTTGAATAGGCCAGCGCTTCGCTCGACACCTTGCCTGCCTCTTTTAGCTTGTTGTAATCGTGTTCCGTCATAATCTCCTCTGCGACCCGCTTCCCTTGAGCTCCTCCTCGCTGAACCCAAGCTCCTTTAGTATCTTCAGGGTTGCCGGAAGGACCTGGTGGTTTATGTAGTAATCTGGATCGTACGTCTTCGCAGTGTCCTCTATCTCGGCCTTCTCTGATATTGAATTGCCGTTCTTCGTTATTATATACCCTATGGTGGCCCCTTCTAGCTCGTCTCTCCTCTTCACCCCTTCATCGATGGCCCTCTTCGCTGCATTCAGCTCTGGGGACTTTGAATCGTAGCTCCCTATCTTCTTCCTGAGCTGCGTGTATATGACAAGGTCTTTCATGTTGACGTTGCCATCCTTCAGGCTCTGCACCACTTCCTTGACTATGCTGAGCGCCTTCTCTTTGCTGCCCTCCTTCAGTATCGCCTCAAGCACCTTCCTCTGCGTCTCCCTTGAGATGTTTGACCAGTCCCTTCTTACCAGCTCGAATCCTCTGATCTTTATCCTTCCGGCTTCAGAAAGGAGCGCGTATTTCTTCTTCGCCCCTGATTCTGATTTTCCTTTCTTGCCAACGAATACGCCCCTGACATAGAAGTCTTCTAGCTCAAGCTCCATCGCGCCTGGAAGCTTCTTGTTTAATGAGAGCATGAAGTTATGTGCATCGTCCTTCGTCTTGTTCTGCATTAATAAGAACACGCTGTCAGTATCCGAATATATGACTTTGAACCCGTTGCTTTCTGCCTCGCTTATGGTATTTGTGATTGTTTCTCTACCGAAGGCGGTAACGCTTCCTGCGCAGTCCCTTGAATACCATCGTGACCTTGCATATCCCAGATATCCGTAGAATGAGTTTGCAAGTATCTTAAGTGCCTGTGACCTTGCGGCAAGGAACTTGTTGTCCGGATCCTTCTTGTATTTCTTCTTTATCTCGGACCTTTCCGCTATGAGCAGCTCAAGCACCTTTGGCACTATTCCCTTTGGTGTTTTCTTGAATTTTGAGCCTGTAGGCGACTCGTAGTAATCAGTGCAGTCCTTGCACAGGGTCGATGGATCAATATTGTTCGCTATTATTATTGAGGGATACAGTCCTCTGAAGTCGAATACTGCTATGTTGTCATATATCCCGGCTTCGGGGGTTTTGACGTATGCGCCTTCTATTGGGTTTGAGAGCCTACTGCTTATCTCGCCCTCGCTGGGCCTATTTGGTATTATCTCATTGTTTAGTGTAGCATATCGCATAAGGAGGTATTCGACCAGTTGCCCTGTGGTTGACACTGCGGCTTCTGCCAGTGTTGTTGATGCCACCTTGGACACCTCGATTTCAAGGGGAAGGAAGAAGTTGTATAGGTGGTTGAGGGCAAGCGAATCGCTCAGGGAGTACTCTGCAAGGACTTCGAGGTCTTCCTTGCTCCCGTCCCACTGCTGCCATATGTTCTTCTTGTCCACAGTCAGCTTGATATCCCCAGTTATTGCGCCGTATACGTCCCCCAGGGTGAACCTGTTTATCTTAAGCAGCTTTTCCGACGCGCCGACTATTGAGACGAACCTGGCGACATTGTATTCGTCAAGGTTTATCCTTCCGGGGATTTTCACTGACTGTATCAGGCCGTGGTGTTCCTCCCGTGCCTCTTCCCCGTATCTTGTTATGTCGAAGTGTATTCCAAGCTTCTTGGACCTCTTCATCAGATAGGGCAGGTCGAAATTTGAGGAGTTATAGCCAACTATTATGTCTGGATCAAGCTCTTTTATGACTTTCACGAACTCCAATATCATGCTTTTCTCGTCTTTGCACAGCGTGACAAACGGCCTGTCTATGGGCTTCGTCGTTATGACTCCGCTCCTTTCGTTGTTCGCATAGCTTATCATTATGCATGGGTCTATGTCCGGCCTTGGGGCGATATTGGGGTTGTAGGTCTCTATGTCGAAGCAGAGGTGGGTCAGGCCTGGCTCTGAACTTCCAGGACCCATATGATCTACGATCAGCTTTCCGTCCTCCTCGTGCGCTTTTACCCTGACTCCGGAGAGAGGGGAGATGCGTTTGTCTATTAGATACCGTTTCCAGAACAATATGTCGTATTCATACCTTTGCCCGAATTCTGCAAGGTGTTCGCTTAGTTTCGGTATGCTCCTCGTGTTGTTCGTGGATATGGCTACAAGGCTTGCTTCCCTGCCTGCTACATTCAACTTCGATTTTGTAGCAGAGTGTATGCCTATCTTCTCTCCGTCGTGGAGTATCTCCATCTTGGCCAAGTCCGATTCGGCTATTCCCTGATTGTGCGGATTGAGGAAGAAATACGGGTAAAAACCGGTATCGAAAAGTGAGTATATCTTCCCTTCCGATTTCAGCGTTATGCGTATTATGCTGCGGTCACCGATTGATACGTAGTCTATATCGACTATCACTCCTTCTAACTCAATATGCTCCATGCGTACTCAACTGACCAGGTAACCGCAATATTAGGATACGTTGCTTGCTCCTTCCTGGAGCTTGGCCCTTGATATCGGCAACGGCGCCACAAATCCTATGGAATAGGCCACTAGCGTTCCCCTTGCTCCGCATTCGAAATTAAGTATGTTTATGACGTCTTCTGCGAATTTTATAGGAAGCGTCTGTTTAGAGTTCCATGTCTTCTCTATCTCGTCTGCGTCCTTCTTTGCCTCTTTCGACACGACATTCCCAGATATAGTCAGCTTACCTACAGACTTTGCAAGTTCGCCTTCGTAGTCGGCAGTGAATGTGAAGGCAACGTTAACGTTCTCCTTGTCTATCTTGACTCCATCAAAATGGATGTTGAATTTCATGTTCAATATTGCTTCCTTGCTGTCCCTTGCAGCTTCTATCTTGCTCACATCCACACTAGTTATCATAAAATCATCGGTTAAATATATAGATATAATGTTTATAACCCTTTGTGTGCGTCGTGATAGAGAGATATTTTAAATGCGGAGAGCTAGATAATATTGGGGCATGTGGCGCAATTTGGATAGCGCATCTGGCTTCGGACCAGATGGTTGCGGGTTCAAATCCCGTCATGCCCGTTTTCTGATACGCTGATGGTTAGGCTTTCCGCGGGCTGTGCATGATGAATATAGAGCTGGTGAAGCTTATTCTGGGCCATTAGTGCGACTTCTTTTCATTGCGACCCGTTTCTCATAGCGTAACATTCAAAGCCGAAGCATAGAGGAAATCAAAAACCCTGACGAGGTATGTATGCCTGAACCTCTGACTTCAATACATGGAAGCCTCCCCTCCCTGTTTAATCAGCAGGTCTTGCACACTCTGCCTGCGTCGTAGCGTCAACCTCCTCAAATTTGACATTATTGCTTATCGGGTAGTTCCTTGCATTTGCGATGTTATTCACCATCAACATAAAGTGTGATTCTCTTTGCCATATCATTCAGTCTGTTGTTTCTCTTGAAGAAGCCATTTCCATGCAGGTGTGCTTTGTATTCCGTCAAACTCCGCCTCCTGATCATAGGTTATCAGAATCGGCTCGTTGCCGAATTTCTTCTGCGCCTCTTTCAAGCCGTTAACCTCCCTCCTTCTGTTCTCTTCGTTTATCGTATGGCAAACCTGTATTGAATTCCCTTTTGTTATGAAGTCGCATTCAAATCCATTTGTGTAGTAGTTCAGTTGGGTTTTCTTTCTCCGAATGAGCTCTATCGCAACGATATTCTCCAATAATCTTCCCGCGTTCTTCTCTGTGTTGTAGTAGTTTATGAAGCCATGGTCGAAAAGATACTCTTTCTTTAAGTAAGCTGACTCCTTTTTGAATGATTTCTGCTTCGCTTTCAGGAAGAAGCAAAAATATATGTCCTCTACGATTTTCGAATACTTCTGAATCGTGGAGGTGCTGGACTTGTAAGACGAACTTTTTGCGAAGTTGTTGAACTTGTTGATCGAGTAATCGCCGCCATACTGTCTTGCTAGGAACTGCATGAACAGACGCATCAGGTCCGTGTTGGTTATCCCGTACCTTTCTATTATGTCCTGAAATAGCATCGTTTTGAAGTATTGGTCAATGAATTCTAGTTTGTTCTCCAATACTATCTCAGGGAAGCCGCTCAATGCAACGTACTCATCGAAAGCCTTTTTCACCTTTGTCTTGGTAGGGCCGAATTCCCAGCCCTTTTCCAAGGCAATCCCTTTTAGATTGACGAATTCCTTGAATGAAAACGGCAGAACCTGGATTGGATAGTCCCTACCCCTCAATGAAGTAGCTATCTCTCTGCTAAGCAACTTCGAATTCGACCCAGATACGTAAACCTTATAATTTTCGTCATTTAGTCGTCTTACAAACCGTTCCCAACCGGTTATATTCTGTATCTCATCGAGGAATAGGATTGGCTTGCCTTCCCCGTATAGCTCGCTATAAGCGGTTAGTATTAGATTCAGTTGATTAGCCTTAAGCTCTGCAAGCCTTTCGTTCTCGAAGTTCAAGTAGACAATATCCTTCAATTGATGATCTGCATCAAGAAGTTCCTTCATTAGCTGGTATAAGACAAACGTCTTCCCTGCCCTCCTTGGCCCGATTACGACTATGACTTTGTTGACTTTTTTGAATTCACTGAATCTTATGTCTCGAGGTATGATCTGTGGCAACTGTGAGGAATGGAAACGCATCAGCATCTCCTTTATGGCGTTCTTCAATTCGAAACCATCCATACTTACCGAATTAGTTAAGTCGGTTTGTATATTTAAATCTTTCTTTTAAAAGAAAGATATCCTAGTAAATATTTCGTTTGAAAGAACAAATGTTAATATGCATTCTAGTACCTAAGGTCTGTTTCTGGGTTCGGATTCGAGTTAAAACCGCACAAGGCGTCTATATAGGCTTGGGGCGGGAAATAACTGTGAATAATCGGGATTCAATTGCAAGCAAATGTGTTTAATCGGGATTGCTATGGCTAGAAAGGATACACGTCGAACTTTGTCAATTCTTCTATCTATTGTTGCTGGTTCAAATCCCGTCATGCCCGTCCATCTTCGGAGAGCTTGGGGAGACGACAAGGCTTATTTAAAATGGCTATGCGAATACAGAATCCTTTATGTGCCCAGGCAAAGCGAGCGCTATCATTAGCGCTTTGTGCGCCTTGACCTCCTCCTTTACAAGTTTGTCAAGTTCCTCTTCTGTAAGTTTTTCGTCTTTCATTTAGATCAACTATCCATGTTGAAAATATCTTTGAGAAGGTCTCTCTTGAAAGCCTTCCGTCTCTGATCTTTTGGCTTGTGAATTGCACATCTGCTATAGGAATGTCAGCAAGCTTCTTAGCGTGCCGACGAAGAAACATGTCTGTAGCTATAAATGCTGTCCTTCGGTTTGCTCCTCTGAATAGATGTTCGTAAACAATTCTGTAATAATAGGTAATTGCGGCTTCGATTGGCTGCGTTTCGTAGGCTTCCTTGACTATTGATCTTATGGTTTCCTTCTTGAAGTTTGTCTGCTTCTTTCCTTCGTATTCATTGAGGCGTTTGTTTATTCCCAATAGAATGTCATAAGTAAGATATCTCATCGCAAGGCCCCTTGCACGAAAAAGGTTATATCGTCAAAGATATATAAAGATGTCTGATATTTTGTAAGCGCGATCACTGAGGAAAGTATGTATAATACATCATTGTATGCGTAAGTATTTACAATACATGCTCCTTACAGTCATAAACATCATGCCCGATTACGTTCGGGGGGCTTGGAAGTACGATAAGAGTATGTTGACGGTTAGGCATATATTAGTATATCGGGCACTAAGCAGTCTCAAAAAGGCAGCGCGGTTATTGATCACTGCATCTTCACAAACTCTGTTTTTATCTGGAATAAAGAATTCAGGGACTGTGTCCGTTCTATTCCTCTTAGGGAAAGCACCTTTTTGGAGAATTCGTAATATTGGCTTATATCCTTTGTCCTGACCTTCAGAAGCATTTCCCATTCTCCTGTGATTATGTCTATGCTCTCGATTTCTGGGTATTCTGCGAGCATGCTACCAATATCTTCTGGGCTTTTGTACTCTTTCTTGTCAAGATTGACAAGCACGAATGTGCAAAATCCAGCGTCGACCTTCTTGTAATCAAAAACCGCCTTGTACGTCTTTATCACGCCTTGTGATTCAAGCTGTTTTATGTTGTAGTGTATTGTTGTTGCTTTTGAATGCGTCTTTGCTGCAAGTTTCGAAAGCCTTGGCGTGCAGCTTCCCTTCTTCAGCAGGGCTATCAGCTCTGGCCTGAGATTCTTCATGATTTGAATTATAGTTAAATATTTAAATACTTTTTGGTTAAAATTTGAAAATAATTCAATAAGAGTTTAATACTACCTCGAACAATATGACATAGGTGTTATTTTGATAATTATGCGCCCTAGAGCAAGCAATGCGGATGTAAATGCTGTAGTCCGCAGGATAAGAGCCTTGGGGCTCAGACCAGACGTTTCGCGCGGAGAAGCGCAGACAGTTATAGGCATAATCGGGGATGAGAGCAGGGTAAATTTTGACCAGATGAATTCGATGGCTGGAGTAGAGTCAACAAGGAGGATCCAGGCTCCGTACAAGCTGATGACTAAGGAGTATCTCCAGGAGGAAAGGATAATTGTCACGGTTAACGGAGAAGCGATCGGAAGAGATGGCGTTGTGTATATTGCTGGGCCGTGCTCAGTGGAGAGTTATGATCAGCTTGCACGCATAGGGGAACAGGTGAAGGCTGCCGGAGCACACATGCTGCGTGGAGGAACGTTCAAGCCAAGGACGTCTGTCCACTCGTTTCAGGGGCTTGGGGAAGAAGGGCTTAAACACCTGCAGAGGGTGGGACAGCAGCTGCAGATGCCCGTTGTGACTGAAGTGAGAAGCGAAAGCCAGGTGGAATTGGTTGCGGAGTATGCCGATATACTGCAAATAGGGACTAGGAATATGTATAACCAGGATCTTCTTGAGGCTGCAGCAAAGCAGGGCAAACCTATCCTATTCAAAAGAGGACAAGCATCGCAGATTTCAGAATATCTAAGTTTTGGCCAATATATAGTCGCTAATGGAAATAGGCAGATAATACTATGTGAACGCGGGATAACGCCTCTGGGAGGAGCGTTTGAACAGGATACTAGAAATACCCTTGATATCTCCGCTATACCTGTCCTTATGTCAAAGACGCCGTTCCCAATCATAGTCGACCCTAGCCATGCAACAGGGAGGCGCGAGCTTGTGCTTCCAATGAGTATGGCTGCAGTTGCGGCAGGCGCTCACGGCCTGATTATAGAGGTCCATGATAGGCCGGAAGAGGCATTGAGCGATGGCGCGCAGTCGCTGAAACCGGACCAATTGAAGGAGCTGATACGCAGGTGCAATGCGATAGGCGAGCTTGCACGGGATTAGGCCGTCAAAATTGAAAAAGTTATTATTGGAAATGAGGAAAGCATGCAACTCCAAAATGGCGGATATTTAGATAAATGGCCCAATGAGCGTATTCAATTGGATACGCCTGCATTCAGTTGGCCTCGCAGCATGGATGAAGAGGCGCCCGCATTATTTCCGTCGCTCTCCAAGGAAAGAGGATATTAGCAGATAAGCTTTTTAATGGTTATTAAGCGTCATAACTTTATCAGAGAGTGGGCGAATTGAGTAAAGAAGATGAGGTAAATGCTGGTGGTGGGAAGGAACCTGTCGGATATAAAGTCACAGAAGACGGGTCTGTAGTACCGGACATGAAGAAAGTAAGCGGTCCGCATTTTGAGGATGTAGGAGGGCTTGAAGAGCAGATCAAAACCATCAAGGAGTTAATCCTGGAGCCTCTCCAGTACGGCAAGCTTTACAGAAGCGTCGGAGCTGAAAGAACGCATGGGATATTGATACACGGGCCTGTAGGTTCTGGCAAGACTCTTCTTGCCAAAGCGATTCTTAATGAAATGTTTGAGAGGGGCATAATAAAAAGCAGAGCGGAACCTGTGGATTGCGGAGCCATATATAGCTCAAACCCAGATGTATTGATAAAGAACCTGTGGATGGCATTCGGAAAGGCCCAAGAAAAAGGGAATCAGATTTTTGTGCTGGATGATATAGATTTGATTGTTCCTGGAGCAGATGGGAGCCCAATTAGGATAGAGCGTTCTGGAGATATTGTTGCAGCTGAGCTGGGACTTGTGATGGAAAATTCTGTGCAAGAGCTAAACGGTATGCTGGTAATCGGGATAACAAGCAATATAGACAGGCTAAACAAGGATCTGAGAAGGGACGGCAGGTTTGAGGTTGAGATAGGGATACCAGTTCCTGATAAAGAAGCCAGGGTGGAAATCATCAACATCCTCATGAAGAACAAGCCTAGGAGCAAGAATTTTGATGCTGAGGCGATTGCAGAACTGACGCAGGGCTATACAGGAGCTGACCTGCACGCCCTGCTGAAGGAAGCATCACTTATAGCGATTAAGAGCGCGATACGCAGGGACAAAGAGCATTCTTCGCATGACGAGCAGAAGGTCAGGTTGACGCAGGCGAACGTGCTAAGCGCGCTGAAGAAGGTAAAGCCAAGCTTGCTGGAAGGTTCTAAGGAAAATATACCGGATGTGAAGTGGGATGATGTAGGAGGGCTTGAAAAAGTTAAGGCAGAGATACTTGAAGCAGTTGAACTGCCACTTACAGATCCAAAGGCATTTGAAGAGTATGGAATACGCCCTCCGAAGGGCTTCCTGTTCTACGGCGCGCCAGGAACTGGGAAAACTTATTTGGCAAAGGCGATTGCCAACAGATGCCATGCGAATTTTATACCAGTCAATGTAACTGAGCTGTTCAACAAATGGGTGGGTGAGAGCGAGGCTAAGATGAGGAGTATCTTCGAAAAGGCGAGGAGTATGAGCCCATGCATCGTATTTATAGATGAAATTGATGCCATAGGAGGAACGAGAGACGGGTCAAATAATGATGGTGGGGTGAGGGAAAAGATACTCGATGCTCTACTGATAGAATTGGACGGTATGAAGGAGAGGGGAGACGTGATATTAATAGCGGCTACGAACAGGCCTGATCTCCTTGATTCTGCATTGACAAGGCCTGGAAGGTTTGACAAGCTTATAGAGATCCCTATGCCTGATGAGGCGGCAAGGGTTGAGATATTAAAAGTGCATACGGCAAAAATGCCTCTCGATAAAGACGTTGACATCCAGGCCATTGCCAAGCACACGGACAAATACAGCGGAGCTGATATAGAAAATCTATGCAGGGAGTCAGGCATAATTGCCATGAGGAAGAGGAAGGCAATGCATACTGTCTCAATGGACGACTTTATGGAGGCTCTGAAAGAGATCAGACCTTCCATGGATAGCAGCCACTTGAGGCTGTACAACTTAAAGCGTGGCGAAAGCAAGCCGGAAATCGGGTTTCGCAGGCCGGAAAGCGCTGCAGTTAAGCGTACTGTGATCTGACGCTTGGCCCGGCTTGTTTAGGGACATCCTAAAACCGCGGAAAGACCAGAATCTGGATGGGGGGGGCGATTCATCGCTTGAGGTTCCAAAATTCATAGTTGCCCTTAGTTTGAGAGGAAATTGTCGAGCGCAGGTATGCCTTCAAGCATGCGGTCCCT
>JAJZKW010000010.1:0-37924 GCA_021803945.1 Microcaldota archaeon
TTTGGAGGCACAGGGAATTGAACCCAGGCCCGCGCCGTGTAAAGGCGCTATCCTACCACTAGACGATGCCTCCTCATTTAGAATGCCTTGCAAAGAACTTATCTATCTTTCTGATTGCAGATTCTAATATATCTTGCGGCGCAAGCGCGACTATCCTTATATTGTCAGGAGAGCCGAAGCCCGACCCTCTTGTTATCTGCACACCTCCTTCGATGAGCAACCTTGTGGCTATGTCCTTGTCGGTCTTGAGCCTCAGCTGACTGAAATCCACCTTCGGGAAGAGGTAGAAGGCGCCCCT
Organism: Microcaldota archaeon; assembly: GCA_021803945.1. Taxonomy (GTDB): domain Archaea; phylum Micrarchaeota; class Micrarchaeia; order Micrarchaeales; family CABMGC01; genus JAJZNA01. The sequence continues at coordinate 299 of JAJZKW010000010.1, forward strand.
CGGCAGCACCGCATGCATGTACCTGCTCTCATTGATAAGCCTGTGCGCAAGATTTACCCTGGAACTTATCTCTTTAACCATCTTCCTGATGCTTGATCCGTGCTCTTTTGCGTTCCTTATCGAAGCTGCAAACGCATACTGCGAAAGGGTGTTCGAGGACAGCCGCATCTTTGCGAAATCCGGCAGCTTGCGCCTTATCTCGTCCATCTCTTTTCCTCCTTCTGGCATTATCACATAGCCTATCCTCAGGCCCGTTGCGCTGAAGTCCTTTGATGCTCCCCCCAGTATCACGGTTGGTATGCCCTTGGAGACCTCTGACATGCTGGTGAAGCGGGCTCCGTTGAATACTATCTCGTCGTATATCTCGTCGCTTATCACGATCATGTCGTTGTCGTTTGCGATCTCGGCCATCTCGCTGAGCGTTTTCCTTTCTATGACAGCGCCGTTTGGGTTGCTCGGGTTTGAGAATATCAGGTATTTCGCCCTCCTTCCGGATCTCTTTAGCTTTTTCCTAAGCATGTCGGTGTCTACGCTGCGCCCTTCGCCGTCCACATAGTCAGCAGTAATTGGTATTCCGCCGTTGATCTGGAGGGCGGACATGTACAATGGATAGAATGGCCTTAGCATGGCCCCTGTATCTCCGGGGTTTATGAGGAGCGAATTCAGGAAGAGGATCGCTTCGCTTACGCCCTGGGTCACCAGTATGTCGTCTTCGCTCACATCAAGGTTGTAGAGCCTTTTATGCCTCTCTGATATGGCCTCCCTCAGCTCCCTTATGCCTGCATGGTAAGAGTATCCTGTCCTCCCCTCCTTTACGGCCTTAACTAACGCGTCTATCGTGTACTTGGGGGTCGGGAAGTATGCGACCGGGTCTCCCCTGTTGAGCCTTATAATACTCTTGCCGGATCGGACAAGCCTCTCTGCTATGTAGTCTTGCTCCTCTATAACATTTACTGCGTACTCGCTACGCCTGGACAAGCCGAACATGATTACCAGCATTAATATTTATCCACGCTACCTTTTTAATCTTGATTTGGAATATTCCAATTGCATCGGGTGATCAGAATGGGAAATAAGATAAGGATATTTGGATTTGGAGGAAGTTTCAGGAAGGGATCGTATACCAAGGCCCTGCTTCATGCAGCCAAGGAGCTGGTGCCTGAAGACGCCGAGCTCGAGATATTCGACATAGGAGGAATACCGCTCTTCAACCAGGATCTTGAGAAGAACATGCCGGCCGAGGTCAGGAGATTCAAGGACGGGATAAAGGCCGCTGACGCTGTGCTGATATCTACTCCAGAGTATAATTATTCGGTTCCAGGGTTCCTGAAGAATGCGATAGACTGGGCCTCCAGACCGTATAATGACAACTCTTTTGAGGACAAGCCAGTCGCAGTTATGAGCGGGTCTGGAGGGACGTTCGGCGGGTCGAGGGCGCAGTACCACCTTAGGCAGATGATGGTATTCCTGAATGCGCATATGATCAACAAGCCTGAGGTCATAGTGACGTTCATTAACGAGAAGGTCAGCCCTGAAGGCGTTGTGACGGACCAGAAGACGAGGGAGAAGATAAAGGAGATGCTCGAGGCCCTTGTCTCGTGGACAAACAGGCTTGGGCGCAGGTAGCTCACTTGGCAGCGAGCCTGGCCTCTTCTATCATAAGCATGCCCCTGTTGCCCATCCACTCCTTCTTTGACTTAATTATCTCTATTCTCTTCTCAAAGAGCGGAGCGTCGAGCACGAAGCTCTCCGCCTCGCCGCCTTCGAAGAGCATGTTTATGCCGTACCTATCATGAAGCCCGCGGAGCGTGGAGATCATGCCCCTGTCTATCCTCCTTCCAAGGAATGACTCGTCCATGCCCTCTGCGGAGACTGATGTTATTATAGCGTTGAAATCCCTGTCAAGCTCTGCGAGCTCTGTTTCCGGGTCTATGTGCCACAGCGGCGCTATGTGCTCTATCCCCAGCTCCCTGGCGATGGCATCTATCCTGTCTCCCTGGTACCTGCTGTATGTAGCGCCTGTCACCAGAAGCTTTACGCCGTTCTCAATCAGCACGTTCCTGAGGTCTGCAAGCTCCTCCTCCTTCCTTCCCTCTGTATCTGCAAACGCCTGCCTTATTCCAAGAACCTCGGCCTGAAGCTTTGTGTGCTTGACATTTGGGTAGTGGAACATGTAGCTCTCCCTGCTCCTTGAGACCATGGTTATAAGCAGATCTATCTCTACTCCTATGGAAATGGCCTTATGCAGGGCTAGGGTAGAATCCTTTCCGCCGCTGAACAGGCATGCGTTTGTCATACGATCACGTAATGGCCGGCAGGCAGAAAAGCGGCATTGCAATGTCGGCCTGTTTCATGCCGTTATCTTCCTTATATCGGAATTCGCGGTTTCCTTTGAAAGCAGCGCAGATGATAGGATGAAGAGCTCCCCTATCACCACGAAGATCCCAAGCACAAAGAAGAACACAGGGGACGAAGGCTTTGCAACGAGGAGCATCAAGACAGAGCTCCATGACCCTATTATGAAGCCGCCGTTGAATGATATTCCTACGCCTGTGCTCCTGAGCTTCGTCGGGAACTTCTCAGAGAGATACGAAGGTATCACGCCGTATATGCCAGTGGTCAGGAAAGCCAGTATGCTTGCCGCAATTGCCACGCCTGCGTATCCGAAGCCTTCGGTGGTTATTACGTATGAGAGCGGAAGCGCGAGGGCTATTGAGAATGCTGAGTATATGCCTATCGTAAGGCGCCTTCCGATCCTGTCGCTTGCGTATCCTGACAGGAGATAGCCCAGCAGGGATGACAATATCGCTATTATCACTACGTATATGAATGTTGGGAACGGCATGAAATTATTTATCGAAAGTATCGTAGGGTACAAACCGAGAGTGAGGGAATATACCCAGGCTATGCCGGTCATTGCCAGCGCCCCGGTAAGGAACGAGTACACTGTCCCTTTGTGCGAAAAGATCTCCTTTATCGGTGACCTGGACAGCTTCTTCTCCTTCTTCTCGTCAATCCAGAGGGCAGATTCAGGCATCTTTAGCCTTATGGCAAGTCCTGCCAGGGCAGGTATTATTCCTATGAAGAACATCCATCTCCACCCCTGCGCCATGAATGCAGCTCCTGGGAACACGTAGTGCAGCCCAAGGAATACTATTGCAGCCAGGACGTATCCTATCGGATATCCTGTCTGCATCATGCCTCCGAAAAGGCCGCGCTTCTTGCCAGGCGCGCTCTCCATCATGATCGCTGCGCTGTTGCCGTATTCGCCTCCTGCAAATACTCCGGTGAGTATCCTGAGCGCGACCAGGAGCACCACTGCCAGCGCTCCTGCTGACGCATATGTAGGAAGCAGGCCAGTGGCAAATATTACGACTCCGAGGCCGAGCAGGGTGATTATCATGCTGTATTTCCTGCCTACCATGTCTCCGACCTTTCCGAATATTAGGCCGCCCAGCGGCCTGAAGACTAGAGATATGAAGTATATGCTAAGTGCGCCTATTATCGCGTAAGAGCTTCCGACAGGGAAGAACAGAGCAGCCAGTACTGGCACAAGGAGGAACATTGCGCTCAGGTCAAAGGCGTCCATCGTCCAGCCGGCAAGTGCGCCTGGAAACACCCGCCTTGCATTCTTTTGGTCCTGCGACCTCTCTTTTGGCATTGTCTCATATGGGAATTGCATGGCAAGAATTAAATATGTTTATCTCTCCCGAGCCTGCTAGTCCGCTAAAAATTTTATCCGTGCCTTGTAGACTGGACAATAAAAAGTCAGCTGTTATGATAGGGGCTTGACAAATTAAATACTCAGTATCCATAATGAACCTGGGTTTTATCTCTTTTTGTCATCGAAAATTGATGATTTAAAGGCCCTGAAGGCATGTACGACGAGCGCAACAAGTTGGTCAGCGCCGGGCTAAAACCTTATTGTATTGCCGATCTTCAAATTCATCTCCTTTATTGAGCCTTTAGGAAGCTCCAGCGTATACCTTGATATCCTTTTCGAGAGATGAAGTGGGCAGTCAAATATTGACTTGCAGGGCTCCGCATTCTCAAACATATCAACCACCTTTTTCTTGTTGTTCAACCAGATTATATCAAGCCTGAACCTGGTGTTAAACATCCATATGCTGTGCTTCGAGTCATCCCCATATACGAAGATCATGCCTTCGTTTTTTTTGATGCTGTTTCTGTACATCAGTCCCAGCCTTCGCTTCTTTACGGTATCTGCAACCTCCACAATGAACTTTCTGCCTTTTACTAAGATTGTCTTTTTGCCAAACTTCTCTGTATGGTAGTATATATTGGTCCTGATAAGGTGTCTAATCCTCTTCAAGTAAGTTATTACATCCATTAAATATCCATAGGTCATACTCCTCTCTGCTTTTTAAGCGGGAGAGCATTGACCCAAAATTATGGTAAAAAGAAATCTATTTAAACCGCTATGTTCAAGTAATTGATTGGTGAGTTAATGCAGGATGGCGGAGGAGGAGGAGGTTAAGTAAAACAGTGCAGATGGTTACGTTAAGGTCTTTTTTTTATGTGTAAGGAAGCCGTTCGGCTCTTTGCACCTTATATTCATTCTCAAGTATGTTCTGTTGTATTGAATAAATGCTATCAAATCTTCTATAGCAAAGAGAACCTCCGATTATGTTTGTTATTATCAGAAAAGTAGATGACACGCCTTGTATCTCTGTCTTGAAGTACTCCATAGTCTTGTCCAGTTCTGAATCTGAGAACACCGGCATGATTAATAGGATGCTGTTTGGTATGCCGATGTCTCCTTCAAGTGCGTACTTGTTCGCTATCTTATTATAGGCTATTATCTCTCTAAGTATTTTCGGCCTTGTCTTTGCGAAATTATATGCGTTTATGTACTTGAGCTGTATTATTGCGATATACTTTACTGGTATCTTCTCAGCGGTTATCGTTATTCTTCTTATTATTCCACTCTCTAAGAGCCTTAGATAGGTGTATCTAGCTGTCCCTTTCGGTAGGCTGTTTCTTAACTCTATATCTGAAAAGTCAGCATTTCCGTTTCTGTTCAGTTCCTTAAGCATAATAATCTCTCTTTTCAGTAGTTCTCCGGGACCTGGATGCCTCTTTTCTGTTGATCTTTTCCATTCCATCTGCGATATGGCTTTTTCAATGAAATCATCCCTTAGCGGAATATACCCGTATCCTTGTGATATTGGAGACATCTGCCATGTGGAATCATATCTATTAAGTGGACTTTCCGACCTCAGTTTCCACAGCGTGTTCTCCGCTAGTCCGCTGCTCCTGTCAATAAGATAAAGAAGCAGATCATAGTTTCCCTTAGTCTCAGCTGCAAATTGAATCTTAGGCTCATTTGCCAGCGCGCGTTTTATTTCATCAATTCGTGGTTTCTGTTCTCTGAATTTTATCTTTATCACATACGTGTTGAATCCCAATGCGCTGGTGGATATTTCGGCCAGGTATCTTATACCTAGACTCTTTTCAAGTATTTTTATCCTGTGCTGGACAGTCTGTTCTCTTTTGTCAACTATATCTGCTATTTTTGACTTGGGCATTCTTGCATTCATGCTCAGAGCAGATAATATTTTGGTATCAAAAACATCCACATCCACTTCGCGGCCAGGCAAACTGGCGGAATTTTGGTTTTCTTCTGGCCATGAGATTTTACCTCCTGATGAAGTTATTATCTTTTTTGCTTTTTCAAGGTTGTTTATAGTCACAACCTTTTTCTTAACGTATCTACCATCTTCAAGTATTCTTCCCAAATATTCAGATGTTATTTTTACACGCTTTTCTTCTTTATCCCACTTCCCACTATCCCTGTACAGATAATATTTTTTGTTTATTCTTTTTACTGTTATATAGAATCCGTAAGACTTTTTCAGTCTCTCTAATGTTGAAGCTATACCCTGGGGCAGATCTGCCATATTAGGATATAACCATAACAATCCTTTTAAATTATTAGGTTATAAACCTAAGATATAACTTAATAAAACAGTCAGTTTTTATAAAATAAACTGTTATTATTTGCCTGTTTACTTTCATAACCTCGGATAAAAGACCTAGTTCATATATACTAGTTCACTCATATACATACTTCGTGGTCTGGGGAATGTTTATGGGTATGAGCAAACCTGTTTTAAGATTCGTTTCCTTGCTAGGTTCCCACCTCACTAATCATCTAGCCGATGAATCCGTCCCCGCCACAATCCCTCCAGATTCTGAGGAGAGGCCTGTCAGATGGGTCCCTGACGGCGCAAATTCGTGGAGAATAATATATGCTGATTGATTCTGCAAACGGGGTAACGAAATGGGTAAGAGAATAAGAGGCAATAGTGGCAACAACAGGTATTTTTTTGTCAAACCGGTTGTAAAGGAGAATGTGTATAAGACGGCGAAGAGGCTGATAGGGATGGAAAGGGTAAAGGAGGTCGCAATAACCGAAGGCGATTACGGGTTCGTGATTAAGGCAGCTCCTCTAAACGATAGCCAAAGCGACTATCTCTTCAGAAAGATAATGGAAGTCGTTGGAGGCTCCTCTAACAATGCAGTATGCCTGTTCCAGTACAGCAAAAAGTAAAGGAATCGTCGATTGCAGGCATGACTTTTGCCTTCTCCTTTCGTAGCTCTAGAGACAGACCTGCAGACGAAAAGCTCATCCTTTTTCTGTAATAATCAAAACCACGATCGGTGGAGCGGGCCTGTTCAGACACTCCGAATAACGTTTGTTTCCATCTAGATATGCGATGGTTTTCCTTTAGCCGTGCGATGCGCTGAGCTTCTTCTTCACGTGCTTCAGTGAAGAGAACATGTCCCTGTCTATCTCGTTGAGCCGCATGGAGATGTACCTCTCCTGGTGCTTCATCCCTGGTATTACGACATAATCGAGGGCGTTGACCCTCCTCTTCGTCTTCTCTATCTCTATGACTATCCTCCTGAGTCCCTGCTCCCTCTGGGCCACATCTATCATTGTGCTTATCACATCTGCGAAAGATATCCTTATGTCGTCCACTGATATGTTTGCGGACAGGAAGCTGTAGTCAACTGCAGGCTGCTCCGCGCTCTTCGATATCTCAGGGACCCTGACGCCCATTATGTTCTTTACGCTTATGCTTATCGGATTGGCCTCCTTCATGTGCATTGCGAGCTGCTCGAGCTCGAACGTGCCTACGTATGTAGACGCTATCCCGACTGTCTTGTAGGCGCCGTTCATCAGCTGCATGAGGTAGTTCCTGTCCTTCGTCGACTGCTGTATGAGCTTCATGAACTCGAGCACCAGGACCTCCCTCTTCTTCTTGAGGAGGTTGTAGCCCTTCCGGGCCCTGACAATCCCCTTCCTTGTGTTTATGAGGTTCATCCTTGTAGGGCTTAGCATCGTTTCACCTGTTGTCCCCGCTGCCACCGAGCTTGCCCCTCTTCATCCTGTCGTTCAGCTTGTCTATGTTCTTCTGCGCTACGTCCCCTAGGCCCAGCCCCAGGTCTGAAACCACGGCATTGAGATACCATAGTATGTCGCCACACTCGCTTGCGAGGTCGTCCCTGTCCAGCCTTGCATTGTCGCGCATGTGCTTCTTTACCTTGTTGCAGAGCTCCCCCACTTCGCCTGATAGGCCTATGCATGGATAGTAAAGCCTGTGCCGCCTGGGGTATATTACGGTCTTCCTTGCGAGCCTTTGGTACGAATCAAAGTCAATGGCGCTTTTCCTGCTTGCCTTCCTTGGCATTTTTCTCCCTCTTATAGTATTTTGCTATGTACTCCTCCTTTATCCTGTTGAGCTCCTGCTCAGGCAGCATCGAGAGCAGCTCCCATCCTATGTCAAGCGTGTCATCTATGCTCCTTGCCTCATATGTCCCCTGCCTTATGAACCTGTTCTCGAATTCGTCACCGAAGCGCAGGAACATCTTGTCCATCTCGCTTAATGCCTCAGCGCCCACTATTGAGCTAAGGCTCTTGGCTTCCTGCGCCCTTGCATACGCGCCGTAGAGCTGGTCTGCCACCCCTCTGTGGTCCTCCCTTGTCTTGCCTGCGCCTATGCCGTTCGGCATCAGCCTTGAAAGCGAGCCTATAGGCTGTATCGGAGGATAGATCCCCTTGTTCACAAGGTCCCTGCTCATGTATATCTGGCCCTCGGTTATGTAGCCTGTAAGGTCTATTATCGGATGGGTGACGTCGTCCCCTGGCATCGTGACGATGTCAAGCTGGGTTATGCTTCCCTTCTTCCCCTTGACCACCCCTGCGCGCTCGTATATGCTTGCGAAGTCGGTGTACATGTAGCCAGGATATCCCCTTCTTCCAGGTACTTCTTCCCTTGCGCTCGAGAGCTCCCTGAGCGCCTCGGCATAGTTCGTCATGTCATTGATTATAACAAGGACGTGCATGCCACGCTCGTACGCAAGGTATTCCGCTGTCGTGAGGGCTATCCTTGGTGTAAGTATCCTCTCTATGCTAGGGTCATCTGCCAGGTTGATGAATGCCGCAGTCCTGCTGAGCGCTCCGGTCTTCCTGAACTCGCTGGTGAAATATTCTGCGTCGTCGTACGTTATACCTATCCCTGCGAACACCACGGCGAAGCTCTCGTTGGAGTTCTTCACCTTTGCCTGCCTCGTTATCTGCGCTGCCAGTTCGTTATGCGGCAGCCCGGAACCCGAGAAGAGCGGGAGCTTCTGCCCCCTTACCAGGGTGTTGAGCCCGTCTATAGTCGATATGCCGGTCTCTATGAAATCGCTTGGCTTCTGCCTTGACGCTGGGTTTATCGGCTCTCCGTTTATGTCCCTGGACTCCTTGAAATTTATTCCTGCCTTTATGTCCCTAGGCCTTCCCTGTCCGTCGAAGATGCGGCCAAGCATGTCGTCGCTGACCCCGATGTGGAACGTATCCCCCAGGAAACTGACTGATGTCTTGTCTACGTTTATCCCCTCCGTCGGTCCGAAGACCTGCACCACCGCATACCTGCTTGTCGTCTCGAGGACCTGGCCCAGCCTTATCTCGCCTGTGCCGAGCCTGACCTTGACTATCTCGTTGTATGCGGCGCTGCTCACCTTCCCGACTATCACCAGGGGTCCTGCGACCCTTTCTATCGTATTGTAGTTTATTTCGAATTTCATGATATCTCCTGTCTTGAAATCTCCTGCTTTAGCATCGCGCTGAATTCCGAGTCGATTGCGCTGCGCACCTTGCCTACTGTTGATTCGATGCTCTTCTCCTCGACTCCCTTAAGCCTCGAGATGTCGGCTTTTACCTTCATCCCTATTATCTTGTCCGAGGTGACACCTGATTTCACGGCCTCCTCGGCCTTTTTCATGAAGTAGAGCATGGTGCTTAGCATCAGTACCTGCTTCTTCATGCTCGTGTACGTGTCTATCTCGTCGTATGCGCTCTGCCTGAGGAAGCCCTCCCTTATCATCCTTCCTATGTCAAGCACTATCCTCTCGCTGTCAGGCAGTGCATCCTCCCCGACGAGCTGGACTATGTCCTTGAGCTCTGCCTCCCTTTGAAGCAGCCTCATGGCCTCGGCCCTGCCTGTTATGAAGTCCTCCCCTATGTTGGCCCTGTACCACGGCGCAAGAGTGTCGGAATAAAGGGAATAGCTCGTAAGCCAGTTTACTGATGGATAGTGCCTTGCTCCTGCCAGCGCCGCGTCGAGCGCCCAGAAGACCTTCACCACCCTTAGCGTGCCCTGCGACACAGGCTCTGATATGTCTCCGCCCTGGGGAGACACCGCTCCTATTATCGTTATGCTTCCTCTCTTTCCGCTGAGCGCCTCTACATCTCCGCTCCTTTCGTAATATTCAGCAAGCCTCTTCGGCAGGTATGCAGGATAGCCCTCCTCGCCTGGCATCTCCTCGAGCCTAGACGACATCTCCCTCATTGCTTCGGCCCATCTCGAAGTCGAGTCGGCCATGATTGCGACCGCATATCCCATGTCTCTGAAGTATTCCGCCATTGTGATGCCTGTGTAGACGCTTGCCTCCCTTGCAGCCACTGGCATGTTGCTCGTGTTTGCTACAAGTATGGTCCTTTCCATCAGTGACCTGCCTGTCTTTGGGTCCTTGAGCTCCGGGAACTCCACGAGCACGTCAGTCATCTCGTTCCCTCTCTCTCCGCATCCCACATATATCACTATGTCAGCGTCGGACCATTTTGCCAGTTGCTGCTGTATCACGCTCTTTCCGGATCCGAAAGGCCCTGGTACTGCCGCTGTTCCGCCCTTGGCTATGGGAAAGAGGGTGTCTATGACCCTCTGTCCTGTTATCAGCGGTTGGGTCGGCCTGAACTTCTTGGTGAACGGGGCAGGGTGCCTGACAGGCCTTGTCTGAGCAAGGCGGACATTGACTACTCCGCCGTGCGTCTTTATCTTTGCCACGGTCTCGTCTACCGTGAAGTTGCCCTCTTTTATCGAGTCTATCGTACCGTCTGCGCCCAATGGAACGAGTATGAAGTGCTTTATCATGGGTGTCTCCTGCACGAATCCCAGTATCTCTCCCTGACTCACTTTCGACCCCTTCTTTATCACCTTCTCCGGCACAAACTTCCATTTCTTCTTCCTGTCAAGCGCGCTGGCGACTATGCCCCTTCCTATGAACGTGCCGCTCCTCTGCTCTATCACCTCGAGCGGCCTCTGTATCCCGTCGTATATAGTGCCAAGCAGGCCGGGGCCCAGCTCTACGGAGAGAGGCATGCCTGTAGATTCGACAGGCTCTCCGGGCTTAACTCCGGATGTATCTTCATACACCTGGATGATAGCCTTCTGCCCGTCAAGCTGTATTATCTCCCCTATGAGCTTCAGCTTCCCTACCCTCACTACGTCATACATCCTGGACCCAAGCATGCCTACTGCAACCACCAACGGTCCGGATACCTTGTCAATCTCTCCCAATCAAATCACCTTGAATCATTGCCTTTTTTTAAGTATGTCTATGCCTAGCGCCCTTATTATCAATGCGCGCAGGTTGTCTTCATATGCCGACGTGTCGTTAACGTCTGACACAACTATGAACAGGGGCTTCATGCTGCCGGTTACTGCTTCGCTTATCTTCCTGTCCTTTATCTCCTTTGCGAGTCTTGACGTGATCACTATTATGCCGATGTCATCTTCCTGCATCAGGCCCCTTATTATGCCTTCTGCCTCGGCTCCGCTCTCCGCGGAGTACGAGCTTGTCACTCCGGAGATCCTGAAGCCCAGCTCTAGGGAATGGCTTCCTATAGCCGCTATCTTGTACGATGCTCCTACTTTCTCCATGCAATCAGCATTGAAACTTCCTCAGGATCCAGCCCGTAGACCTTGCTGTTTATAGCTATCCTTATCGTGTATACTTCAAGCTCCTTCAGGTATATGTATGCTAGTATCGTGCCGAAGGAGAGTATAGCCGGCTTTAGGACCTTCAAGCCCTGGTTGAGTATGTAATTGTTCATCCCTATCTCGAACGCCAGCAGCTGCCTTGTCCTCCTGTACACCTCAAGGCTGTCCTTGAGCGGGAAGGTCGTGACGTGCTGCACCATCTCCTCCAGGCTTGATGACGAATTGAAGAGCTGCTCGAGATGTTTCTTGTCCATCGTGCCGTTGGATATCAGGTACCGCTCTATGAACTGGAACTTGAGCCCAAGCCTCTTTGACCTTATCAGCGTGAGCAGGTTCTTCATGTCTATCTCCATCTTGACTATAAGAGCTGACTGATAGTGGGCGTTGTTGAGCTGGTACATGACGCTGCTCAGGCTGTCGTAATATCCTATGTCTATGGCTGTTATCGCTTCTGCTACGCTCCTGCTCCTAGAGTATGCCGCAGAAGCGTCCTTGAGTATCTGCGCGTACGGCGAGTTTATCGCCAACCTGGAGAGCACCCCTTCGACAGTACCTTCCCGCATTGCCTCCCTTATTGCTGCCTGGTTGTAGACAGCATTGTCCGTTATGTACATCGATATTGACTCGAATGGCTTTCCGTGCTCCTTTGCTTCTATGGCAAGGCGCACGTTGTACAGGTCCCACTTGCCTATCAGGGCGCGTACCAGCTTCCTCTGCGTTGTGGGCGCTATGCTTACTAGCCTGTTCACGCTCTCAGCGAAGTTCCTGCTCAGCGCGAAGTCCACAAGGTCCTTCTTTATTTCCATGCCCCCGTACTTGACCAGGCTCTCCTTGTAGCTTGTCTGAAAGAGAAAGGAGAGTGCGGAATGGATGTCAGGCGCGTCTATTATGTGCTGCATTGTCGCGCCGTCTATCAGCGCCGATTCCATGGCCTTGACCCTGGCGCTTGAGTAGCTGTATGTAAATGCGTCGTCTAGTCCGGTCATATCTCATCAAGATTTTCTCCCTTTTCCGAATAGCTTCTCGTGAAGCATTCTCCTTGCCAGCGCATCATGCCCTGCGGCCAGCGTGCGGGGGCTTGCATCCAGGGACATGGAGCCGTCCCTTGCCGAGATCAGTATCTCCTCTTCTGCGTCCGATGCCACTGCATCGTAGCCCAGGTCCTTTGCAAGCCTTGCATTCCTCTTTGATGCCTTCACTATTATGTCTTTCTTCGAAGCGTGCTTTGAGAATTCTCGCAGCGCGCTGGACAGTAACTTTTCGGCAAGACTGCCGCTGCCCAGCTGTTTCTGCGCCTCCCTGATCACCCTGCCGACTTCCCTGTCAACCACTGACCCCATGGCCACAAGCAGCATGGAGTTCGCCTCTATCTCTGCTCCGGAGACCTGCTCGGCCTTTATCCTGCCTGCCTCTTTCTCAGCCTCAATCCTTGCTGCCTTTAGGATCTCGTCAGCGCGGGCTTCTGCCGCATTGATTATAGCTTCCGCTTCTCTGTCGCCCTCAGCCCTTATCTTAGCGGCCTGTGCGCTTGCATCTTTGTCTATGCTCTTCCTTATCTCTTCTAGTGGCATGTACCTACCTTTATATGATGCCTGCCCAGAGCATTATGAGTATCGCGATCACGAATCCGAATATAAGCAGGGTCTCTGGAAGCACCAGGAACAACAGCACCCTTCCCATCTCGTTCGGTTTCTCTGCGACAAGGCCGAGTCCTGCGCTGCCTATCGCCGACTGCGCCACTCCCGTGCCTATTGCCCCTCCGGCAATGGCGATTCCCGCGCCTATTGCTGCTACAGCAGCTGCTATATCCAAAGCCATATATACACCATTTTTATTCTTCAGTATAAACTCTCTTGTAATAGAAGGGCTTATATTTTATACCCCCTCCCTTGTAGAACTTTGAGAAGAACTCCACGAAGTTCAGCCTCGCCCCCTGCACTATGCCCTCGAATATGGAGAGTATCATGTTGAGCGTATGCAGGAGCACGAATATGAAAAGGTAGAGTATGAACGCTATTATGCCTCCGCTTAGGGACGGGGTGAAGGCCTTGTCTATGAGCTGTGCTATTATTATGCTGCCAAGGCCGAAGCCCATCAGCCTTGCGTAGCTCAGCGGGTGCGTTATCAGGTTCGTGATCTCCGCTGCCTCTGTGCCGCTAAGGGCTATTGTAAGTATTATGGATACTGCCGCAACTATCGCAGCGTACACAGATATGCCCATTGGCAGGGCGTGGAAGAAGACTCCTGAAACCGCTGCTGTGCCTGAGAGGAGAGCGGCTATGGAGGTCAGCTTGCTTGCTGCGAGCTTGCCGTTCCCGTGGCTTCTCTCGTTTATGAACCCGAAGAGGAATCCGAGGGTGACTTGGATTATCCCGAAGATTATCGTAAGCACTATTATCCACGTTATGTCGGCAAACCATGATACTGACTGGAACGCAGGCATGAAGAAGTGGTTGAGTGAAAACCCGAAATACTGGTCGGTTATGAATCCCACTATTATTGCAGGTATTGCTGAGAGGCGCCATATCTTGGCAGTATTGCACATCAGTCCCTGCGGATCGGTCTTCCTTATTATTATTGACGAAAGTATGAATGACGCTATCCCGTATCCAACATCCGATACCATGAGTCCGTAGAATATCGGGAAGGAGATGATAAAGATCCACGTTGGGTCGATCTCATCGCTCCTTGGCATGGAGAAGAATTCCATCAGGTAGTCGAATGGCTTCAGGAAGCCCGGTCTATCGACAAGCGTAGGCGCCAGCTCCCCTGTCTCGATCTCCTCGACTACTGACCTTCCATCGGAGGCCTTGTTGACCAGCGTCTTGAGCCCTGCGATCTTCTTCTTTGGCACCCAGCCCTCCAGCGCGAAGGTCTTGTCTGTCTTCTTGAAGACAGAACTCGCTTCCGACCTTTCAATCTCTATCTCGAGCGACTCCTTTATGACGGAAAGCCTTGAATAGAGGAGATCGCTCAGTCTCTGCAGCTCTTTCTCTATCTCGGCGATCCTCTTCTCTCCTCCGGCCTTCCTGCGCTCTGCTGTGTTAATAACCTTCTCCGGAGTCGAATCCAGATACTTTGCGTGTAGGTCTAGTTCTGTGGATTTTATTCCCTTGAGCGTGTCTTCGACTGCGGCGTCGCCTTTACGGTAGGCTATGAATATGAGATGCCGGTTCTTCCCTGCCTGTCTCTCTATTATCTCGGAATTCCTCTTGAGCTTCCCTGAACCTGACCTGAACCTCTCCAATCCCTTGCCTTCTACAAGTATTGCCCTGAACGACAGGGACTCTGAAGACAGCGATCCGAAGTTTATCCCTGTGCCGCTGAAGCACCTTGCCACCATTGACGCGTAGTCAAGGAGTTTTATATCCTCGTTTATGGACTGCCTCTCGTTCCTTAGCGCGTAGACCCTGTCCACGTCGGATAGCCTTTCCGTCTCCCTTATTATCGCATCTGGCGGCATCCTGCCTGCCTTTCTTATTGGCCTCCTGCTAAGTATCGACAGAGCACCATCGACCTTTATCAGAAGTTCGCTTAGCTGGGCGAAATTGGGCAGCGGCGTATCGTCGCTTGCGTCCAGCTCGCTCTTCCTAAGGTCTATCACACCAAGTCTGTGGAGCCCTGACACAACGCTGTATTTAGATTCCAGGAGGCAGATTATCCTTACTTTTTGCATCTGCTCTGATCTTAGCAATCATTCACCTATGATGATCTTGACTAACTCGTTTGCAACGCTCCTGGACGCAGTGGCGCTTGCTTTTGTCTTCTTTATCTTGGCTGCCTTCTTCTCCGCGTCTGATAGCATCTTCTTCTTAAGCATTTCTGCCTCCGCTTGGCTTTTAATTAGCGCTTCTTCCTTTATCTTCCTGGCCTTCAGGCTGGCACTCTCCATTATCTTGGCTGCCTTCTCATGCGCGTCGTTCTGGGCCTTCTGCTTTGCCGCGTTTGCGTGCTCTATTGCTGCCTTGGCGCGCTCTTCAGATTCCTTAATCTCGTCTATTACTCTTGCCTCTTTCAAAGAAACGCCTGCCTGCCTCGGCTGATTGTGTTGGATAAAATATACTGCATATTTATCTCTAGTTAGATTTAAAAAGGTAGTTGAAGCGATTAGCGGTTCTTGGAATCAGCAGCCGAGGACGTGCTGATTGGCTGCCCTGATAAATAATTCGTCCCGCATGAATGCCTGAACTGGCCGTTTTACCTGCTGTCAGGTCACTATATTCCCTTTCACTGTACCTGAAGTTATGTTGGCAAGGGATATCTCGTATGTCTGGTTTCCGTAACTGAAGATCGCAGTGTAATCTGTTGCATTTAAGTTTCCTGTAAAGTTGAAGTATCTAGCAGTCCACAAAAAGGCATCTGGGTTTGAGCCTGTCTGGTTTCTGTAGTACCCTTTAATGATATCGCCTGCCGTGCCGCCCATGTTGAAACTGCCTATATATCCATAGGCCTGTGCGCTTGCATTGAGCACCCCTTTCTGGATGGCAGTATAGTTTATTGTGAATGGGCCAGAGCCGTTGACAGGCTCTTTTGTCAGGTTGTTTGGGCTTATGGCCCCGGCAAATGTGCGCCATGTGCCGTTAAGCCGGACAAAAAGCGCATATGTATTGTTTCCAAGGGCCGAGGCGCGTACTGACCTTGTATAATTGGCGAGGGCCCAGTAACCGTACTTGCCAGCTATCTCCATGTTTGTGGAGCGCAATGTTATGTTCAGCACCTGAGCCTGGGGATTTGGCTTTGAAGCGTTTAGAGATGGGATGATCATGGTATAATTGAAGTTTACAGGACCGAAGTTGCTGGTTGCCATGATTGCGAGGTGCACTGAATACACGGCTACGGCTGCAAGAACCAGAACGTAGCTCAGTTTGGCCGGATTGTACGGCGCCCTTTTCCAGTTACCTCCTTTCCTTTTCCTTGGCATAAAGATTGACCCAACAGCCAATAGATAATACATCATGTGATATTAATAAATTTTCCCTTTTGCTTGGAGAGATGCGATTTTGTTCAAAAGCATGACAAGGCACTCGGGAAGGGCCTGTCAGCGTTATTTATTACTTTGCGGCGTACTTCAATCCATGATTTACCTGCTGTTTAGGGCTGACAGCTTCAGGGAGAGCGCTCTGGAAGAGCTTGGCATCGCAGCTCCTGGATACAGGATCATAGATGAGCAGCACAACATCTTTATCGCAGACATGAAGATGGATAGGGAGGACGCGCTTGAAGATGCGAAGTTCATATACAGCTATTTCCCGATCTACAGAAGTTCGGATATGGAAAAAGGCGATTATATAGGATCCATATACAAGCAGATGAAAGGGCTAGGACTGGACAAGAGAGCCAGGACCAAGCTGGAATGCTTTGACATAAACTGCAGGGAAGGGTACTCGGCGAAGGACATTGAAGTAGCGATAGGTGAGATGATGGAGAGGGACGGATTCAGCATAGACCTAAAGGCTCCTGAAGTCCTCGCCTATTCTGTGCTGCTGAATTCAAGATGCTACTCAGGCCACATGATGGTTCATGATCGCGGCAATGCGTTTTTAGACCCCTTCAGAGTATACAGGGGGAAGAGGGTGTCGAGAGCTGAATTCAAGATCATGGAGGCATTTGATGCGTTTGGGCTCGATCTGCCTAAAGTGGCTGTTGACATAGGGGCGGCTCCTGGAGGATGGAGCCTCTTTCTGGCAGGAAAAGGAGCAGCTGTAATAGCTGTTGATGGCGCAGAGCTTGACAGCGAAAGGATACGAAAAGCAGGCGTAGAGATAAAGACGCTTGATACGCTCAAGGGAGCCAAAGTCATTGAAAGCGTGAGGTCTGGAGCGATAGTTCATCTCAGATGCAGGGCTCTGGAGGCGATAGAAGCCTTGAGAGGGCTGCAGGCAGATATGATTACTGATGACATCAATGCAGGAGGCATTGAATCTTCTATGGCAGCGCTTGAGTATGCTGAGATCATGGGCAAAGGCGCAACATTGGTCATGACTGTGAAATGCATGAGAAGAAACGTAGGCAAATATATAGAGGAGGTCGAAGGCATTCTTGAAAGCAGATTTAGGATAATGAGATGGAAGGTGCTTCCGCACAACAGGCAGGAGATAACGCTCTTTGCTAAGAAAAAGTAGCTAAAGATATTTTATAATGTCCTCTTTTGTCAGGTTTGTCTGTTTTAAGATGGCGTTTAGAGTGCCCTGGTCTAAACTGCCGCCGTGCATGGGAATAGTTGTAGATTACTCAAAATTGGTTACGAATATATGACTTCCTTTCTGTCTTATTGGCTTGAAGTTATAATACTTGACAAGTATTTGTAGCAACTTGTAAGATTTTATCGCCAACCTTGACATGATTATCAGATTAGGCGTTGGTTAACATTACTTTGCTATCCTTTACTTTCGCTGACTTCAGTGCAATCAGACCTTCAACGGCAACATCTATGGCCTCCGTTAAGTTCTTCCTTAAAGAGGTTATATTCCTTGCCCTTGTAACTATATGCAAAGAAGGTATCTCTGCCACGTACCACCCCTCGCTTCTAAAAATACGTATGCCGTTCAAGATTATTACCAACATTAGTCTAGTCGATAAGATATTTATAACTATGAGCAAGAACTCAAAATTTGGTAAAGGAATATAAGGATTATTCCCCTATCTATTTCCGATGGCGCAGGAAAAGGTTGACTCTCTCTCCTCTCTGGGGAAGGATTCTAAAAGATATAAGCTCCTAGGGAGCCTCAAGTCCCAGTCCGCGATGGAATATTTGATGACCTACGGCTGGGCGATACTTATAATCGCCATAGTCATGGTCGCGATGTTCTCCTTAGGGATCTTTAATCCGCTTACCTTCGCTCCAAGGGCGCAGCCCGGCGCATGCCAAGTCTTCAGGAGCGTAGAGGGGATAAACCTGGAGGGGTCATGCAGCGGAGAGATCCCTGAATACGCCTCTGTATTTTCAGGCTGCAGCGGATGTGGCAGCAGCACGATGTCTGCAGTTTACATGTCAGTTCCTTCGTTTCCATCGGCTCCGAACGAATTCAGCATGTCTGCCTGGGTTAAGCCTTCTGCAAGCCAGTGCGATAACCCTATCTTTGGCTCTGTATTCAATCACCTTGTCCCTTATGGCGTAAACCTTAACCTGAACTACCAGCAGGTCGAATTCGGAATTGCAACTACAGGGCCGATCGTTTTGAGCACCAATACATTGAACCTCAACACGTGGTATAACATAATCGCTACATATTCTTCGGGAAACGTGATAATATACATAAACGGAAAACAGGATAACACAGGCAACATCGGAGCCCTTACGTTTAATTCTATGGAACCGAATTTCGGGATAGGATATGACAATGAAACTGCAAGCTGTTCCGGATTTATGTCGCATTTCACAGGAAGCCTTGCTAATGTGCAGCTATATACAGATGTAATAGGCCCGAACAGCGCTGTGAGTCTCTATAAGGAGGGGATTGGAGGCGTACCTATAGATATTCAAAACCTGAGCGGCTGGTGGCCTCTCAACGGAAACGCGAATGACTACTCTGGCAACAACTACAACGGACAGGCATTCAATACCATATACACAAGCAGCTGGTACGATGGATATGCGACTCCGTGAACTGGGATTTGCTTCTTTCAAGCGCGCAGGATAAAGAGGATGTGGTGTGCCGTAGCCCCTCTTCTGTTTTAGATGGCATTTGACTAAGCGGCTATTACGCCTTGCATGCTCACTGTATGCGCATCGGCCGTTTCACCTGCACCGGAACGCTCGTATTGTCATGGCTCTTTGTTCCGCAGCAGTGTCGTTTCTGTTCCGAATAAGGCATTACACCACACATACTCTGCATGGAGAGAGCTTCCTCAATCACATTGGACCGTAAGCCATCCGCACACCACGATTAGGATACAAATGCAAAAGTATATAAAATCAGAGTGCAAGAATAATGCTATGTTGCCTTCATCCCGGAGCACCGGGCGTGTATTGGCATAATGCTATAAGATGGTGTATATATGAAATTCAGGTTTTTGGCTGCGGAACTGGTCCTGTGCATGATCCTGTCAACTGCTGTTTTCTCGCAGTACGGAGGCTCGAATAGCAGCTCTATTCTAGGCCAGTCTTACACCCCGCCGTCAAGCTACAGCTTTTTGGTTGCTATCGCACTCATTGTCATAGTATTGCTTGTCGGATTTTCGGTGTTGAAAAATGTGCTGAGCACCGTAGTACTACTCGTTATACTTTTCATACTGGCTTCGGTGGCGTACAGCTTCTTTGAGACAGGGTCGCTGTCCCTTGGAGGAGCGACAGGGTTTGTATCGAGCATAATATCATTCATCGGAAGCTTCTTATCTGCTGCTCATTCTGTTGCTTCTACTGCCAACGCCCTTGCGTCCAGCAGCAACACGGCAATACCGTAGATACAAGTAGGCCTTATCCTGGAGAGTACTGCCGGTAAACCGGATTCTGATGCCTATTTTATATTTAGGCCTCTATCTACTATATTATGGATATCAACCTCGCAGAAGGAGTCGGCATAGACGCACAGTCAGTAGTGACTGGGAGAGGATGCGCGATAGGGCAGAGCGGCTCTGGAAAGTCTTATCTTGCCGGAGTCATTGCTGAGGGCCTATGCAAGGCAAAGATGCCGTTCTGCGTCATAGACACTGAGGGAGAGTACGGAGCTTTGAAGAAAGTCTTCAACATCATAGTGGTCGGAGGGGATAATAAAGACATAGATATCGGGGTGGACTTCCACAGTCTCTTCGAGGCGAGCATAGCCAATGACATTCCGGTGGTGATTGATCTTTCAGATTCAATGGACAAGGTTTCTGTGGCAAACAGCGCACTCGAAGCGCTTTACAAGACCGAAGACAGGGAAAGGTCGCCTTACTTGGTAATCATTGAGGAAGCAGACATATTCGCCCCGCAGATTGTAAGTTCAAGGTATAATGTAGTGGAGGAGATAAGCGTGCGCGGAAGGAAGCGCGGCATTGGCCTCTTCATCACCACCCAAAGGCCTGCAAAGGTCAGCAAGAATGTGCTCGCCCAGTGCTCATACGGATTTGTAGGCAAACTGACCATAGAAAATGACCTTAATGCCATAAGAGTATTGTTCAGTGATAGGGGCAGGCTGGCGCTTGTAACCAGGCTTGAGGTAGGCGAATTCGTGCCGTTCGGGACGGCCAAGGAAGAGAGGTTCAAAGTGAAGAGCCGCATATCCCAGCATTCGGGCGAGACACCGTCGATATGGAATGTTGTACAGAAAAACAGCAGAAAAAGCTCGATAATAGGCATGCTGATGGGGCAGGGGACAACAGAGGAAAAAGCGCCAAAATCTAGAGGCATCCAGGAGATAGACGCATTGCACATGGCATTTGACAAAGAAGCTGCAACCAGATATGCCGAGCGCATAATGAAACGCAAGTTCATAATATTCGGGGATGCCACAGAGAAGATAGGCGCAGTTGAACTGAGGTACCTGCCTTTTGGATTGTGCAGCATAAGGATACCGACATCGCGCAGAAACGAGTACCTGGAATACGCATGCCTTTTCAACCGGAGATACGAGCTGACAAAAGTCGGAGAGCGGATAGGATACCTTACTGCAACGGATGCAGCAAAGCACCCTAAAAATAGCTACAAGGAGTATCTTATAAAGGGCGGCCTTTCTGTTGACAGGATCAAAGCACAAAAGGAGGAGGTCATAAACGGCAGGATGGACATGAAGAGGATTAAGAATTCGGTGATGAAATTTTTTCATTCTGCTGCGCTTACTGATCTCAAGATAATCTATATTCCAATATACAGCATAACGCTGAGGGAAGGGAACAGGATAAGGGTGTTCACGATCGACGGATTACGCGGGAAGCCAATAGTTACGTAAACTACTCGCCCTAAATAGTATGGGCTTCCTTGTCGGAATTAGGCGACCTGGTTGTCTTTGGTTACTCGGAAAGCCTGCTTGTTTTGGCCCTTTGCTGTGCCTAGTCTTTCAAGGCAAGCTCTACATCTTCCTTCCTTACAGTCGCGCGCTTTGCGTGAGATGCAAGCTTGACTGCTTTCTTTGCGACATCGTACGCCAGCTTGTTCAGCGCCTCGGATAGTTCCATCGCCGCCTCGTCGTTGACCCTGTCCGCCCCGGCGCCCTTCAGGATTCGCCTTGCAGCCTGCTTGCTTATTGGCATGTTGACCAGAATAAGTTTGCATTGAAAGCTTAAAAGATTTACTTATATTATTCTTACCGTTGATTGGAGTGAAAATCAGGGTGCTCGGCAATGGGGACCTTCCTGCCTTGTCCGAATTCATAATAGATGCATATAAGGACTATCCGCTTGCGACGTGGTTTGAGCTGGAGCCGTCTCCGGGTGAGATAGAGCGTATATTCTACAACAAGCTCAGAGGAATTGGATCTCGCACTCTCGTAGACGTAGTCACGGAGGGCAACGACGCCATAGCAGGGGAGTGCGAGGTGGTCAAGGTGGGCCATGACAGGGGGATCGTAGGCATAATGGTGAGGAAAGAGTACAGGGGCAAACATATGGGCAGCGACATGCTAATGCTGGCATTGGAGGGTGCAAAGGAGATCGGCATGGCCAGGTTCACTGCTGAAGTTGCAGAAGAGAATCTGGATGCGCTTAGGTTTTTCATCAACAACGGCTTCGTGCCCGCGGAGCGCAGGAATATCGAGAAAGGCAAGAAGAGCAGCAGGGTCGTAGTCATGCATCGTGAAGGATGATAATATGTGTGGCGTAAAACCCGCACAATTCAGGAGCTGGATGACTTCATGAATAGTTGAATGCTGGGACTTCGGTGCCGTTGATCCTGTCCTGCACGACTGTCTGGTTCAGCACGACAACGACATAGTGGCTTGCAGAAGGCATTGTATAATTTATGATCCACGCTTTCGTATAATTAGTCCCGTTAAGCGCTATTGAACGGAAATAGTTTGCGTAAACATCCACAGCATTTCTTCCATATCTGGATATGAATGCTTCAACCTTTGGTATATGCGCATCGTAACTCATCGCTATGGCCACAGGATAAGAGGATATCATGTATGGCAGGTTGGGTTGTATTCCGCCTACCACGCAATTGGAAGTATAAAGGTTCTCAGTGTTGTTCACAAGTGTAAATCTTGGATAATCGAAGGAGTAGATATAGTATGAAGGGCAGACCTTCGTGCCGTTTATTATGGCCTGGGCGACTATGTGCCAGCTCCCCTGGTAGTTGGAAGGTGTTATGTTTGTGGTCACGTTCACTGTTGATCCGGAGAACGAGGAGGTTATGAAGTCCTTGACTTCGGCCGAGGCCTGTGCGCTTGTTACCTGCTGCGGAGCCGTCCCTGCGATCGACCTGGCGGCAACCAGTATCACTATTGCTATTATGGCAACAATGAGGACGTTTGTTATCAATCCCATAGTAAAGAAATCCATATATAAATATATAAAACGTTTACTTCGGCAGGATTGCGCAAGAATAGTATCTTTTATCAGGTTATGCTGGCTGCGCTAGTTTTATGGCATGTCTTCTGCAAGCGCTTCCTTAAGCGACCTTTTTACAGCGCCGTCCAGATTTATCTCCTTTGCTATCCTTTTGAACGAATCCATGCTGGAGTTCGTCACTGGATTCTTTGCATTTATTGAGCAGGCATCCTTATATGGTTTTATAGACTCGCCATATGTCCCTATGGACATTGCAATCTTCGTTATCTCTTCCTTGTCAAACCCTATGAGCGGCCTGAGCACTGGGATCGAAATGCCATCCTCCTCTGCAGCTATATTTGGCAGGGTCTGCGAAGCCACCTGGCCCAGGCTCTCTCCAGTGACTATCGCACCTGCGCCTTCCTTCTCTGCTACCTTCTCGGCAAGCCGGAGCATGAATCCCTTTATCATTATGAGCTCGTACCTGCCGCTCTTCAAGGCGGCCATCTGGAATATGTGGGAGGGTACGTAGTAGCATCGCGGTTTGGGCGAATACTCAGAAAGAATGTCCACTATTTTATGTATCTTCGATGATTTGGCATCATCGTTGGATGCAAGGGCGTGCACATGCAGATATACCGGGGTAAGGCCGCGCTTCATTGCATACCATGCAGCAACAGGCGAATCTATGCCCCCTGAAAGCAGCACTACGCACCTGCCACTGGTGCCTGTAGGCAGGCCTCCGCTCCCCTTGAACCTGTCCGTGAATATCAGCGCTGAGTCTTTCATCACGCTTATGAAAAGCTCCTTCTCATATCCCTCGAGTGTTGGGACTATCCCAACATGCTCCAGGTCCTTGCACAGTCTTTTTGTTATATCGACAGAATTGAACTTGAAGCCCTTGTATGCCCGGTGCGCCTTTACTTTCACGCTCTTCACTCCGCTCTCTTTAAGCAGGTAAATGGCAGCCTTTGATATGTGATCCGGATCTGGCACTGTGCTGCATGCTTCTTCGTATGCGCTGATTCCGAAAACCTTGGATATGCGCTCTTTCATGGCTGCCATTCCTGCCTTCTTTCCTGGAGTGAGAACCAGCCTGTCGTATTTGTCCTCCAGTTTGAAAGGTATTCCACTAAGCTGCTCGTATATGTTCCTCTTTAGCGCCTTTATGTAATGCCCCCTGTTCCTCCCCCTGAGCCAGAGCTCTCCGAAGTGCACTATTAGCTGCTTGTCATATGGCATGAAACAGATACGCAATAAAAGTATTAAAAGAGACGTATGAAATCCTGGTGCACAGCTTGCCAAAATCCGAGTAATTATGAATTCACGGCTGCGAATATCCAGAAGTCCAAGCGCTCGTGTATGAAACTGCTGAGGCAGTCCCGTCATTTCCATTCCTTGAGTAATCGTTTGCGTTTCCGTTGAGAGGCCGGAGGTTCTTCTCCGCTTGATCAGCTTGAAGACCTGTCTGCTATCTCTTTCCTGCTCGCCTTCCTGTTGTGTACTGTATTGTGCTTGTAGCACCTGTTGGAGCAATAGTATTTGACTGTGCCATTCTTCCTGACATACATCATCCCTGTGCCTTTCTCTATGTCCGCTGTGCAGTATGCGCAGTTCATATTGCCTACCTAGATCTTATTGGCTTGTCTTCCCTGCTTGTGTCTGGGAGCCTCATTATGTCTCCTATCTGCATCCTTCCGGCAATGTTCCTCCTTATTACCCTTCCCTTGTCCTTGCCCTCCAGTATCTTGCACATCGCCTGCTTTATCTCCCCGTATATGCCTGTCCGGACAGGTGCAATGTCAACGATCTCAGACATGTATCCTTCGAACCTCTTCTCCTCTGCTGGCTTCTGCGCTGCCTGGGCCTGCTGTTCCTGGCGGGCTTGGTGCCTTGGAGAGCTTCCTCTGCGCTCATCCTGCTGGGTCTGCGCATTGTTACCGGTTTCGTTTTTTTGCTCTTCTGCCATATATAGCATCGTGTTGTTTTATCAGGCTGCAGGAGTCGCCTGTGATCCCTTTTCTGCCTTTTGAGGCTTCGGCTTGTCTGGCTTCGCCTCCTTCTTCGCCTCGGGCTTCTGGCTTGGCTTGGATTCTGACGCTGACTTTCCGGATATCTTTGCAATCACTTCCTTGACCGCCTGCTCGCCGTTGCCTGCCTTTTCTATCGCTATGGCCGAGCATGGCACATTTATGCCAACTGCATTCCCTATCTCCTGCTTCGTAGGCACATAGACGAACGCTATCTTCTTCTGCTCGCACAGCGTAGGTATGTGCATAACCACCTCCTCTGGCTCGACATCCTCGGCTATGACCACGAGGGTTGCGAGATTCCTCTCTACGCTCTTGGTCACTTCGTTGATCCCTTTCTTAATGGATCCGTTCTGCTTCGCCAGCCTTATCGCTTCTAGGGTCTTCTCGGACACTTCCTTCGGCACTTGGAATTTCACATAGGACTTTGACATATTTACACCTCGTTTCATTGGTGCAACTAATTGTTGCAATTAAAGTAAATATTAATTTAGAGTATAGATATATAAATGAATTGCTTTGCTCCGGATTTGGCAGACCTGGCTTATTCAGGGGATTATTGAGACCCTTATGCCGTAATACTGCATGAACTCCATCTCAGCCTGGCTTTTTGCCGCATCCCTGGATGCCGATACCCTTTTAATGCTCTCCCTTATCTCCTCTGCTTCCTGGGCCGCCTTCCTCTCAGAGCCTCTTGACTCTTCGACTTCTTTGAGGGTCCGCTCAAGCAGCATGATCTCATCGCTTATCCCTGATTTACTGGCATGCATAGACCTTAAGGAGGATATAAGGTAATAGATGTCAGAGTCAAGAAGGGAGGTTATCTCTGCGTTCAGGTCGTCCCTGTTCTTGATGTCTATCTTGCCTGCCTCAGAAAAGCTTTTCAGCTCTTTCACAAGCGCGACAAACTCTGCGTAGCTTGTCTCGTCCTTTATGGCACCTATGGGATCCATTATGAAGTCCCTCAGCCTTTTCCTGCTCACTGAGAGGTGGTCAAATTTCCTCGCGGCCCTTTCCAATGGGAGGGTAAGCAGGCTTATCTTCGCCGTGAGGTCTGATGCCGTCCTGTCAAGTGCCACGGACTCAAGCCTTTTTGCGGATATCTTCTTTGATATCTCCTCCTCGCTGCTATGTGCAGCCGCAGCCCCTTCCCTGCCCTGAGGCCCGCTGGCGGCCTCCAGGCTGCTTTCAAGCATGGCCAGTTCGCTGCTCTGAGCATTTATTTTTGATGCCACTGCCTCCAATGACTTGTATTCTGAAAAATCGCCTGACCTCCTGTCAAGCTCCCTCTTGAGGAGCTGCACATGCCTTTCGAGGTCCGAGAACGACTTCTTGAATTCCCTGAGGTGGTTTGAGTAGCAGTAGACCACCTGCTTGTATGACGCATTCATCCTGAGTATTTCCTGCAGTGCGCCTTCTGCATTCGAGAGGATGGCAAGATACCTTTCGTACGTATTTAGCACGCCTGAGCCTTCCTGGGAGATCCCCTCAGCTACGCGCTTCAGGGCCTTTGCATATATGGTCTTCTGCGTCTTTATGAGATGTATATTTGGTGAGTAGATGTCTTCCGTGTACGGCTCTACGTCAAGCGTCTCGAACCTGTCGCACGCATCAAGGAACTGGTTCTTGGATTGAAGCATGCTTTCTGTTATCCTTGCCGCGTGCTCTCCGAAAGAGCCGAGCTTTTTTTCGAAGGAGGCATTGATCAGCGACCCGAGCCTGTCCAGACTTATACTTTGCGGTGAACCTCTTCCAAAGAACATTCTACAACCGTAAGAAGCGTACTGGAATGGTGGCTTTGGTATTTGTGCATCTTCCAGATTACACTATATGATTACATGAACTCTGGATAAACATATATAAAAGCGGCTCAGGGGAGTATGGGCTGTGGTTTTATGCGAATTGCTTTACAAAGTTATTAATTGTCTGGACGACCCTGTCATCGTCTTTCATATCATATCCGTCGCAGTGGAAATCTATGTACCCGAAATTTTCGCTGAGATTTAAATCGATTTCTATCCCAAGATCATGCGCAACTTTGCTTGTTATCGAAACGCTGTAATTAATCTCTGCTTCATTCAGGCGCACGTGATAATGGCCTCCTTTTTCGTCTTCATAATGCTCCACTCTTTTAACTCCAGGAGCGACTTCGTCATCATCAAGCTGCTTGAAACCGGTTTTGGCGTGTTCTTCTATCATCTCTCCGAATCTCTTGGTCAATGATGAAACCTCCTTGAATGCCATAGAATCCTTGATTCGTGGGTCTTCAGCGACCCTGGCCTCAATCAGTTTTCTCAGCCCACTGAGAACTTCTGATATCCCCAATGTCTTGAGTTCGTATGTATTCAGGCCCAGTGCCATCCCGATGACCCCGTAGAAATTGGCCAGCCTTCCTTTGGATATGCCTATTGTAGTGTCACTTGGAAGCAACTCAAACAACCAGGTGCTCCCATCAACTATTCCACAATCTAGCAGTGTGTTCAGGATCTTTTTCTGTACAATGAGAATAGTTTCTGTCTCTATTATTTCGGCTGGTAGGCCTGTTTTGCCCTTGTGCTCGTTATTATCTGCCTGGTCCTTGCGCGCTGCCTGCTTCAGCATGAGAGATGGGCCTATCTTTTTAAATATCTCTGAAAATGGTTCTGACACATCTTTATGAAAAAGGAATTCTGGAGGCTGTCCAGGCTTTCCAGTGCCATGATAGAATCCGTAATCACTCCAGCCTTTTTTCCCTTTACCCTCTGGCCTATGAGCTACGGACACGTCACCACTGAGAAAAAGACCCGCTTATGGTATTTAAAACTATTCTGCAAATTCCCGTTTGCCCTGAAGGCTTGCACCAAGAGTCAGTCTAGGAAGTGCTCGGGCTTTGGAGGCTCTTCTGGCACTCCCTTCCTCTTCCTTATCTCCCTCACCACCTTGTCCTGTAGGTCCTTTGGGAGTTTCTCGTAGCCCGCGTATTCAGGGTACCATATCGCCTTTCCCTGGGTTAGGCTCCTTATCTCGTTTGAGAAGCCCTTTATTACCTCTGCAACAGGGATCTTTGCTGTTATTGTCGCCTGCTCGTTCTCCTGCACTATATCCAATATCTGGCCCCTCTTTCCCTGCAGGAATGTTATTATGTCTGACAGATACTCCTGGGGTATGTTTACAGTGAACTTCTGCTTCGGCTCGAGGAGCATGACTCCGGCTTCAAGCATTCCTGCATATATCGGCCTCCTCATGGCTGGTATTATCTGCGCAGGGCCCCTGTGCACCGGGTCCTCGTGTATAGTGGCGTCTGTTATCTGCACCTTTATGCCGGTGCACTTCTCCCTTGCCAGCGGGCCGTCCTTCATGGCCTCCTCGAAGGCCTCTATGCATAGCTCCATTACCTCGTTTAAATATTGCACTCCCTTTGTCGAATCTATCAGAACGCTGTTATTGCATATGTCTACGACCCCTTTTGCGTCCTCCCTTGACATTCCTGCCTTCACGAACACCTCTATGTGCGCCTTGCCCTTCGGCTTCCCCTCCTTGAACTGCCCTGTATCCAGCATCTCCACTACACCTGGTTCAAGGGGAGAGACATTGATATAGAACCTCGTGTGCCTGTTCGGCGACTTTCCCTCGACGTCGTTCGCTGACGAGGATATAGTCTCCTTGTACACCACTATAGGCTCGCTTGTGGTTATCGGTATCTTGTAGTCGTCCCTTATCTTTGTCTCTATTATCTCTAGATGCAGCTCTCCCATCCCGCTCACCAGATGCTCGCCTGTCTCCTGGTTGAGCTCTGCGAGTATGGTCTGGTCCCCTTTTGTCAGCTCCCTCAATGCCTCTATCAGCTTTGCGAGGTCTCTCGTATCCTTCGCCTCTATTGCCTTGGTCACTACCGGCTTTGAATAATGCTTTATCTGCTCGAAAGGAGTAATATCATTCTCACTTACCGTATCGCCTATTGTCACGTTGTCGAGGCCTACCAGGCCTGCTATGTTGCCTGCTGATATGGCGTCCACTATGACCCTGTCAGGCCCCATGAACAGGCTCACCTGCTGTACTCTCTGCTTGTTCGGGTTTCCGCTTAGAAAGACCTCTGTGCCCTTCTTCACAGTGCCTGAGAATACCCTTGCTATTGCAATCTCGCCGCTGTGCTGGTCGTATGAGACTCCGAAAACAACCATGTTGACCTTTGCCTTCTGGTCTACGGCCAGCATCGCCTTCCCGTCCTCCGAAGCAAGGTCGCCGTGCCACAGGTTTGGTATCCTGTAAGCCTGCGCCTCCTTGGGGCTAGGCAGGTGCTCTATGCACATCGAGAGGGTGGCTTCGTCTATCGGAGCAAGCCTCTGCAGTTCTGCCTCGTCGTTCTTCGCTGTCAGGTCGAATATCTGCTTGAACGTGGTGTTGTACTTCTTCATTATGTACATCGATATGCCCCATTTCTTGTATGCGGATCCGAAAGCCACGCTTCCGTTCTCTACGCTAAGCTGCCACTTCTGCGCGAATTCCTCTGGGGCGAACCTGAGTATCATCTTGTTTATGTCGTTTATCAGCTTGAGCAGCCTCTCGAATGTCTGCTCCTGCGTTAGCTTGAGCTCATTCAGTAGTCTGTCGGTCTTGTTGACGAAGAGCACTGGCCTTGCCTTCTCCTGGAGGGCCTGCCTTAGCACTGTCTCGGTCTGCGGCATTATCCCCTCTACCGGGTCCACCACCAGCACGACCCCGTCTACTGCCCTCATTGATCTTGTTACATGGCCTCCGAAGTCAACGTGACCTGGGGTGTCTATAAGGTTGATTATATAGTCGGAATTCTTGTAATTGAAGGCAAGGGAGATGTCAGCTGACTTTATCGTCATCCTCCTGTCCTTCTCTATCGCCTCAAAATTTGTGTAAAGCGCCTCTCCTGCAACGGATTTGGATATTATGCCTGCCCTTGAGAGCAGAGAATCGGTAAGGGTCGTCTTTCCGTGGTGTACGTGGGCTATTATCGCGATGTTCCTGACCCTGTCTATGTCGGTCATTATCCTTGCTACTTCGTCTGCTACGAACTCCTTCCTTACCATCGTTATCTTGCCCTCTTAGCTATCCTCTCTACTTCGACCCTCTTCTTCACGGCATAGCTGTCTGGGCTGTTCGTTGCTGCTAGCATGATCTCGTTTGCAAGGGCCTCGGCGAGCGTCTTCTTGTTCTTGAACGAGCTCATCAGGCCTGCAAGCGCAACGTGCCTCAGCGCAACGTCAAACCTCCTCTGCGAACTTATGCCTACTGCCACATTGTAGCTTATTCCACCGTACCTGACCCTCGTGGTATCCTCTATAGGTGCAGCATTCTGCAGTGCGTCTATGAATACCTGCAGCGGGTTCTTGTTTGTCCTCTTCTGTATGATCTCGAAGGCCTCCTCCACTATGTGCATGACCTTCAGCTTCTTCCCCTGCAGCGCTCCCTTCCTGCGTATGACCTTTCCTGAGATCTTCCTTCCTGTGCCCCCCCTCATGAGCTTGCTTATTAGCCTCTCTACCGCGTCCACATGTGAAAGATAATATGACTGGTACTTCCTCCTTCCGAATATGTTCGGATAGGACCTCTTGCTCAGCTTGACGTACCTGACCAGGCTCTGGTCCTCAACCACGATGTCCTTTGTCTCGTATTTCTCGAAGAGTAGCTGGTGCTCCTGCGCTGCTATGTCGGCCTTTCGCGACGCCGCTCTGCTTGCCGCCTTCCTCTCCTCCCTCTGCCTAGGCTGCTCAGCCTGCTGCGCCTCGTCGCTCACAGCTGCCATTGCCGTCCCTTTCTTCTCAGGGACCATCGGGGTTTCATTCTTTTTATCTACAACTTCTGGGGCTTCTGCCATAAAAATCATCTCTTTGGTTTCTCCTTCTTTCCCTTAACTATCTGGTAAATGTCTGTGCCGTTGACAGCGATTACCCTGTATTTGAGGCCCGGTATGCTTCCCATCTGGCCTCTCTGCGACCCTCCCATCCCCTGGATCGTGACTTCGTCGTGCTCATCTATGAAGTTTATGGAGCCGTCGTAAGGCACATATGCCCCTACGACCTTTCCGTTCTTCACCAGCTGCACCCTTACGCACTTTATAAGCCCTGAGTGGGGCTGCTTCTGCTGCAGCACGAACTTCTGGAGGACAAGGGCCTTTGCCATGGGAACCGTGCCTACAGGATCGTGCTTTGCCTTGAGATGGAAGAACTTCCTCTTCCACCATTTCTTGAGCATCCTGTACTTCTTCCTCTTCCTTATGAGTTCCTTTGCTGCGAATTCTCCTTTTGGCAAATATACACCATCAATACTCTTCGTTAATTATGTTGGAGTTACCAGCATCTATTATGGCAAGGCTGTTCACTGAATAGGGCTTACCGCATACGGTGCCCAGCTTGAGCGAGCCACCCTTGAAGCCTATGAGCCTTATGCCTGCGATCCTGCAGACATGGTTTATGTCGTCCACTATCGACTTCTTTCCCTTCTCAGCGACGACTATCGCCTTTGCTGAATTCGTGTTGACGGCCTTTATGACCTCCCTGTAGCCTAGGCTGACCTTCCCTGTGTCAACTGCAAGCCTAACATCGTTGCTCAAATCAGCCAAGCTATCATCTCCGATTAAAAGAATGCCATTCTCCGTATGAAATAGCAAGTAGATATTCTTTCAAAAAGTATTTAAAGCTGAGTATGCCTGGATGCCGCAGTATCCTGTGATTTTAATCAAAAATGACCAGCGGTTTTAATGCCTATGCCCAGTCATGCAGGATTCGAAGCTGGCTTGTTGGTTACTGGCATGAAGCACTCTCCTGCACTACAGATCCCAAGACGACGCATGCTCCGGAGAGCGGAGGCGGAAGTGGCCCGGACATATACTTCAGAAAAAACGGCTGAGAGCGATGAGATTGCGGTTGATTGGAGAATTGATGGATAGATATAAAAATCTCAGGCGGGCAATAAATAACAGATAGAAAGGAGATATGCATGACACATATGAACATGATAGTGACTGAGGATCTCAACAGGAAGATGAAGCGTTTCCCTAAAGTGAAGTGGGATGCGATTGCTAGAGAAGCGATAGAAAAAGAGATAGAGAAATTGGACATTATGGATAAGCTGCTGGCAAAAAGTAAATTGACAGAAAGAGGTGCAGAAGCCCTTGGACATAAAATAAAGCATGCGATGAGCGAGAGGTTCAAGTATGCGCCTGGTCGTTGATACTAACAGAATAGCGGCAGCTCTTATCAAAGATTCTACTACAAGACGGATTATTCTTACTAGCAGGATTCGTTTTGTAACGGTTGGACTTTCTCTCAAAGAAATCAAAAGATATAAAGCAGAATTTTTGGAGAAGGCAAAGATAAGTGAGGTTGAATTTTACAAAATATTGGCTTTGCTATTCGAGAAAATAGATATTGCAGATGACATTGTTATAGCGGATAGGATGGCAGACGCACGGAGGATTATGGACAATATAGATAAAGATGACACGAAGTTCATTGCTCTTGCTTTAGCTGTAGAGAACGATGGAATATGGAGTGAGGATAGGCACTTTTTTATGCAGAAAACAATCAAAACATGGAATACCATTGATATTCTAGGATTTTTGGGGTGGCAGAATTAGATGCAAGCGAAAAGGTTAATTTACGAAACGAGAGCGTATAATTTGGGTGTATTGAATAATTCGCCTGCTGTATCTGGAAGTGCCGTCATTGTACCGCATTCTTTCCGGTTATCCTGTATATGTGGAAGGTGACATTCCAGCTATATCCAGTATAGTTCTGCGTGGCTACGTCCTCCATGGTGTAATTTCTCATTATGTTGCTGCACTCTGTCTGCGTGTCTGAGTAGATCGTGCCAGACCTTTGCCCTATATAGCAGCTTAGGCCATAGTCAAAGTACAGGCATTTGTTGGACATGTTTGAGAGTATACTGGAGTATTCGGGGATGCTTATCCATGTCGCATAGATATTCGCCCTGCCGATAACATACCAGAATGGGGGCTTGAAGGTCACCACGGTGCAGTTCTGGGGTATTTTGTTGTAGTTTGCAAGGAGGAAGTTCTCGTCTGCCCTTTCCCCCGCAAAGGCTGCCATTGCTGAAGGAGGCTGCGCGGTTATGGTTATGAACTGGAATGCAGGCAAGGATATGAATACTATGAAAAGCGCGATCAGTACGCTGAAATTTGCGCCCTGGCTTTTTTTCCTGGGCTTTTTTGAAGCAAGTTTCTTCTTGATCAGGTCGTATGAATAAACAAACCCAAAACCTGAAAACAGGGACAATGCAGCGAAGTCACCTAGAAAATACCTGACATCGTCTCCCAGGCTGTAAAGCACCCCTCCTGCGTAAAAAGCCGTGTAAAACGTGAAAATGGCAGCGAATAGTATGAAGAGCGCGGTAAATTCCCGGAACTTTCTTCTTGCCAGCATCCCTGCGGCCCCGATAAGCGCAAATATGGTTATTGTTACAGGGAATTCGATGTGATATGCAAAATTATAGTACGAGGCCCCCTGGTTCTGCACTGTGTCGAATGCGCCGAACCAGAATTGCACGTTTGAAATGGCATTGCTTTCGAAGTTCTGCAGGCTTATCATTGACTGGTTTGCATTGACAGCCGCTCCGAAAGAGTGCTGAAGGGCGAAATGGAGGAATATTGCCTGTGGAAATGCAGCTACGGCAAAGATTAGGACGAGCAAGGCCAGTTCGGCTTTTTTCGGCTTTGTGCCGCCCTTTTTTGACCAGCTCCTGTCGACCACAGCAATTCCGAGGATAATCGGGAGTATGATGACGCCATCGGCCTTCAGGGTCATTAAATAGGCGATGGCAAACAATGCAGAGATTCCTATCCTGAAGTCCCTCTTCCTGAGATACATCAAAGACAGCAGCACGGACAGAAGGATGAAGCAGAGCACGGATATGTCAGGTATGGTGGTCCTTGAATAGCTCATGAACAGGGGTATCGATGCAAGGGCTATGCTTGACATCAGCGAATACCTCTCGTCTTCGAAGAGGATGTATGAGACAAAGAAGATCAATACCACTGAGATTATGCCGAGGAGGAAGGTAGTAGAATAGGCCACGGCTATATTTATGCCGAAAATGCCAAATGCGATTGCAAGCAGCATAGGCCATCCGCCTGGCTGGTGGAAGAATCCTATCGTGCCAGGCACGCAGTTGGTTGCCGTTGAGAAGCTGCATATGCCGAAAAGATGGTCCATGAGCATGGACTTTGCCATGCTCATGTATATGTATTCATCATTGTACAAGAGATGGTAATTCTGCACAAACGAGACTTCAAGGAAGATGAATACCAGTACTGTTATCAGCAGGTATTTTAGGTACTCTTTATTCACGTTCCGAAAGTAGCCTGATATCCTCTTTGCATTGGCTGCCAGGCTTAAAACAAGGGCTGCGAGCAGGGCAATGTAATAGAAGAAAAATATGTGGTTGAAATTATTGGAGAATGGCAGGAAGACATGCGAAAGGATATTAAACAGGAAGGTCATAGAGGTTTGCATTTTTCTTCCTTCTTACGTTTTCTTGCAGCAGTTCTCAGATGCCATCTTGGCCGCAAGCATCTCTGCGATTCGCCTTGAGATAGTCCCGTTGAGATGGTTTGTATATCCGTTGATTACCACGGTGCCCACTGCATTGTTGAAGGAGAATATGCTCGTATACTGGTAATCCGGCATAAGGAGGATTGCGTTAGGAGGGCTTATGTCTGTTGCATTGAACACGGCTATCGAGCTTATTGTGTATATATGAATGCTACCTCCTGAGGAGCTGTAGTTGGAGATGTTTGTGCTGTTTAGCACATATCCTCTTATTGACTGGTTGGCATTGTTGCTGAACAGCATGCTGTTCACCGATTCTGCGGCAGAACTGCTGTTGTTCATAAGGAACACTATGACTCCTATTGTCTTTGGGAGGGTTGAAAGGTTGTTGAGGTCGCCAGAAAAGTTGAAGATGGAAGATGATGAAGCCAAGTAGCCGAGATTCTTGAGGACTGGCGAGAATGGAGTAATCCTGCCGGTGTATATTGGTATATAGCTGGAATTATGCGTTGCTGCAGCTATGTCGGTTATATTCAGGTTAGGTATGTTGTAAGCTATGGATTGAGTTATGCTGCCAATCTGCGAAGCAGGAAGCGTATTGAGATTGCTAGAACGGAGGACTGCGAAAACAATGGCAACAATCAGTAGGAGTATTACGATTGTTGTGGAATCTGACTGCCATGCGTCTTTTCTTTTTCTCCTTCGCATCCTTAAACGCCTTGAAGCTGATTGTATATATGCCTTCCTATA
Source organism: Microcaldota archaeon (assembly GCA_021803945.1). Classification (GTDB taxonomy): domain Archaea; phylum Micrarchaeota; class Micrarchaeia; order Micrarchaeales; family CABMGC01; genus JAJZNA01. The sequence continues at coordinate 35,297 of JAJZKW010000010.1, forward strand.
TTTAAAGTGTAGTTCTGGTTATATTTGTTTTTGACACCGAAGACTGCCACTATCACAGCGTAATTCTTGTATATGATGTCGAGTTGGTTCAGTTCGAGGTTGGCATATGCCGGTGAAAGCGTTACCAGGAAGGCCCTGGCATTTGGCATGCTTACGCTTACTGACGAGGCATTGGAAGTGAAATCGTAGCTGTTCGAAGAGACGTAATAATTACTATTGTTGAAGTATTTTGTACCGTTTGATAGCATCTGCCACTGTGACGTTGCACTCTCATTTGTGTAATTGAACACGGAAATGAGCATTGCGACAGGAGCAGTGGAGTTACTGAGGGACGGAGGAGGCACTAGTGGATAATCAAAAGGCAATTCATTGCTTCCAGCCATTACTGGCGAAGTGAAATTCAGTCCGTATTCGCTTGCGAAGTAATACGCCAATCCTTGGCTTTTGTTTGAATATGGTCCCAGGTTCATAAAGTGAACATAAGAACCTGTATTGGGTACCCCATATAGCGCATTGGATCTATTTGTAAATGCCGTTATGTTTGTATTGATATGCCTTTGTGCTGGCACCTGCTCGGCAGTATGTACTATCAAAGCGAATATGATTGCGATGACAATTACTGCGGTAATGTTTTTTAGCGTGGTACTTTTTGAAACTTTTATTTTTTTATTCGCTTTACGCATACAAATCATTTTTGGGCATGGCAAGTATGCTTGAAGTTACTGAAATCACTATGTTATATTATGCGTATATACGGGATTTGAGCATGCTGAGAAAGTGTGATGCAATTATTTTTGTATAATTTTCGTTGTACTTGCCTAAAATGCCGAATGTGTATATCGTGATCACATAATCCTTGTAGCCTAACGTTACTTGATTCTGTATAAGGTGTACATACACTGGGGCAATGCTGCTCATGAAAGCAGGAGCTGCACTTATATTTACATTTTTTGAATAGGGAATCAGGGTGCTGGTATTGATACCCGTGCTATTGACTACGGAGCCATTGGCCATGTAGTATATGTTTATACTGCTATTGATATTGTTGGGGCGCTGCGAGCTGTTATATGCTGTCTTGCTGTTATATGCATACTGCAGATTCTCTAAATATTCTGCAGTGGAATAATTAAAATTACTGGCTTTCCATAAATAAATCATAACAGCCACAGGAGAGTTTTCAGAAGCGTATGAAGGAGGGATTGGAAGGTTGTATGTTAAAGGCACGGTCGAGGAGTAATTTATTACAGGATCAGTAAAATCTAATCCGTAGGAATTGCTATAAAATGCCACTGTGCCTACAGTCGTATAATTGGTATTCTGACTAATGCTAGAATTTTGGAAGCTGGAAGATAGCGTGAATGACCCTTGATTTGGAATGCCAAAAAGAGCATTTGACTTGTTCACAAGCGTGCTGACGTTTAAAATGCGCACCGGAGCGACACTTGTTGTATTTGATATTGACGATGTTGCCTGGGCAGTTTTCTGCCCTGCAGAATTTGTGCTAAAATAAAATGATATGAATATAATCAGGATTAATGCAATAGCTGATATTAAAAGTAGCTTGCCGTTCTTTTTGGGCTGATGCGTTTCTGTTACACTTTGCTCTTGGATTTGAGGGCCTTGTATCGTCTCCGTATTTGGCTGGGGCTGGATTTCTGAATTCATCTGTAATATCATCAAAACACTTTAAGTTATTAGATAGCCGTTGACTATGTAATCATCTATTGGTGCAGTATTTATATCATACAGAGTGAATGTCCCATTGAGTATCTTTATGCTTGACACCGTGATGGTCTGGTTCGTGAGTGGATCAAACAGGCTGTTGCCCAGTTTTAGGTTTGCTGCCCGCACATCCTTGCCGTTTACAATCAATACCTCTCCTGCATCAACCTTCAGGTTGTTGTTTATTATGTACTCATTTGGAGAGGTGTGAGTTTTGACCGCGATTACCATTGTCGGCTCGAGTTTCTTTGCTACAAAGTTGTATCCCAGGACCATCGTTCCTGGAGTTATGCTGCTTACACTGGCAGCCGCACCGTTTGCTAGAGTAATTAGCGCATCCCCTGTTACTGATACGCAGCCTGTTTCTCCTGAAACAGTAGTATCTTTGTCTATAAGGAAGCCATTTGCAATGTAATTGTTGATTGGAGATCCAAGCAAGTCGTAAACATTTCCTCCAGTATTCGAGATAGTTATGTCTGTTATCGTTACGCTCTTATTGATCAATGGGTTGAACAGACTATCTCCTGCCTTCGCACTAGACGCTGTAGCCCACTTGCCATTGATCAGCATTATCTCGCTTCCGTCAACTTTCAACTTGTTGTTGAATGTATACGTATTATTCGCAACAAGCAGGTAAACGCCTGACACGAATGATGGTTGCAGTGCGTGCGTAACCAGATTATACGACATTATAACTGCGCCTGACTTTATCTTGCTGGCCTGAATGGCGGTGCCGTTTGCAAGCGTGATATTGGCATTTCCATATACAGAGCCTAAGCACCCGGTTGCTGAGTTTGTACCAGAATTTGTGGCTTTGTTTGTAGCCTTGTTGGTTGCTTTATTGGTTGCACCATTGGTTGCGCCATTGGTAGCACCATTGGTTGCGCCATTGGTAGCACCATTGGT
>JAJZKW010000010.1:38024-42159 GCA_021803945.1 Microcaldota archaeon
GCACCATTGGTTGCTGAAGTAGCTGCATTTGTAGCACCATTGGTTGCTGCGTTAGTAGCTGCATTTGTTGCAACGTTAGTAGCGGCGTTTGTCGCTGCGTTAGTTGCAACTGTTGTTGTCAGGAGTTGCACATAGCTCGCAACAAGACTGAGACTTGAAGTAGGCATTGTGAATGCGCATGAAGCGTTTGTGCCGCATTCAGCGGACCAGCTGCTGAATGCATATCCTGCAGCAGGAGTTGCAGTTATGGTGACTGATGTGCCTGCAACATAATTATCAGTGGCGCATGAACCTGAAGATCCTGTCTGCGATTCTGTTCCTCCTGCAGATGGACTTCCGCTGAGGGTCACTGAGTAGCAGTTCTGAGTATATGTTGCAGTGAGGCTGAGGCTCCCTGCCGGCATGGAGAATGTGCATGAGGCGCTGGTTCCGCATTCTGCTGACCAGCTGCTGAATGAGTATCCTGAAGCAGGAGTGGCAGTTATCGTTACCGATGTTCCTGCGACGTAATTGTCAGTTGCGCAGGATCCTGATGAGCCTGATTGTGATTCTGTTCCTCCTGCTGAAGGGCTTCCGCTTAGGGTGACTGAGTAGCATGCCTGAACAAATGTTGCAGTGATAGCAAGGTTTGAAGTGGGCATTGAGAAGGTGCATGAAGCATTTGTTCCGCATTCTGCTGACCAGCTGCTGAAGGAGTATCCTGTATTCGGAGTCGCAGTTATGGTCACTGAGGTGCCTGAGGGATAGCTGCCTGCTGCGCAGTCGCTTGGAGACGGGCTCTGCGAAACCGTTCCGTAACTCGATGGACTTGCGCTGAGTGTTAATGAATAGCATACTGGCTGATAATCCGCAGTCTCTATTATGTTACCATTCATGACTATAGGCGCAGGGTTGGAGGATCCGCTGTACTGGCCTGGTCCTGATCCGGCCCAAGAGGAGAAGGCGTAAAGCGCTGGATTGAGCGGAGTAGCAGTTATCGATACGTGAGTTCCTGGAAGATAGCTGTTGATAGGACAGTTTCCTGAATAGGTAGGAGTAGCTGATTCTGTGCCTACTCCTGATGGACTTCCCTGAAGCGAGAGGCCATAGCAGATGTAGATTGCCTCCAAAGTGCCGTTTGACGTGGCTGAGGCGGTGGTGCGCTGCTGGAGCAGGTTTGCCACAGATATGCCTCCTGAGCTTTCCCATCCCATGAACTGCACTCCTGAAGGGTTATCTGCAGATATATAGTAATTAGTCCCGTTTATGAAGTTTATGTAAGTTCCGCTCTCATACTGCACTCCCTCTACGGTTAGATTGTACGAATACGGGAAGGAGAGGAGTTTTATCCTATGAAATGGAGGTAACTTCGCGGAAACGTAAGTGGTACCAGTGCCTGTTGTGTTGTATATAGTGCATGAGGTTCCTGAGCATTCCTTGTATGATATCTGGAAATTGGGAGCAAGCTGAGTGCCGATCTGAGGAGTATATCCGCTTATTGTAACGTTGCACACGACAGTAGCGCCAGGAGATGCGACTGAAGGGTAGCATGATCCTATAGAGCCCGTCCTTGAAGATGAAGGGAAGACTATGAATGAATTCTGGGGAAACGTTATTGGTATCTGAAGGTTGTTGGTGAATACGACTGCAGCTGTGGTCTTGCCGTTCGCCAACCCGTTGTTTGCGACTGCGAACTGGAAGCAGTATATCTGCGGTGATATGTAGCATGAGGATGGGGTGTTGGTGGAGCTCTTGTTGTTCAGCATCACGAACCCTACAACAGCTATAACTATGGTGAGAAGAAGGAGGGCGACTGCGAAAGTTGAGAGGTACTCTATTGAGGGCTGGACTTTCCGCCATTTGCCGATTTTCACTGAATGTGGCTTTCGAGACCTGCTTTTTGGCATGGCATTTCCCATTTTATACGGTATAAGCATGGCGTATAAGGTATATAAGCATTTTGTATACGCACATGGCCATTTGAATTGCGTCCCGCATGGTGCAGAATGCACCATGCAAAAATGGACATAATCATGCTTCTTGATGTGCTTGTTTCTTGACTTGAGCGGAGTTGTTAGCAAAAGTGCGCGTTGCGATATCACTGCGGATTTGAGCAAGGCATATGTTCAGAGAGAGAAAAGCAGGTACTTACTGCGCCTGTGCCTCGTTGATTGCAGATTCCAATGTCCTGATCACTTCGCTTTGATTGTGGCTCTCTGTTCCAAGGACAGCCGTTGCTGTTATTACATACATGTTATTTATTGAAGTTATTGAGTATATGGTGCTGTTATTTAAGGCCGTTACCACTCCGCTCTCATTGCCGGTGAGGTTGCCTATTGAGGTCGCATTGGACGCAGAGGTGTAATTTGTTATATTGATGTATGCAATCCTGGCATCGGAGCTGCTTGCATAATCAATGGATCTTATCAAAAGGATTGCGTTGGTTGAGTTTGAATACGTATTCAGGTATCCTGTCAGCAATCCCTGCGCCAAGCCCGTGGAAATGGAAGATGAATTAAGCGCAGAACTGCCAACTAGGCTGAAGCCGGATATAGACCTCATATATGGAGGAATTGAAGTTGTAGCTGAAGCGGTATTATTAGATAGGGAAACAGCAGATCCGATCACGATTATAAGCACGACGGCTACCAATAGCATAAAGATTATTGTTTTTTTAGAGGTCATCCTAATCATCTTCAACAGGTGTCAGACAGATATCCGCCGCATCCTATCTTTGCTCCGCTGCACTTGTATTGTGTGTAGCAGTCATAGCCTAAGTGCGCACAGTCGAATGGGTAGCAATCGTTATTATAGGAATAATGGCCCGAACCTGTAGTGGTCGAATACTGTTTTACTGTGGTGGTTGAATACTGTTTTACTGTGGTGGTTGAATACTGTTTTACTGTGGTGGTTGGTGGTTCAACTGTGGTGGTAGATGAAGAACTTGAATAGCGTGGAGCGACTGTAGTAGTTGAATAACGCGGAGCAACCGTGGTAGTCGAATAACGCGGGGTGGTGGTAGTCGACGTGTAGGTAATCTGCACGTAGTTCGCTACTGGAGAGATACTTCCTGCAGGCATGGAGAATGTGCATGAGGCGCTGGTTCCGCATTCTGCTGACCAGCTGCTGAAGGAGTATCCTGAAGCCGGAGTGGCGGTTATCGTTACCGATGTTCCTGCGACGTAATTGTCAGTTGCGCAGGATCCTGACGATCCTGACTGCGACTCAGTCCCTCCTGCTGAAGGGCTTCCGCTTAGGGTGACTGAGTAGCATGATTTTGTGAAGAATGCGGTGGCGCTGAGGCTTGCAGAAGGCATGGTGAAGGTGCATGAGGCGCTGGTTCCGCAACTTGGAGCCGCCCAGTTGTTGAAGGAGTATCCTGTATTTGGAGTTGCTGTTATGGTCACTGATGTGCCTGCAGGATAGCTTCCTGCTGCGCAGTCGCTTGGAGAGGGACTCTGCGAAACTGTGCCGTAACTTGACGGACTTGCGCTGAGGGTCAGTGAATAGCATACCTGCTGGTAACCCGCAGTCTCTATTATGTTACCGTTCATCACTATAGGCGCAGGGTTTGATGATCCGCTGTACTGTCCTGGTCCTGATCCGGCCCAAGAGGAGAATACGTAAAGGGCAGGGTTTAACGGAGTGGCGGTTATTGATACATGAGTTCCTGGGAGGTAGCTGTTGGCAGGGCAGTTCCCTGAATAAGTAGGAGACGCCGACTCTGTGCCTACTCCTGAAGGGCTTCCCTGGAGAGAGAGTCCATAGCAGATGTATATGGCCTCTATGGTGCCGTTTGACGTGGCTGAGGCAGTGGTCTGCCTCTGCAGCATGTCCGCAACAGACACTCCTCCAGAGGTCTCCCATCCCATGAACTGCACTCCTGGAGGGTTATCTGCAGTTATGTAGTAATTGGTCCCGTTCACGAAGTTTATGTAAGTTCCGCTCTCATACTGCACTCCCTCTACGGTTAGATTGTACGAATACGGGAAGGAGAGTAGTTCGATCTTGTGGAATTGGGGGAGTTTCGCGGAAACGTATGTGGTGCCTGTGCCTGTTGTGTTGTATGTAGTGCATGAGGTTCCTGAGCATTCCTTGTATGATATCCTGAAGTTTGGCGAAAGCTGAGTGCCGATCTGAGGAGTGTACCCGTTTA
>JAJZKW010000011.1 GCA_021803945.1 Microcaldota archaeon
CAGGTCCCGAGTTGGGACAGTGGAAGAATCGTTACGCCCTTCATGCAAGTCACCTATTAAGTGACGAGGTATTACGCTACCTAAAGAGAGTCAGAGTTACTCCCGCTCTTTGCTAGGGCTTAGTCCCATTGAATTGGGTTTTCGCTGACTAGCGGTGAGCAGGCGTCACCCACTGTACAAAGCCTTACGGCTGTGCGGTGAGTTGTGTTTTTGATAAACAGTCGTTCTTCCCTTGATAATGCTATCTGCGCTTACTAAGCGCAGACATGGCTTGTAGATAACATACGCCACTATTTTGCCGATTTCCCTAACCCGGGTTCCCCTGACACCCCTTGGCTTTTTCAGCCAGCAGCACCTGTACTGGATCTAGGTACGGATCAATGCGATCGTTGCGGATTCCCTTTTCACTGGCTCAAGAATTCAGGCATTGTCAGTTCATTTAGCTGCTTCTCCTCATAATGAGACTCCGCAGCCATTTGTACCTGTTTGCAGCCCTATCCTCAAGCTTCAGAAATCCGCCTTGTGTTGCCACGCCTACGCACTGAGTGTCTGGATATTAACAGACTTCCCTTTTGCGCACGAGTAATTGGCTGTGCGCTTAGGATCGACTAACTCCCAGCTGACGATCATTGCAAGGAAAACCTTGTGCTTCCGGGGAATGGGATTCTCACCCATTTATGCTGTTACTAATACCAGGATTTTCTCTGCTGCACAGTCCACTTGAGCGCAGGCCCAAGCTTCTAGCCGTGCAGCACGCCCCCCTACCCACTATTTGATAGTGCCGAGGTTTCGGTACTTGGTTTAGCCCCGTCCATCTTCGGAGAGCAATATCTCAATCGGTACGCTATGACGCGTTTTTTAAAGGGTGGCTGCTTCTGAGCCTACCTCCCGACTGTCTAAGACACTGCCGTCCTTTGATACACTCAACCAAAATTTAGGGACCTTAACCTCGGATACTGCCTTTACAGCATCGCGACGCTAGCTTACCCAACGTCGCCGACTCCCAGAGTCTACGCAGAACACGCATTCGGAGTTTGAGAGGAAAGCAGCCCCTTTCGGAGCTAGACTTCCCAATCGGTAGCTCTACCTCGTGTTCGAGCTCGTCTGAGGCTATCCTAAAGATACTTCGGAGGGGACCCGCTATTGCCATGTTCGAATGGTCTATCGCCCCTACCCGCAGCTCACCCAACAGGACATGCCATGACAGGTTGCGGACCTCCATCGAGTGTAAACCCGACTTCGTCCTAGCCGCGCGTAGATCACAATGGCTTCGGGTCGAATTGCAGTGACTTGAGGCATTTTCATGCCCAGCACCTCATTGCTTGCGTGCTCTCGCTTTCACTTCGCTGTTAAGCTCGCCACTGCAATGCACTCCCTGGCTCTTGCTTCGAGAAGAATGATGAAACACTGGTCCAAGTCCATCGCTCATGGCTTACGCCATTTCGCTTCTGGTCCCTTCATTCCTTTCATGCCTCACCTTCTCGTAACCACCTAGTTTCAGATCTATTTCAATCCCACGCGTGTGGGTTCTTTTCAGCTTTCGTTCGCACTACTTGTTCGCTATCGGTCTCTAGTCAATATTTAGGGTTGGGGTTTAATGCCCCGTATTCGTCCGGCATAATAAAGTCGGACTACTCTCATGCTACAAGACTCACTCTGCTTAGCCTACGAGGCTGTCACTCTCTTTGGCAATTCTTTCCAGAACATTCGGCAGGCATCATGAGTTCTAAAGTAGCCCCACATCTCATTCATTTCGCAATGAATGATTCAGTTCGCCCTCTTCCGGTTTCACTCGTGTTACTTACGGAATCGCATAAGCTTTCTTCTCCTGCGTGTACTAAGATATTTCAATTCCACGCGTGCGCTCACGCCTCTATTCAAGGCGTACATCTCGGAAATCCCAAGTTCAAAGGCTGACTTGCGCCTACCTTGGGCTTATCGCAGCTTGCCACGTCCTTCTTCGCTACCAGAGCCAAGCCATCCCCTAGGTGGCTTAAAAAATTACAAACTTGCTTCTCCTCAAATCAATTGCAATACATGCAATATCACTAGTTTTCATGACCATCGCGTATAGGGGTGGGATAGCCTAAGCTATCGTATATGACATCATCAAGCAGAAAAAAGACCGCTCTCAATACATAAGCTCCTATAAGCTCATGCTGGCCATAAATGCACCGAAAGAGATTAGTAAATAAGGTTTATAAATCTGACCTATTTTTATGTTTCCCAGCTTCAAACCCGGCAAACGGCAGAATGGAGGGTTAAGCCGTGCATTTTGCACGGATTCTGGCTGGGTTTCAGGCCAGCGTTGCGCGATTAAGAATAAGGTACTGCGGTTCTGAAAAAATAAAAAAGAAAAAGAAAGAAGAAAAGAAGGTTCTATCTCCTTGATCTCCTTGACATCCTGCCCTTCCTGTTCATCTTGGTCCTCGCCACATATCCACTCTTGTCTATGAAGTAGAGGAACCCTTCCTGCCTCTTTACTGTCTCGTTGGTTACCTTCGCCTTCCTGCCCCTTGGGTTGTTCTTCATTGGCGTCTTCCACACGTGTCCATCTTTACCAAGGAAGTAAAGATATCCGTCTTCCCTGCGTACTTTTTCTTGTCCGATTCTTTCAGCCATTTAATCACGATATTACTACGACATAAACGTTTTTATATTCATCGTCGTATTTACGAGAGTAAAATACATGTATTCCGCCCGAGAGCTACGCCTTTAATAGTTTTCTTGCAATGGCATATTATGGAATACACATGCCCCATGCACCCGGAAATACGGTCCAAAAAGAAAGGCAGGTGCCAGAAATGCGGCATGACCCTGGTCCAAGACAACAGCAAGCAACAGGCAAAAAAGTAGGATGGACGGCGGCAGGCGAGAATGTGCATGCCTGGCCAAAACCGCAATTAGACACATAGCATATGATCTTTGCGTGCGCTGCATCTACTGATTGCTGATATGCGGAATTTCACATCCGCATATTATAAAAGCCAGACACCCTGTATTAATGATTGCATGGCAACAGACCCGATATGCGGCATGTATGTCAATGTGAACGAGTCCCGCCTAGTTTCTGAAAGATACGGGAAGAAGTACTATTTCTGCAGCGGGACGTGCAAGGACCAGTTCGAAAAGCCCGAAAGGGAGATGCAGAGTCTGCGCGCAGCTCTTTTGGTGGCATGGCCTCTTACTGCAGCTGTAGTTGTGCTGACGTATGTCTTTCACCTGGCTTATGGAGGCTATGTGATATTTCTACTTGCGAGCATAGTGCAGTTTTATGCAGGGCGGAGGTTCTATGCCGGAACCCTTGATGCGATCAGGAACAGGTCAGGCAATATGGATATGCTGATAGGCATAGGCACTACTGCAGCGTGGGCATACAGCACGGTCGTAGTTTTTGCACCTTCGATATTCTCTACAGGCAGCATATACTTCGACACTTCAACAATAATAATATCACTTATACTGACTGGAACATACATGCAGAGGCTTAGCGAGTCAAGAGCTGCAGGAGCAGTATCTGCACTGATTGGCATGCAGATTAAGATTGCGCATGTGATAAGAGGCGGCAGTATAACAGACATGCAGATAGAGAAGGTTAAAGTAGGCGATATGCTGCTTGTGAAAGCAGGAGAAAGGATACCTACAGACTCTGTTGTTGTTGGCGGGAGCGGATCTGTTGATGAATCGATGATCACTGGAGAGAGCATGCTTTCCCAAAAGAGAGTGGGAGATAAGGTCATTGGAGGTACAATAAACGCTGAAGGGACGCTGAGGGTAAAGGCCACTAGGGTCGGAGCGGACACAGAGCTGTCCCAGATAATAAAGATAGTAGAGGATGCAGCATCAAGCAAGGTGCCTGTACAGGAACTTGCAGACAGAATATCATCATATTTCGTTCCGATAGTAGTGCTCGCAGGAATAATGTCTTCTGCAGCATGGTACCTGATAGGGGGAGTCGGATTTAACTTCGCTGTGCTCATATTCGTTAGCGTGCTTATAATAGCGTGCCCGTGCGCACTGGGCATAGCAACTCCTGCAGCCCTTCTTGTAGCTTCAGGTAGGGCAGCTAAAGAAGGCATACTGGTCAAGGACGGGGAAGCTCTCCAGATGGCAAGCCGCATCGACACCGTGGTAATGGACAAAACAGGCACATTGACAAGAGGAAGACCTGAAGTAACTGACATAATTCAGGTATCCACATATGGCAAGAAAGATATGCTGAGGCTAGCAGCTACAGCGGAAACAAACTCAGAGCATGTTGTTGGGAAGGCCATAGTGGAAAAGGCAAGGAGCAGCAGGATAGATATTGAGTTGCCAGCCAGGTTCTCGTACCGACAGGGGAACGGAGTGACAGCCTTCGACAAGAAAGGCACGAAGATCATGGTAGGGAACAGAGATATGTTCAGCAGAAAGCAGGTTGAAATATTGGAAGGCAAGCTCAGAGACCTTGAACGTGGTGGAAAGACTGCTCTTATCCTGAGCGTTGGAGGGAGAGTCGTAGGAATAATAGCGCTTGCAGACGTGCTCAAGGAAGACAGCAGAAAGGCAGTAAACGCATTCGTGGAGTCGGGAAGGGAGGTATGGATGATTACCGGGGACAATGAAACAGCGGCAGGCGCAGCAGCGAAAAGCCTGGGCATAAGGAACGTCATTGCCCATGCGAAGCCTAAGGACAAGATGAGGAAGATAGAGCAGCTGCAAGGAATGGGAAAGACTGTTGCTATGATAGGCGACGGTATAAACGACGCGCCTGCCCTTGCAAAAGCAGATCTCGGAATAGCAATAGGCGCAGGCTCAGAAGTGGCAGAGCAGGCAGGAGGCATAATACTGATCAAGGACAGCGTATATGATGCTTTCGTCGCGCTGGAGCTTGGCAAGCTCACTATGAGGAAGATAAGGCAGAACCTCTTCTGGGCTTTCAGTTACAATATGGTGCTGATACCCATAGCCGCAGGGGCGCTGATTCCATTCTATACTGCAAGCATATACAATGTACTGCCGATGGCAGCGGCGCTTGCGATGGCATTCAGCTCTGTCGCTGTTGTCTCCAATTCACTGCTTATTGCCAGGTTCAGGTCCTGATTGGTCGGATGGCGAGCTTCAGATGGGCACTCTTTAAATATATACGCATCTTAATTCTATTTATGATTTTATGATAGAAATAAAACTTTTCAAAAATTATGAGCTCAAGGGATATACCTTGATAGATGCGTTCCCTGGAGTCGGGCTGGTTGGGCCGATGACCGGAAGCTACATCATAGAGAAGCTCAGGATGGAGAACATCGGATATATTGACAGTGACCAGTTCCCGCCAATTGCGGCGATACACGGCGGAATGCCCATGTTCCCTGCACGGATCTACAAGGATGACAGATACAAGATAGTAATAGTTATATCAGAATTCGTAATACCTGCCATGGTTGTGTACCAGCTATCAAGGGAGTTGCTTGCCTTCACGAGGAAAATGGGGATATCAAAAATCGTGTCTATAAGCGGTATGCCATCGAATAAGCCATCCGAAACAGCATACGTTACGTCCCCTGACGCTGCAACCCTGAAGAAAGCAACGAAGCAGGGGATCAAGACCATAAACGAGGGAGTGGTTGCGGGGGTCGGCGCGCTTCTCATGGCAAATTCAGGCCAGTTCAAGATAGAGTCTATGAACATACTAGTTGAGGTCAATCCTCAGGTCATGGATCCTAAGTACGCAGAGATAGCCATACGCGCGCTGAACAAGATAACAGACATCAACATAGACCTGAAGGATCTCGAAGAGGAGGCCAAGGTGGTCGAGGCCAGGATGAGGGAACTCATGAAGAAGACAAAGGAGACTCCAGAACATTACAACAATGCCGCGGAGGCTACCGGCCCGTCTATGTACGCGTGATACTTTTGCAGGGGTGGCAGAGTCTGGTCTGGCTGGTATCGGCCACGGAAAAACGCGCGGGACTTAAGATCCCGTGGCTTAGCGCCTTCGAGAGTTCAAATCTCTCCCCCTGCAAATTCAAATCGCGAACTCAGAAGCTATTCCATTTGTTGCAATTGTCCCAATGGGCAGTATAGTGCCGGAGTTATGGTCTCTGTCTTGATCCGTCGCTCATGGCATTACGGATGGCTTCAAAGACTGCAACAGGGCCTTTCGGAACGACTATTGAGCCTTCTCCTTGGGACACAAACACCGCCAACTGTGCTACATCTGGCTTCTGGCTCGTGTCTACTATGCGCCAGTCGGCAAGGCCTCCTGACCTGACTACAGCATGAATACCTGAATCTGCACGCCAAAGGTACCTTGCCTGCCTTTCAGATGTGTCAGCCATGCTTCCGTGTGGAATTCCTGTGCTTTCATCAATCTGATAGCATCCAAACTCAACTGGAAAATCAGTAACAACGCGTATGTTTTTTCCCATTATAACGCCGTCTTTTATCGAAGGGCTTTCAAGTACCAATGCGGCATTTGAAAGCTTCTGGAATTCTTGGGGAACATTGAAGGCTATGCCTTCGTATACGATGCGCTCTCCAAAAGGCGTATTTGGGGACTGATAAACAGAAATTGTTCCGGTCAATATTGACCGTCCTGTGAGATGCGACAGACCAGACATTAGAATATTATCCACTTCGTTGTTTGAGGCCAGCCGTTCCCCGTTTCTTGAGGCGTGCTTCAAGGCCTCCTGTAAGTTCATGCGCCTGTCTGATAGAGTAATCTCATGTACGATATGGGCAACTTTGATTCTTCCCAGATAATTACCAGATTCTTTGGATCGATTTTCATACTTAAACCTTCCTTTTTGAATGCGATCCGAAGAAGACTTTGAGATGCAGAGGTTAGGAAGGATCATGCAGCTTTTCAGGCAAACCTGCTACAGCCAGTCTGTTCTTATTTGTCAGTACATCTGCTCCAGTCGTTTAATCCTTTCTGCTGTGGGAGGGTGGGTGGAGAACAGGTTTGATAGCGACTGTTTCTTGAGCGGGCTTGAAAAATAAAGCGATGCTGTCACATCGTTTGCATTCTTTACCTGAGGCGCATCTGGCCTGCTTGTGTACGCCTCGATCTTCTTCAGCGCATTTGCGAGAGACTGAGGATTCCTTGTGATCCTCGCGCCATTGGCATCTGCCATATACTCCCGCTTCCTTGAAATCGCAAGCCTGACCATATATGCCATTATTGGCGCTATTATGCTAAGTGCAAGGGCGATTAAGAGGAATATCCCGCCGCTGTTGCGGTTGTTTCCTCCGAAGCCGAAGAAGAATGACATGCGTATGGCGGCTGCAGCTAGTCCTATGGCCCCTGCAAACACTATCGCAAGCATCATGAACTGTATGTCATTGTCTGATATGTGTGAGATTTCATGAGATACAACCCCCTGGAGCTCTTCCCTATTCATCATTGAGAGCAGTCCCGAAGTGACAGCTATACATGCGTGCTTCTTGTTCCTCCCTGTAGCGAATGCGTTTGGATTGGGGTCGTTTATTATATATATGTCGGGCTTAGGCACCTGCGATGCGGCAGCCAGACCATCTACAGCATCAAAAAGCGTAGGGTATTGCGCAGGATCGGCCTTTTTGGCCCCCGACATCTTGAGAATTACCTTGTCCCCTTCGAAATAGGAGAATGCAGCATACAGAAGTATCACTGCTGCTCCTATGGCAATTGCAAACGGGCCTCCGCCTAGGAATATCACGAATACATACATTATGATGAAGAATATTGCGCAGAATATGGCCATTAGCAGTATTGATTTGGCCTTATTCCGTGCTATCTCATCGAAGAAGCTTGCCATTGTTAAGACCCTTTATTTCTTTCCTGGTTTCCCTTGCTGTTTCTGCGCTGCTCCCTGTCCGTCCTGTCCGATGGAATCGCCAAAATTGACATTTACAGGAGCCCTTTCTGCATCGTCAGGCGCCTGGAAGAAGTCCTGCTTTGAAAAGTGGAAGAGCGGAGCGAAGATGTTTCCAGGGAACTCCATTATAGCATTGTTGTAATCGAGGACATAGTCGTTGTAGGATGTCCTGACGAAGGCTATCTTGTCTTCGGTGTCAGCTAACTGCTGCTGCAGCATCTTGAAGTTGTCTGATGCCTTGAGGTCGGGGTAGTTCTCGGCCACTGCGAATATGCTTTTGAGGGCCTGGCTGAGCTGGTTGTTTGCTGCAGCCTTATCCTGCACAGACCCTGATATTATCGATGTCCTAAGCTGCGTTATCTTAGTGAGCACCCCCTGCTCGTAATTCTTGTATCCTTTTACTGTGCTTACGAGATTTGGTATCAGGTCATACCTTCTCTTGAGCTGCACGTCTATCTGAGCCCAGGCTGTCTGGACCCTGTTCCTCTTTGTTACAAAACCGTTGTAGATTACTATTACAGCTATTATGATTACAGCTACGACTGCAGCTAAAATAAACCCTATCACGCTATCCTATCTATTATGCTGGTGAAGGCTTAAAAACGTTTAGAACAGTCTTGCGCTTAAAAGCGTCCTAGCCCCATCTTTTTATTATGCCTTTTGCCAGTGATACCGGATCTTCTGAATCAAGCACTGCTGAAATGACTGCGATGCCATAAATATCTAGGCTCTTGAGGCGCATCATGTTCCCATAGTTTATTCCGCCTATCGCATATATGGGCAGCGATACCTTATCCCTTATCCTCCTGAGCTCCTCGAGTCCTATGATTTCGCTGTCTGCCTTTGTGCCGGTAGGGAACACTGAGCCGACACCTAGATAGTCTGCTCCTGAGGCCTGGGCGCTTAATGCCTCTTTGAGGCTTGACGCTGATGCTCCTATTATGCCTTTGAACTGCTTCCTTGCAAGCTCTAAAGGCATATCGTCTGTGCCAAGGTGCAGCCCGTCTGCCCCTGCTGCAACTGCTATGTCGACCCTGTCATTTACTATGAAAAGGGCCCCGTATTCTGTGCACGTATCCTTTATCTCCACTGCACTCTTCAGCATCTCACCTGCAGGCTTTTCCTTGTGCTCTTCTCTATACTGTATTATCTTCGCTCCTGCTTCAAGGAAGATCCTTGCACTCTGGGCGTGAGTCTGCCCGAAGCTGCTGGATGTTAGGCCATAGAGCCCTTTTGGCAGTGTCCTGGACGCGTGCACCGCGTCCTTCAGCCTGGCCGTAAGCTCCTTACTGCCTTGGCTTGAATTGGAAATGCCATGAGAAGCTCCCATGTCAGCATATCTGCATTTGGAATTAAAATAGGTTTCGTATCTGCGTTGGCATTGGCTAATCTTTCACGAAATGCTCATATCCACGTTTAGTTATCCTTTCCCTTTTTGTCCCTTTAACCAGGAAGTTATCAGTTCCGGTTACAGTGCCTATCCTGGTTATCCTGATCCTCTTTCTTTTTGCGTTTCTCATAAGCGCATTGAGCATGGATTCCTTTATTGAGAAAAAGAGCTCGTAGTCCCCACCGAAATTCAGGCACATCTGCTCAAGGCTTGTGCCGTATCTTAAGCTCAGCTTCCTTGCAAGCTTATCTACAGGCACATTGTCATAATATATCTCAAACCCGAGGCCTGTGGCATCTTTAAGCTGGCTTATTGCGGAATACACGCCGTCTGAAAGGTCGATTGACGCCCTGACGCCATTCTCTGATAGGAACTTGCCTTCATTTATCCTTGGGTGCACGTCAAGCAGCTTCCTTGCTCCCTCTTTTGAGCCTCGCTTCCATAGATAATATCCTGCAGCGTTTCCCCCCAGGCTTCCTGTGACGCATATTGCATCGCCGTCTCTTACTCTTAGCCTCTGCATCATTTTCAACTTGTCAACCTCGCCGATTGCAATGCCAGTCATTGAAAGCTCCCTCCCTTCCTTCAGGTCTCCTCCTATCATCTTCACGTGATATCTGCTTAGGCATCTCCTGATCCCAGCTTCCAATGATACAAGGTAGTCCGAGTCAAGGCTGTCTGGAAGTATGAAAGACGACATGAAATACTTTGGCGTGCCTCCCATGGCAGCTATGTCGCTCAGGTTTATCGCTGCGAAGAAATAGCCAACGTCTTCCGGCATGGCGCAATTTGGTATGTGGGAGTGTCGCGTTATGGAATCCGTAGTTATAAGTATGCGTTTCTTGCCGAAATCAATGTATGCTGCATCGCTATCAGGCCACTTGTATCTGTACACTGACCTTATCAGCCTTATTATCTTCCTTTCGCCAAGTTTGCCGATCTCCATAGACAGCATTAACTATGCAATTGGGATTTATATGTTTCTGCACAGAAGCACTATTGTGCCTCTGTAGCTCAGTGGTAGAGCGCGTCCTTGGTAAGGACGAGGTCGCGAGTTCAATCCTCGCCGGAGGCTGATGAGATACCATGGATAATCTTGACAACGCAATGGAGAACCTGAAGGCGTGGGAAGAGAAGGAGAAGGGCAGCGATGCGCAGAGCAAAGGCAGGGAGAGGATACTTGTAGGAGCCGTGGATAAATTCTTTGACAGGATAAGCGTTGCTGCAATAACCCTGAGCGGGGACTTAAAGGTAGGAGACGTTATTGAAATAGGAGGGGCTGACGAAGCCATAAGGCAGAAAGTGTCTAGTATGCAGATAGACAGGGTTGACGTGGAAGAGGCTCATGAAGGTGACTCGATAGGCATAAAGGTCGCCCACCAGGTGCAAGAAGGGGAAGAAGTATACAAGGTTGTCTGATTAAGGCCCTGTTGATTGCGCTGCAGATAAACCCCAGTCCCGGTTCTCTATCCTTCCTTACGCTGGTCCTTGGCCTGGTTTTTCTCCGGCCTGACGGATGGAAATAGCAGGATTTCCTTTATTGATACGTTGTCCGTGAGCAGCATTACGAGCCTGTCTATGCCTATACCTATGCCAGCTGTAGGAGGCATTCCGTATTCCATGGCGTCAAGGAAATCCTCGTCGAATGGAGGCATCTCGTCATCTCCCTTTCTCTTCTCCGCAACCTGGTCGTTGAATTTTTCCCTTTGCTCTATCGGGTCTGTCAGCTCGGAATATGAATTGCATATCTCCTTGTTGCAGATGAAAAGCTCGAATCTCTCGCTCAGTTTTGGATTGCCTCGCTTGTCCTTTGTAAGATGGCACATGTATGCGGGGTAGTCAAGTAGGAACGATGGATTCCAGAGATCCGACTTTATGTATTTGTCAAACAAGGCATCTGCCACGTGGTAGTTGTTCTTCACAGGTATCTTAAGATGCTCCTTGTCTGCTATCTCCTCCGCCTGCCTGTCGCTCATCTCAGATATATCTATGCCTGTCTTCTTCTTTATCTCTTCTACGAAATAGATCCTCTTGAATGGCGGTTTGAAGTTTACTGGCTTTCCCTGGTACTCGAATTCATATCCCCCTTTCATCTTCTTTGCCAGGCCGCTCAGCAGCTCTTCTGTGAGTCCCATGAAGGTGTTGTAATCTCCGTATGCTTCATAGAACTCCAGGAGGGTGAATTCTGGGTTGTGGGTCGAGTCGACATCCTCGTTCCTGAAGTCTCTGGAGAACTCGTATACGCGCTCTATGCCTCCTATTATCAGCCTCTTCAGGTAAAGCTCGTCCGATATCCTGAGGAATAGGTCGGCATCCAGGGCATTGTGGTGTGTCTTGAACGGCTTGGCGTTCGCGCCGCCATAGACGCTCTGGAGCACTGGAGTCTCGACCTCAAGATAGCCGCGCCTGTCCAGAAAATCCCTTATATATGATATTATGTCTCTTCTGTCCCTGAAGACCTTGCGCACGTCTGGATTTATTATAAGGTCTAGATGCCTCTTCCTGTATCTTGTCTCGATGTCTGATAAGCCGTGGAATTTTTCAGGAAGGGTGGAGAGTGATTTTGAGAGCATTGTTATCTCTTTTGCCTCTATGCTTATCTCGCCCTTCTGCGTCTTCGTGACTGTGCCGTTGACTCCTATTATGTCGCCTATGTCACTGAACTTGAGTATCTGCATTGCGGAAGGATTTACTCTGTCTTCCCTTGCAAGCACCTGTATCTTTCCGCTTCCGTCAAGGATATCAATGAAGTAGAGCTTTCCCATGCTCCTCATCCTTATCATGCGACCTGCTGCCGATACAGACTTTCCTTCCAGCTTCGCGTATCCGTTCCTTATCTCTTCTGCATGGTGAGTCTGGTTGAATGAGTAGGGGTACGGGTTTATTCCAAGCTCCCTTAGTTTCTTGAGTTTGTCAAGCTTCGATTGGTCTGCCATACTAACCAGGACACTTATCATTGAACGATTAGATTGGTGACATCCTCCCACGATTGAAATTCGTGGGCTTCCAATGGTGTCTTTTTGATATTTATCATGTCGAAGCACCATGTTTAGTTCCTGATTCAGCGACATCTGCTTCCATGTGCGGAAGTCTTACAATGTCTCCAGAGGCGTGACTTCCCGAATGTCCTTCGGTAGTTCGGTCTTTTTCAAGACCAAGTCTCAGTATGTTCTTAGATGCGTTCAGGTCTCGGTCAATCTGCAATCCGCATTTTTCGCAGTTGAAGATTCTGTTTTCTAGAGATATTTCCTGAACTTTGCCACATTCATGGCATGTCTGCGAGGTGTATTGTGGGGGCACATCAACAACTCTGCAACCAGCACTTTCAGCCTTGTAGCAGAGGAATTGCGTGAATCTTGCCCACGATACGTCGTTTATGGATTTAGCGAGTTTATGGTTCTTCACCATGTTCTGAATCTGTAAGTTTTCGTATGCGATGAAGGAATATGAGTTTACGAGATTGTGAGAAAGTTTATGTGTAAAGTCCTCACGTTTGTTTGTTATTTTGTCATAGACCTTTGAAAGTAATATCACAGTCTTCCTTCGATTTCTTGAGCCTTTTATCCTTCGGGAAACCTTCTGATGCGACTTTATCAGCCTCTTTTCGTATTCTTTGCCGAACCGCATGTTGGCAATTTTTACATTGTCGGACAGTGTGGCATATTCCTTTAGACCTAAATCTAAACCTATCTGCGGTTTGCCGTTTGGAGCAAATGATTTGTCTCCTTTTTCGACTGAGATTGTGACGAACCATTCCTGAGATTTAGTCCTCTTTATCGTAAGCGTGTTTATTTCGCCTTCAATTTCCCTGTGGTTTACGAAGTTTACATTGCCGATTGTTGAAAGATAGATATTCTTTTTATTGAGTCTGAATCCGGAATCAGGGTAAGTCAATGAGGAAGTAAATTTCCTGAAACGAGGGAAACCGACATGCTGATGTTTTCCATTGTGATTCCTCTTTACTCTCCTGAAGAAATTTTTGTATGCGCCATGAAGCCTCTGGGATACGTTCTGTAATACTTGTGAATGGATGTCTTGATATTGCGGATATTCCTTTTTGAATTTTGTTATCCATTTGTTCATGTCGTATTGGGTGAAGGTCTTTCCTGTATCTTTGAAATACTCCTTTGATTTTACAAGAAGGAAATTGTAGAGTTCCTTGCAGAGAAACATCTGATGATTTAGATTAGATTTCTGCTCTTTTGAAGGATATGCTCTAAATTTGTATGCGCTTTTCATAGGTTATCCCATCATGATTTATCCTTACCAATATTTATATTGCATGCCGCCATTCATCCCACCACTGAGGGTGATGGGTTTTCTGGCTAACCGTTTATAATATTTTGTGGTGCAGCCTTTTCGTGATTAGTGCGGTCTGGCTTGCAAAGATCTTGTTTTGTTGTCTTTTTACTGCAGGGGTTTCCTATCTCAGGTCCTTTTTGCCTCTTTCAGGGCTGCCGAATCATGTGGATAAACCAGATGAATTGCAATTATTGCATCTGGAGGCACCTTGCGCGCTCGCACTTCGGCCTCTTGTATATTCAAGGGACACTCCTCGCCATTTGAGTAATCTACTGGGCGATAGAAGATTTTGGCTGCGTCTATCTCAAAAACGACCCCAAATCCAGAGGACGTTGTAGCGAAAGATGAAGAAATGCAGAAAAGAGCGCTGAGGGGAACCCCGTTGTAGCATTGCGTATCTCTCGTGGAATTGGATTCAGTAAGCCCTTCTTTTTCCGCCATTCCTATGAAGGCGTCCCTTTCTTTTATTGTCTTGAAATTGCATCCTCTATAAACTTTTCCGGTTGCCGCTATATACTCTCCAATTAATTTATATGCCTGTTTCTGAGCATCTTTCTCTGACTTTTTGGTATGTAAGCAGTATAGAAGTCCATCAACGATATCTAGAAGTTGGTCGATTAGGGAAGCTTCAGCCTTATTGTTGATCCCTACAGCTGGCTGTGCGCGTTTGACTATGGTCTTCGCGAAGCTTGGTGCTGCCATATGTAACCCTTGCTAACGCGTTTATTCGGTGTTTTCTTATATTTATGTATATTGGATTTGCACAATTTCTATGAAAGGTCCTGTTGTTTTGGCTTCTGAATGTCATTGTTCTTGAACCTGGGATATGGTGCTTGTTCACTGCGCGTCTCTTCTGGTAATTCATGATCTAGGATTTTTGAGGCGCGAAGAAGCAGGCGGGCCTGGAGGGATTTGAACCCCCGACTTAAAGGTTAAAAGCCTTCCACTCTAGCCAAGCTGAGTTACAGACCCATAGTAATTATGAATTACTCTGCTAAATTTATTAAGGCTTCATCATATACTATCGTTTATGGAGTGTGAAAGAATAGGCAAGTATGGAAGCGTGGTAAAATTCAGAACGGACGACGGGATAATGCTTAAAGGAGTGCTGTTCAGGAACGTGATAAAACCTATGGCCTGCATGATATTCGTGCATGGAATGTCAGGCGGAGCTCTTTCTGGCGTGTCATTGGCCATTGCAAAGGGTCTTGGCGATGACTGCGCACTCTTCTCGTTCGGCAACAGGGGATGCGGGCTTGTATCATCATTCACGAAGTATTCCAGGGGGAAGAAGATGAGGTTTGTGGCAGGAACCAACCTTGAGCGGTTTGAAGACTGTATATATGACATAAAAAGTGCCGTTGACTCCATGTCTAGACTAGGCTACTCCAGGTTCATACTTATAGGACATAGTACAGGATGTCAGAAGGCAGCCTATTACCAGTACGCTACTAGGGACAGGAGGATTGCTGGGATTGTCCTTGTCGCACCGTGTGATGATTACAACCTGAACAAGGAAAGACTTGGAAGGGATTACAAAAGGATGAGGGAAATCTGCTCGAAGATGATAAAGGCAGGCAGGGGAGGAGATGCTGCGCCAGGCGCGTTCGGCTTATCTGCACAGAGGCTTGACTCTTTGATAAATGATGGGAAGGTTGAAGCCAGGATGTTCGATTATGACGGGAGGCTTAAGGAGTTCGGAACTATAGATACGCCGATGCTGGCGATATTCGGCTCTGAAGAGGAGAATGCAACAAAGCCTGTCGGCATGTGCCTCGGCATCCTTGAATCGAGGACTTCGTCTGAAAAGTTCGATAAGCTCATAATACGAGGAGCGGACCATGCATTCGAAGGGAAGGAAAGAGCGCTTGTGAGAGGTATAAAAAAATGGATAGACGGACTTTAGTTCCGTTTGCCGGACCTGTCCAATCTCTACTGGAAGAAACTTGGGCAGTTGTGCTTTCTTGCGCCGATTACATATGCTGTGATATCCGGAGAGATGAATGCTTAGCCGGAGAATGAGAAGTTTGAGAGCTGGATTGCCTGTTTCTCTTCTGAAACTTATCTCCTCTTCCTTGAAGAGGGCTTATGAAAATTCCTGCTCCTTGTGTCAGTTAGTATCATGTGGAAATTGTTGTCGAATCCCAGGGCCTGCCTGAATGCATCATGGTCAAGCGTTATTGTGCTGTCTGAGTACGGGTCGTTTATGTAGAAGGCGTCCTTGTCATAGCCCTTCACCACTATCCAATGTGGAGAAGACTCTACATACGGGTTTAGGGCGTTCGCATCTATCAGGACTATTGGTATCTGGTTTGTTGAAAGGGCCCTCTTAACTGAGTTTAGCGAGAAATCGCTTGTGTATTCCTCCTGTATGCCTATACTCTCCGACTTCTGCTTTGTCTCGTTGTACGATGCTGTAAGCGTATCTAGGTTTACATTCTCGTACACAGCCAGCTTACGGTCATATCCCTCGTCCTTGGTGTTGCTCTGTATCTTTACCTTTGCTCCCCTCTTGGCTATTGAATATGCTAGGCCGTATTTGGAACCGTGCCATACGCTGCCGTTTACGGCTTCCTGCCATATGCTGTACTCCTCCTCCTTCTTCATCTTGAAGTCGCTGTTTACGTGCTTCAGCACCATCATTGCACATGCTGCAGAGCTTGTGAACTCTTCTGTCTGCGGATAGTGCTCTATCTCAAAAAGCACCTTGTCCTTGATCTTTGCCTTTGCAGGCCTCCTCTTAGGCGCTGCCGGCCTGGAGCGCTTGCTCGCATGCCTCCTTGAAGGAGCTGTTTTTTGCTTTTTGGAGCGTTTCGCCATGTTATTACCTTTTAAAGTGGTGCAGGGAGAGAGATTTGTTCAGATTTTTTGAACTCCCGCAGGCCTAAGCCAACAGATCTTGAGTCTGCCGCGTTTGACCGGGCTCCGCCATCCCTGCAACACGTAGTAATTATAAACCATTATATTTAAAGTTTGATGCCGTATAACAACGGCGCATACTTATAGAATGTTATCTCATATATAATACTTACTATAGAGATTTAGCTGATGCTGATGGAAATTGAGAGAATTAACGACAACAGATTCGCTGTGCGGAAGGGCGCAGTGCCAGGCATGAAAACCGGCATAACTATATACACAGACAGCAATATGCTTGAAAAGATGTCATCGGATAGGACATTGCAGCAGGCGGCCAATGCGACTACCCTACCCGGGCTGGTAGGAGATGTGATGTTGATGCCTGACGCTCACGAGGGCTATGGGTTCCCGATAGGCGGAGTGATGGCATCGGACTCCGAAACAGGGATAATATCTCCTGGAAGCGTGGGGTTTGACATCGGATGCGGAGTCAGGTTGATAAAAACAAACCTTGACGAGGCAGAAGTTAGGAAAAGTATGACGCAGCTATCGGATTCGCTGTTCAAGAACATACCCAGCGGGGTGGGAAGCAGGATGCAGATTGGTCTTACGCAAAGTGATCTTGAGAGAGTCGCTGAAGAAGGCGCTGATTATATCATAGGTAAAGGATTCGGAGTTGAAGGAGATGCAGAAAGGACAGAGGAACTCGGAGCGATGGAAGGGGCCGACTTTTCTAAGATAAGCAAGGAGGCTAAATCAAGAGGCCTACACGAGCTAGGCACGCTTGGGGCAGGTAACCATTTCCTTGAAGTACAGAAAGTCGAAGAGATATTTGAAAAGAAGACCGCTGAATCTTACGGGCTGTACAAAGGGCAGATAGTAGTGATGGTGCACACTGGGTCAAGGGGATTCGGACACCAGATATGCAGCGATTATCTAAGAGGCCTTGCAGAGTACCAGAAGAGGAATGATATAACGCTTGTTGACAGGGAGCTGAGCTATGCAAATATAGGAAGCAAGGAAGCCGACGATTATCTCTGCGCGATGAAATGCGCAGTTAATTTTGCATTTACGAACAGGCAGATAATAACAAACTCTATAAGGAAGAGTTTCGAGGAGGTCTTTGGGAAGGGTTCCGACGAGATGGGTATGGATATGCTGTACGACCTGTCGCACAACATAGTCAAGCTGGAGGAGCATGTGGTGGAGGGCATGAAAAAGGCAGTATATGTGCATAGGAAGGGAGCCACGAGGGCATTTGCAAAAGGCAGAGGGGAGATACCAAAGACCTACCGCTCTGTAGGCCAGCCTGTATTGATACCGGGAAGCATGGGGACGGCGAGCTATGTACTTTGTGGCGAAGAGGGAGCGATGAAGGAGACGTTCGGAAGCGCATGCCATGGAGCAGGCAGGGTCATGTCTAGACATCAGGCACTTAGAGACATACCGGCAGAAAGGACCTTTGAGTCTCTCAGGGAGAAGGGCATTGAGATAAGGATAAGGACAAGGAGGCTAGTAAGCGAAGAGGCAGAGTGGACTTACAAAGACATCGACAGAGTGATAGCAGTTGTAAACAACTGCAATATAGCCAAATCTGTATCAAGGAATGTGCCGATATCGGTTATAAAGGGCTAATCCGGGTCCTCAGCCTGCTCTGTGCAGGAGGCCAGCGCGTCATCTGTAGGAAGCGGCTTTTGTGTCCTTTAGCCTGTAGCGTAATGATACCGCGGATGGCATGCCAGTCTTTGCTATAAGCACGTCAAGAAGGGATATGGCTTCGTCCAGCCTCCTTTTCATTGCTGTGTGCATTGCAAGGTAGTATATGGAATTGGATATGCCGTATGACAATGACGACTCTATAAACTTCTCCGCGCCTCTGCTTTTTTCCTCTGTTCCGAAGACCATGTTGGCATAGCTTCTTATCTCCTCGTTCGCCTGGACTGCGTTTATTACTGAGAGCGCTTTCTGCGCGTTCACGGTCCTCTTTAATCTCATGTTAGCCATGAAGCCCAGGAACGACGCTGAGTCATCTGGATGCGGATTTGTGCCTAGGACCTTCAGTGCCTTGAACAAGTATTCCTTTGATTTTGAGATAAGGGCTACAGCATTGTACTTGTTCTTCTGGAACTCGTCGCTGCGCCTCTGCGCATTGCTGTACATGAATCCTTCAAGAGTATAGTCCACTCCAAAATAAGTATAATCTGAGAAGAACCTGTAGAAGCTTGATGCGCCGAAGAGGAAGTATGGGTCCTTTGTTGTTGCAAGGGCGTCGGCATACACGGTACCTTCGGCCCATCTTGCCTGGGCAGCGCATTCCTGCATTCCTGCAAGATTTTTCTCTGTTGTGCTGTTGCCGTGCACTATGTCCTTGTCCTGAAGGCTGACGTGCGCTTCGCAGAAATTGCACATGGATTCTGCTACTGCTGACATGACATAGACATTTGCGCCACAGCACCTGCACATCAGCTTTGACTTGGTTATCGAATCCGCTTTTTTCTTTGCTGCATTAATGTCCATGGTTAGCACTTGAATGAACCATAATTTAATTGTTATTATTTCTACCGCTTCCTGAGTACCACGAAGAGGTGCATCCTGTCATAAGGCTCGATGTCTATCTTCTCCATGACATCGAATCTTGACGAGACCGAATCGAGGAAGCCCTTGAATACGTCTTCAGGTCTCTTTCCCACGTCTATGCTCTGGGACTTTATTGCCACATATGCATATCCACCTTTCTTAAGGAGTTCGGCGTTCCTAAGCAATATTGCATCCTGATCCTTTGCTGCGACGTCCTGATATATCACGTCTGCGACTCCTACGTCCTCTGCGTAGTCGCCTGCATTCCTTGCATCCTTGAGTATTGGCAGGATATTATGGCGCTTGTCGCATATCTTTATCAGGTCCCTCATGCTCCTTTCCGATATCTCTATGCAGTACACTGAACCGCTGGCTCCTACTATGTCGCTGACGTGGCTTGCCGTTGTCCCTGTAGATGCGCCAAGGTAGAGCACGTTTGAGCCCTTCTTTATGGCCATTGTCTTTAAGCCATTGAGTATTGCGGCTGCCAGCTTGCTCCTGTATGGGTTCCACGATCTGTACTCTGTCCCGTCATCAGGCATGAGGTCCTCGCCGTAGACCCTCGATCCGGGCGCGAGGTTCACTGTGGCTAACCTGCCGTCTATCTGGTAAATGCCTGCAAAAAGCCTCTTCACTTTCATTCCTACCTTAGATAATTCATTAGGCTAAATTTTATAACGTTTGCAGCATAATCATATATGATTGGATGCGACCTCCACTTCCTGCAGACAGGTTTGTCATGGAACTACTGCAGCTCAGCAGGGAATCGCAGGGCTACAAGGAGCTCCTTGCGAAGTTCGCAGATTATCTGAAAGTGAAGCTCGAAGTCGACGAGGCGGTTATAAAGGATTTTCAGGGCTCGGCTTTCGCCTCGTCTGACGAAGTCACATTGAACACGGGCAAGCCGTACATTGACAATGGGCTCAGCGGCTATTCCGCTTTCCCAGAACTTATAGAGTACAGCAACAGGGGATTCAAGTGCTGCGCCATACTCCCTATAGTCAGGGGCGGCAAGCAGTTCGGCACTATCACGTTGCTGTCGAGGGACGAAAAGGGGTTTGTCCCGGAGAACGTAAACCTCATTTCCGTGGCCTCTACAGTCATCAGCAGCGAGATAGGATCCAAATACGAGATAGACAAGAGCCTCAATGTTGCAAAATATTTCGACGCTTCGTTCAACAACCTGATGCCGCAGCTGCTTGTGGGCACGGACGGCAGGATAGTGAAAGCCAACAAGACTGCGCTCAACTACTTCGACAAGAGCCAGAAGGAGCTCTCCAACATAAACCTGTCCGACATATTCGACATCGACAACGTATCCATTGAAAGGCTGAATAGGGGATTGGTTGTTGAAACATTCGGAAAGAGCTACCGGAACAGGTCATTCGAGATATCTCCTAGCAGGGTTAACGACAGCCTTATCCATCTCATGATAAACGATGTCAGCGAGGCTAAGGATGCAGAGGAGAGGGCAAGGATGCTAGATAGAAGCGGGGATGACGCCTTCCTTGTGACTGATAAGGATTTTGAGGTGTTGTGGGCAAGCAAGGGCACTTACCCGCTTTTCGGGATACAGAGGGAGATGATGGTGGGCAGAAAGTTCACAGACTTTGTAGTTGTACCGAATACCATGAAGGACATATTGCAGAAGCTTTCGGCAAATGTATACTCTGGGGATGTGAAGCTAGATTTCGGCAATGATACATACTTCTACGGCAGGCTTGCGGCATACAGAGAGGGCAGCGAATTCTACTGCATAGTATCGAGAGATTACATGCGCTACATTAAATCAGCGGAGGAACTGTCCAGGAGTATAGTGAAAATCTCGAATGATCCAATAATAGAGGTGGATGGCTCAGGCTACATGCTTTCGTACAACAAATCCGCAGAGAGCCTGTTCAAACTTGACAATAGCCGCATAGGAACTCCAATATACGGCATATGCGCAGACAGCGAGAGCCAGAACAAGATAGCTGCATCGCTGGCCATAGCCAAAAAAAATGGGTACATAGAAGATGTGTATGTCAGCCTGATAGAATCGAAAAACAGGTCAAGCATACCCTGCGTGCAGAAAATAAAGGCTGTGGCAGACAAGAATGGAAGCGCAGCATCTTTCATAATAGTGAACAGGGAGCTCCTCACAAAGAAGAACATTGAAGAGCTTGGAGAGCAGTTGCAGGCCGCGCAGAAGGAGGCGGAGAAGCTCAAGACCGAGAGCGACCTGAAGTCGCAGTTCATATACAACATATCACACGACCTGAAAACGCCAATAACCAACATAATGGGCTTCTCGAAGCTCCTGTTGACTGACAATGCAGAGACACTGACAAAGGAGCAGATGGATTACATACAGATAATATATGATGAATCTGAAAGGTTCCTGGAGCTCGTGAAGCAGATACTGGATGTGGCAAAGCTGCAGTCAGGCATAGTCAAGCTTGATACGCAACAGGTAAATTTCAATGAAATAAGGAACAACCCAAGCATAAAGTCCCTTGCTGAGGCATGCGAAAACAAGGGGTTAGGGTTTGTCTGGGATGTAGACTATGACGTGCCTGAGATACCGGCAGATCCTAACAGGCTCATACAGGTCTTCTCAAACCTGATAGGGAATGCGATAAAGTTCACCGACAGGGGAGAGATACGGGTAAGGGTAATGAAGAAGAAGGGCAGCGTGAGGGTCGAGGTCTCTGACACCGGGATAGGCATAAGCAAGGCAGACATACCGAAGATATTCAAGAAGTTCTATCAGCTCAGGAGAGGGCTCGTGAAACAGGAGGGATCTGGAACCGGGCTTGGGCTCTCGATTGCCAAGGAGGTCGTTAATCTGCACGGCGGAAGGATAGGGGTGGAATCAGAAGTTGGGAAGGGTAGTACGTTCTGGTTCACCATACCGCCTCTGGCAAGGATAAAGAAGAGAGCCTTGAAGTACAACAGGGCTGAACATCAGACACCGTAGGCTGCGCACGGATCGGATGTCGTGTTTAAGGTGGTGTAGTTCATGAAAACCGCATTGTAGTTTGATCCGAAGTCGCCCTTGAACACTGAAGACACAAGGCTCTGTCCTGTGAAGTTGTATTCTACTAAAGCAAAAAGTCTGTTTCCAGATGCCACCGACTCTGAGTATGTGACATTGTATATGCCTGTACTTACTGCAGCAGCACTTGAAATGATGCCCTGGGGAGTGACAAGGCTTGTGTTCTGGAATGTCGTGGGCCCTGAAGGGACAGAGCTGAATGTTTTTGCGAATTCGTTGTCGTATATTGATTGGGTGCATGCAACGTGTTCCTTCTGGAACACCCTGTTGAATCCAATCGCAAGCTGGCCTATATCTGTCTTATTTACATATACCATCACCTGCGCAGTGTTGTTCAATGCCTGGACTGTTGTAGTGACTGGGGTTGTAACCTGCTTGGTCGTCGCTGGGCTCTGTACAGTAGTCGGAGAGGTAGGAGTTGTTGAAAGGGATCCGGCAGACGCGCTGAACGAGCCTGCGCTGAGAATCTTTATGTTTGGACTCTGCGTTACCATGAAACTCTTTGGTATGTATGTCAGCGTTATGGTAGCTGACTTTGGCGTTGAAGAGACAAGCGCTACGCCAAGATCTGCGCTTCCGGAACCGCTCAGGCTGAGGCTTACGCCCTGGCCTGCTGAGAGATTTATAATCGCTATGCTGTTAAGTAGAAGCGGGGACTTTCCGATGTATATCGTGGCACCGGAATTCGACGACTGAACCAGGTATGCCGAAGAGACATTAGAATCTGAAGGGATGAAGAAGTCATAACTTGCATTCTTCAAGATGGTAACTGTGCTGGTCGTTGATATGGTCGGCGCGCTCTCCGAGAATCCTAGGACAAGCCCTATTGCAACCACTAATGCTACAGCGGCTATAACTATGGTCCCAAACCCTATCTTCATCATATCGTCCCGTACGATGAAAGATATTGGATTGCCATAGCTTTTATAGTTTGCGTAAAGACCGTAGGCGAAGAGCTTATTTATTCCTTTCTTGCTTATTAATATTGGCGATAGTTATGGATCAGGATGTCAATGACATAAAACCAGACATAGTATCAATGATAAACGACAGGCAGGAAGTTACATTCAACGAGCTCAGGAGCTTCGCGGCCTCCTTGAACATAACTGAGGATATGCTCAGGAGGAACCTCAAGGAGCTTGAGGCAGCCAACACCATAGCGTCGAGGAGCAGCGGGGGCATAATGACGTATTACGTGCTGCAGAACGAGAATGTGCTCAGGAGGATAGTGATAGTGGAAGACGACAAGAACATAAACAAGCTCATGGCGCTGAGCATAGGGAAAGGATTTGACATAACCCAGATGTACGATGGAAAGGAGGCCCTTGATAAGATAAAGTTCGAAAAGCCGGACCTGGTGATATTGGACCTCATGCTGCCCGGGTTGGATGGACTTGAGATATGCCAGAGCATAAAGAGGACCGCAAGTCTGAGCGACATCATAGTGATAATCGTTAGTGCTATGGACGCTACGATGAACAGGTTCAAAGGGATAAAGTACGGCGCGGACTACTACATAAAGAAGCCTTTCGACCCTGTTGAGCTGAGGAGTCTTGTGACCATCTTCCTGAAGAAGAAGGGCAAAAAATTCGACCCTCTTGTGGATCTTCCGAATGAAGGTAAGATATCAGACGCTGTGGAGAAGGCAGTAAAGGGGAATGATGACAATTATGAACTTGGGAAGGTGCATGTTGAAGGGCTTGCTGAGTTTGCCCAGAGGTTCGGGACCGACTCCGGCATCACGATATTAAGGCTTGTGTCGCAACTCCTCCAGGACAAGGTGCGGGAGAGAGGTACGGACATATTCGTGGGTTTCCTCAACGGCGACGACTTCGTCATAGCCGGCAGCCAGAACAAGATAGAGAAGCTGGTGCCTGACATAAAGGGCGAATTTACCGCCGTGTTGCCTTTCATATACCAGAGCGAGGGCTATAAGCCGATTGAGCTTGGAATAGACGACATATATGGAGCCGATACGCCGAAGCTCAACCTGATTTATACTCCAATAGAAAAGGACTTCCTGATGGCGAAGAGGAGCGAGATACTGAAGAGCAAGGGAGACAAGAGCTACATAGGCTCGTATACTTACGATGAGCTCAGGCGCATGTTCGGTAGCGAGAACCTTGACATAACAATAACAAGAGGCCAGGGAGGAGTAAGGCTTTCCATAGGAAAAGGGTCAAGACAGGAAGAGTAAATTATCTCTTCTTCCTTTTCTTTGTTGACTTTGCTGCACGCTTTGCGGCATGCTTTGCATGTCGGGCTGCGGCCTGGCGGCTCGCTCGCCTTGAAGCTCGGGGTGCCGACCCATCGCCACCTACATCGCTTAGGAGGTCGTTGATGTGCGCGTCGTCCTGAGGCCTGTCTGCCGCTGTACTGAGGAGTGCCTCGCTCTCGATTATCCCCTTCTCTAAAAGCTTATATATTTCCTGTGTCCTATTAAAGGATTCGAGCTTCTTCGAAGTCTGCCCTTTTGATGACTTTTTAGTTGCCATTGAATCATTGACGAATTTATGACTTAGCGTTGCATAGATATTTATACATTGTTTTTTGGTGGGACCAGATGATAAGCTACGCGAAGGAGCCATTCAGCACGGAGGAGAGCCTTGGCGGCCTGAATATCTTCATAAGGAGATGGTTTGAGTCCAGATACAAGGAGCTTACCCCTCCGCAGAGGTACTCGCTCAAGCTTATAACAGAAAGGAAGAACGTCCTGATAACTGCGCCGACCGGGAGCGGCAAGACTTTCTCGGCGTTCACTTCGATACTTAGCGAACTGATGAATATATCGCTTGCCGGAAAGCTTGAAGACAAGGTTTACTGCATATATGTGTCGCCGCTGCGCGCACTTAACAATGACATATACCGCAACCTGACAGTTCCGATAGAGGAGATCTACTCTGATATAAGCATACCGATAAAGAAGATAACTGTCGGGATAAGGACAGGGGACACAACAGTAAAGGAGAGACAGCAGATGCTCAGGACTCCGCCAAACATACTTGTGACAACCCCCGAGAGCCTAGCGATACTTATAAATTCTGAGAAGTTCGCAGAGCACCTGAAATACGTGAAGTATGTAGTGGTGGATGAGCTCCACGAACTGGCCAACAATAAGCGCGGTGTCCACCTGTCGCTCTCTATAGAGAGGCTTCAGGACCGCATCGGGCACGGATTCACAAGGATAGGGCTTGGGGCAACGCTCTCTCCTCTTGAAAGGGCAGCCAAGTTCCTTGTCGGATATGAGGGCGGCAAGGAGAGGGACTGCATAATAATAGACGCGACATGGGACAAGAAGATGGAGTTTGTTACGATATGCCCGGTCAGGGACATAATAAACGAGGCCGATAATGTTGTGGAAGAGTCAATATACAGGATGATAAACAGGATAATAAATGAGAACAAGACAACATTAGTATTCACCAATACAAGAAGCGGGACGGAAAGAGTCGTGTACAACCTGATCAAGAAATTCAAGTTCAATGAGGACATAGCCGCACATCACGGCTCCCTATCCAGGGAGAAGCGGCTGGATGTCGAGGACTTACTGAAGCGAGGCAAGCTCAGGTGCGCGGTGTCGTCCACTAGCCTTGAGCTAGGAATAGATATAGGTGCTATAGACAACGTAGTGCAGATAGGGTCTCCGAAAAGCGTTGCGCGCGCAGTGCAGAGGATAGGGCGAAGCGGACATAGCTTCAATGACATCGCCAAGGGAGAGGTAATAGTGACAAACAGAGATGACCTGATAGAATGCGCAGTCATGCTTGATGCAGCGAAAAAGAGGCACATGGACACCTTCACGACTCCGATGAATGCACTTGACGTCCTTTCGCAGCACATAGTGGGGATGAGCCAGAACAAGACATGGAGCATTGACGATGCATATAATCTCGTGAGAGGTGCATATGCATACCATACGCTCGCTAAGGAGGACTTCATTGCTGTAGTAAGATATCTTGCAGGCATGTATGTTGGCCTGGAGAGCAGGAGGGTCTATGGTAAGATAGTCTATGATGAGAAGAAAGGACAGTTGCAGAGGCGAGGTATGTACCCTCGGGTGATATATTACCTCAACCTTGGCACGATACCGGATGAGGTATCTGTGGCAGTAATGGCTCCGGGGAAGAAATGGATAGGCAGCATACAGGAGGAATTCCTCTCAAGGCTGAAGCCGGGGGACATATTCGTGCTTGGCGGCAAGCAGTACAGGTTCGAGTATGCCAGGATGATGGTGTGCCATGTCACCGAGGCTCCCGGACAGGTTCCTACCATACCGCCGTGGTTTTCTGAGCAGCTTCCGCTCACATACGAAACGGCGATAGAGATAGGCAAGTTCAGGGAATCGTTTGCTGATGAGGTTGGCAAGAAGCTCAGAACCAAGAAACCAACGGCGATTTACAAGAGCACTTTTGCAAGGAAAACTTGGGAAGGCAGTATTCTGAAGGATATGCCAATGGACGACTACGCAAGGAATTCGGCATTCAATTATTTCGCTGAGCAGCTCCTGTTTGTCGGTTTTGTCCCAAACCACAAGTCAATTCTGATAGAGAGGACGTTTGACTCGGAAAGAGGCAGAGACCTGCTGATATTCCATTCGCTGTACGGGCGCAGGGTGAACGATGCGCTATCCAGGATAATAGCCATAATGATTGCAGACAGATGTGGAATAGAGATAGGTATTAACATAAATGACAATGGATTTGTCCTGGCTACAGACTCCGGAACGGCCATACGGAAGGAGGACCTGGAGATGATTTTCACCGGTCTTGGGAGGACTGATGTTGATGCACTCCTGAAGGACAACATAAAAAGGACGGAGATGATGAAGAGGAGGTTCAGGTACAATGCTGCGAGGTCTTTCATGGTGCTCAGGAACTACAAGGGATTCCAGGTAAGCGTGAAGAAGCAGCAGATAAGCGCGCAGATACTGCTTAAGGCTGTGGAAGAGATGGACCCAGGCTTCCCGATACTGAAGGAGACTTACAGGGAGATATTTGAGGATGTGATGGATCTTCCGCGCGCAAAGAAGGTGATAGAGGGCATACTCAGCAAGGAGATAGCCTACAGGATAATTGATACTGCAGTGCCTTCGCCGTTCTCCCACAATATGATAACATTCGGGGAGGCCGACATAATAATGATGAAAGATAGGAGGAGACACATAAAGGAACTACATAAGCAGGTACTCGACAGGATAAGGAGGATGAAGAGATGAAGCTTGGGAAGGATTTTGAGATTGTTGGCGGGCTGCCGATCCTTTACGTGAAGAGGTTGGACGCCATCGTATGCTCTGACCTCCACCTGGGATATGAGGGCGTGATGGCTGGAAGAGGAGCTTTCCTGCCAAAGGTGAACCTGAGTAGAATAAAGGGTATGCTCAAGCAAGCTGTTGAAAAGACAGGAGCAGGGCGCATAATAATAGACGGCGACATAAAGAATGAGTTTTCAAAAGTGCATCTCGAAGAGTTCAATGAGCTAAGGGAGATGGTGGACTTCGTGCGCGAAGAGTTGGATGTGAAAAGGATAACCTTGGTGAAGGGGAATCACGATAACTTCGTTGACAGGATAAAAGGCAGGCTCGGAATAGAAATATTCGAGTCCGAAGCGCTGCTTGGTGGCATGCTCTTCTTCCATGGGGAGGGATTGCCTGAGGCCAAGGGATATAGCTCGATGGTAATGGGGCATGTTCACCCCGCCATAGCGATTTATAATGGGCTGGGAGTCAAGGAGAAGTTTCATTGCTTCCTGTACGGGAAGACAAGGAAGGGCTCGGCTGAAGCTATAGTCCTTCCTGCAATGAACTATTTTGCAGAAGGAGTGGCTGTGAACCTGGAGGATGTGAAAGGGATGGCTCCGGTATTCAGGTCTATTATTGACATTAGGAGGATGAGAGCCATATGCATTGGAGAAGGCGAGGCGCTTGATTTCGGCACCGTAGAGCAGCTCTCGAAGCTGAAATAATGCTCCGGGCAGTCATTCTAGCCTTATCTCCATTCTCTTGCTGTGCGCGCCGTTGTTCTTGAAGCCGTTCAGGCATATCTTGCCTATCTCATTCGTGTTGGATACGTGAAGCCCCCCGTCTGCCTGCATATCAAGACCCAATATCTCAACCACCCTTATCACATCAAGCTTGCTTATCAACTCCCTGCCTGGAACTGTCCTTGCAAGGTTTGGTATTGCCAGCGCATCTGCCTTAGTCAGGTTCCTCGAAACAACGGCCCTGCCGATCTCTGTCTCCTTATTCGAATCGTCGATGATCTTCTGGCATAGCTCCTTGTTCAGAGTAGGCATGTCAAAATCCATCCTTGCCCTGTCCAAATATATCTGACTGCCTGTTATGAGACCCTTATCGGAATATGCTTTTGTTACTACACCGTCTATCAGGTGTATTGCGGTGTGGTGGCGCATGTATGACAGCCGCTTCTCCCAATCTATCGTGCAATGTACCTGGATGCCTTCATTCAATCCGCTTGCGTCGCTTACAACATGCGCGATTTCATCCCCTTCCTTTATAACATCTGTAACAGAGATATCTGTCTCTGCAATAATCCTCCCAGTATCGTTTGGCTGGCCTCCACCCGTAGGATAGAATGCGGTCCTGTCAAGATAGATCTTGCTCCCGTCAACCCTTACGACTTTCGCCTCAAATTCCTTCAGATAAGAGTCTTTGAGGTATAGCTTTTCGGTCATGGCTAACACATAACATCCTTTATGCAGCAAATGTATTTAATTGTTTGAATGGAATGCATAACCGTAGTCCCATCGTCTAGCGGCCAAGGACCACGGGCTTTGGACCCGTGTACGCCAGTTCGAATCTGGCTGGGACTAATACCATATCATTGCTCTGCAGGCATACGATTTAATACTGTTGGGCTCAAATTGAGCTGTATGATGAGATGAGGTATTTCTGAATAGTGATGAAAAAGAGAGTCTCTGACACCTTTGTTTGCGCTTAGTATGACCTTGCGAAGTTTGCGGAAAACTCGGATTCCTTTCCGCAATAGATGCACTTGGCGCTGCGCTTCTCCTGGTCAAAAGGCATATTTGTTATCTTTGTTCCGTTCTCTTCCTTTATCCTGCGTTCACATTCGGAGTTTCCGCACCACGGGGCGGTTATCATCCCCCCTTTTTCATTTATGGCTTTCTTGAATTCGTCGTATGTATTGACAACGGTAATATGCGAGTTCATGAAGTCAAGCGCCTTGTTATACAGGTTCTGGTGTATCTGCTCCATTAGCGAGCTTACTTCTGATACGACTCTTTCGATGCTTGCCTGCGATTTCTCTCCGGTGTCCCTCCTTGCGATCGTCACGGAATTTGCCGCAATGTCCCTCTCGCCTATCTCTATCCTTATAGGGATCCCCTTCATCTCCCATTCATTGAACTTGAAACCTGGCGAATGGCCCTGCCTTCCGTCCAGTTTGACCCTGAAGGTGCCCTTCAAGCTATCAAAAACGTTCTTTGAATAGGCATCGACCTTCTCCTGGTTATCCTTTTTGTATATGGGGATTATCACTACCTGTATATACGCAACCTTTGGCGGTATGACTAATCCTTTGTCGTCTCCGTGAGTCGCGACCATGACTCCTATCTCCCTGGTTGTTATCGCGAACGTATTCTGGTAGACGTGCCTTACCTTGCCTTCAGTATCGAGGAATTTTATATCGAACGCCTTTGCAAAATTCTGCCCGTCATTGTGGAAGTCCGGACCTTGGATAGCCCAGCCGTCAGGCATGATGTGTTCTATGCTGTAGCTTGCAACTGCTCCAGCAAACTTCTCATTGTCGCTCTTCCGCCCAGGTATCCCAGGAAGCGCAAGGTAGTCCTTCAGGAAGCTTTTGTATATTCCGAGTATCTGGTCCCTTTCGGCAATGGCTTCCTCCTCTGTTGCAAATGCCGTATGCCCCTCGTTCCATAGGAACTCCCTTGACCGGATAAATGGCGTTGGGTGCTTGAACTCCCATCTCAGCACGTTGTTCCACTGATTGTACCTCAGTGGCAGGTCCCTCCACGACCTTATCCACTTTGAATAACTCTTGTACATTATGGTTTCCGATGTGGGTCTTATTGCGAGCCTTTCCTCGAGCTTTGTATTGCCCGTTTCGGTGACCCATGCGACTTCAGGGGTAAATCCCTCGAAGTGCTCTTCTTCCTTCTTGAGGAGCTTTTCCGGTATGAGAAGCGGGAAGTACGTGTCTTCTATGCCTATCTTCTTGAATTCTGCATCTATTATGGCCATTGTCCTCTGCCATATGAAGTAGGACTGGGGGAGGAAGACTATAGAGCCGGATACATCGCTGTAATCAACGAATCCGGTCCTTATAATGACCTGTGTGTACCATTCTGAGAAATTTTCCGCCTTCTTCGCATCTATCTGCTCCACTTTGTCTTCTTCTGCCAGTTTTACACCTTATTGAATTTTATCCCGAGTCTTGCCAGGTCCGATTCAAGCTTCTTTATGCCTGTAAATATTATTGAATTTATGCCTACGGCTCTTGCTCCTGAAACGTTTTTGGCTATGTTGTCTATGAATATCACTTCTGAGGGCTTAAGCTTGAGTTTCGAAAGTACTTTCTTGTAGATTGGGGAATATGGCTTTACGCATCCTAGCTTGAATGACACAAATTTGTAATCAAAAAGGTCTGCAAATCCCCTTATGACGTGGTTTCTCACGTGCTCGTATCTCCACCTGTCAGCATTTGAGAGATACGCTACGGTATAATTCCTCTTTAGTTCAGTTACAAGTTCTACCATGGCATTGTCTGGTTTTGCCGTCTTCTTGAAGAACTGCAGCCACCGTACTTCACTTGGCTTTATCCCTAGAATCCCAGCTACTCTTTTCTCGAATTCTTTCAATGTTATCTTACCGCTTTCAAATGGCTCTGCCTCTTCTTTTACTACGCGCTCTGCATACGCAGGCGAAGTTCCGCTTATCTTCCCCAGCCTTTTGTAGTTTTCATCATCTGGTACTTTGATTATTACGCCTCCAAGGTCGAAAAGGACCAATTTTATCATGTTCAAACACCGATTATTGATCTTGCTATTAGAAGTGAGTGCTCCAGCTCTTTTAACCTTCTTATAGAGTAGCTTAGCCATTCCTCTCCGAATGGCACATATATGTAGACAGCCTCCCCTCTTGAAGCAAGGCTAGACGCCAGATCTGTGCGTATCCCTTTGAGCATCCCGAACATTGCCCTAGTGCCACACTTCCTTTCGAGCGATGTCGCTTCATCTATTATCCTGCCATCGTGGGTTGCTACCATGAATCTCTTAGATTTGTTGAACAGGTAATCCATGCATATCAGGTAGTTGGAATCAACCTCTGACTTGGTCATATATGCTATACCACGCCTTGCCTTATACGCTCCCTTTACAAGCCTGATTATGCCCCCATCCTTTGTTATGGATTTTACATCTTTAAGGCTTCTCCTGAGCCTTGACTGTATACATATTCCTGCGCCCTTGTATTTTTTAAACAGTTTTGTATAGGCTTTTATAGTGGCCCCCACTGTAGTGTAATCCTCCATATCGAGCCACACGAAAATCCCGTATTTCTTGGCATGGTTTAGTATCCTTTCATAATTCGTGATAAACATCGCATAGCTCATGCGAAGCCCTAGCTGCGTGGGCTTGACAGCTATGCTTCCGTTTATCCTGTGCCTGTGCATTTCGATGATGATTTGGTAGTATACGTTGACGTCCCTGTCTACTCTTGGCTTTTCTAGTATATCCTCTCCGAGATAATTGATTATTGCTTTTTGTCCTCTTGAGTTTAGCTCTTTTGATGCCTTGATCGCGTCTGATATTGTTATTCCTCCTATCCATTTCCTGGCGAAGATTATGCCAGCTCTGCTTATAATAGACATGGCCACACGACAATAGCAGGTTGGGATATGTGTCTTAATGTATAAAAATTGGTAACACCAATACGATAGTGCAGGGGTTGTGGCGTAACTTGGCAGCGCGGCAGGCTCCAGATGTTTAACCAAATAAATGAGCATTGTGCGATGATTAGGATTTGGAGCTATGATTTTGTGAAATGGGCGTTACCTGCATGTCCGGGTTCAAATCCCGGCAACCCCAAAGCAGTTCTA
Organism: Microcaldota archaeon; assembly: GCA_021803945.1. GTDB lineage: Archaea > Micrarchaeota > Micrarchaeia > Micrarchaeales > CABMGC01 > JAJZNA01. The sequence goes on from JAJZKW010000011.1 coordinate 32,098, forward strand.
ATAAAAGGTTATTGAAACCGCTGAATGCAAACCAACAGCAGATATAGGAAAAAGGTATTAAATGCTATTTCCCAATAAGTATTATGGGATTTGCTAAGGATGATGCAGAGGGGATAATGGTTATTCTGGTCCTGGCCGTTGTTTTTGGATGGATGTTTGCAATATATCTGCGTTTGTATGTGATAGGTGTTATACTTACCGTATTGGCCATAGTATGCCTGTTTATCTCGCAGGAGTTGAGGGAGATATTCAGAACGAAGATAAAAGGATAAATATAAAAATTTGGAGTGTTTTTACGCAATCTGTGAGCTTATTGTCTCAGCTAATCCTTCGTGGTTCTGTTTGAAGTGGGAAGACATACATGTTTAAAGGTTAAGTATTTAAAATAAGAATTGGCAGATATGTATTGGTTGCATGACCTCTGATTGGGTATACAAAAACAGGATCAAACTGAAGACAGCAATGCGCGTTGTCTTTGGGATAGTATGGCTCATAGACGGATCCCTCAAGTTCCAGCCTGGCACAGTTGCTGTATTCGCGCAGCTTGTGCAGCAGGCAGGGCAGGGACAGCCGCTCTGGATTCAGCCTTGGTTTGCTTTCTGGTTTAACATAGTTTCGCAGAACCCGGGGTTTTGGGCCTATTCTGTTGGAATTGGGGAGATTGCGCTTGGCATAGGGCTTGTTTTCGGGCTTCTCAGGAAACTCACGTATGTGGTTGGCTTCTTCATGAGCCTGATGATATGGGCTGTGCCTGAGGGGCTTGGAGGCCCTTACGGACCAGGATCCACTGATATAGGAACAGGGATAATATACAGCTTTGTCTTCCTTGCTCTTATGATCATAAGCGCCAGCTATGGGACAAGCAGATATTCCATGGACAGATGGATAGAAAAAAGGATATCATGGTGGCACGTCTTGTCTGAATTCGGGAATCCGGGCGTTACCAAGTAAGATTGCAATCTGATGAATGCAGTCTGTTTGGCACTCGCGCTGCTAACCCTTATCGGTCTTTGCGCGCATGTCTAGATTTGTGTTATTTATTCTTTCGAACTCAAGGTCTAGCCTTTCAACACTCCTCCTTCCCGCTTCGATCATCCTTTTGAGGCGTTTTATCCTTCCCTTCCTGAAGAACCTCAGGAGGCTTCTTTGGTGTATCTTGACTGCGGCAGACAGTCGCTCCACTCTTCTCTTCCTATTATCTATCATAGTGCTGCACCTATCCAGTCTTGATTCTATGTCATTTGACAGGTCATTGTAATGCTTTTCGATCCTGCCTGCATCCTTTGCCTTTGAAGTGAGGCCTATGATGGCTAGGCTTGCTACATCTCTGCCCAATGTTGAAGTGTAGCCTATTGCCATAGATTCTATCAGCCTGAGATAGCGGCGGAGCTCTTCCTTCTGCATGTGCTTGGAATGGGAGATTATGTTTGGAACGCAGAAAACCTCATAATCTATGATGTTTATCAAGGGGCGCATGTTCGCAAGGTGGGCATCGATCTCCTCTGCAAGCTGTTTGCCACTTTTTTTGTGTGCGGCGTCCAGCTGGCCGTGCCAGTTCTGCCTTATTATCCCTTTAAGGAGGTCCTCGCTTGCGGCTTCCTTGAGCGAACTATCGGATCTCTCTGCAATTACTTTATCCGTTATCGTATTCAAAATACCGCCTCTGGAGTGGAGTTATTATGGTGTCGCCTAAATAACAAGAAGGTTTTTGGCAGCAGGTTAATTTAAAGCTATCTGGTCTTTGCCCACTTTGAGAACTCGTTGTGCGGAGAGAACTTGGATGCGTCAATTACCCTTATCTTTGCTCCCTTGAACTCGCCTTCGTCTATCTCCATCGTCCCTTTGTAGTCCTTCAGCCTTGAATAGTAGACCTCGGACCAGTGGTCCTTTCCTTTTACAAAATCTGCCTCTATGTTCATGTTCATTATAGGCGGTATCTGCTCGTAGAAGAAGAGTATGCCTTCTGACCAGTAGAGCGTAGGGGAGCTGTGGGATTTTGTTATGCAGAACCGTACTACGTCATCGATGCTGACCTCATAGGCATGGTGCACTATTACGTCTGCCTTCTCTATGTATGATATTCCCATAAATACGACCTCTAGGCTATGTAAAGCGAGACAAATCTCACTATCTTCTTTATCATTATATATACTGGATTGGCGTTCTTCTTGACGTCCTTTATGAGCGACTTGTATTTCTGCTTCTCCTCAGGGCCCAGCTTGCCTTCCTTGACTATGACCTGTTTCTTCCCGTCGACTATCTGTGTCTCTGTCTTGCTGATCACATCCTTCTTCACCATTCCGTACCACTCATCCAATGTGTTGCCGTGGGTCTTTATCATGTTCAGGAAGTCGCTCATCAGCACTTTGCGCCTCTTTCCGGTCCTGTCTTCTTCCACAGCAGGTATCAATGACGCCTTGTCACATATCTCCTCTATGTCAGCTGACGAGAATCCCATGGTGCACCTTGCGAGTCTGCTGAAATTTATCCTCGCCAATGGCATGTTTCTCGTGTGGTACTTGAAGGCGCCCTTCCTTGTCTTGTAGTCCGGAGGCGGCATGTATACTGACTCTCCGAATCTCTTGCTCCTTTTCAGCGCAGGATCTATGTCCCATGGTGCATTGGTAGCCCCAATCACGAATATACCCTCTGGGTTCTTCTCCACCCCGTCCATTTCCTGCAGGAACTGGTTCACGGCCATGCGCATGAAGCTCTGCCCTTCGCCTCCTCCGCCGTCTCCACCCCTCTTCACCCCTAGGGCGTCTAGTTCATCGAAAAATATTATGCATGGCGTGGCTTTTCTCGCCTGCTCGAATACAGCATGCATGTTCTTCTCTGTATTACCTGCATACATGTCGACTATCTGGTTTATCGCGGCTATGATTACGTTTGAGCCAGTCTCGCCGCCTATGGCATTCACCAGATAGGTTTTCCCGTTGCCTGGCGGACCGTAGAATATGACACCTAGGCCGAGTTTTTTCCCATATGCCTTTAATAGCTCAGGCTTCCTTATTGCCAGGATTATGTTGTCGTGAATGATCTTCTTCTGCTTGTCCATCCCTACGACATCCTTGAAGGTTATGCTTGACTTGTGGAACCTTATCTTCTTCAGCTGTCCCTCCTCTATTACTGTTTCGTCCTCGCCCTTGCTCTTTGTGATTGAAGGTATCTCGAGGTGCTTGCTGGATTTCTGCTTCAGCTGCTCGAGTCTCTGCTTGGCCTGCTCATAATTGGGATTCTTTGCAATCGCCTTCTCATACCACTCCTTGGCGCCCTGGAAGTCGTTCTGGTATTCTGCTATTATGCCCATCACGTACGGGGCATCAAATGATTCAGGCTCGATGTCCAAGACCTTCTCAGCGTCCCTTGTGGCCTCTTCGTACTTGTTCAGTATTGCGTATGCGAGAGCCCTGTTGAAGTATGCGCTTGCGTATCCGGGGTCCTCTGCTATTGCCTGTCCGTATGCAGCTATGGCCTCGTCAAACTTGTTCTCCTCAAAGAGACTTCCGGCCTTCTTGTATATCTCCTTTGCTTTTGGATTGAGAGTGTCGCTCTTGGGCTTTGATACTCCTTCGTGTGATGCCATCTACATACCTTTCGCAACTATTTCGCTTTCCTGCTTTATATACCTTTTTCATGATTGTCAAGAAGGAGATTCAGCTCTGCATCCACTTCTGTTATGTGGGGCGTCTCCCTCGGCACGCTGGTTATCGAATACGAATTGAACTTTTTGAGAAGGGACAGTGCCTCTTCGTTCAGCTTCTTGAGCTCCCTGCTCTTCACCTTGTAGCTTCCTTTGAGCTGGCTGACCACCAGCTGGCTGTCTGAATATATGCTTAGATCGATTCCGTATCCGAATTCGTGCGCTGCAGCCTGCAGGGCCATTATTATTGCCAGGTATTCCGCCTCATTGTTGGTCTTTATTCCATTATAGGCTGAGCTCCTTGCCAGGAGGTTCCCGCCTTCGTCAAATATCCTGTATCCTGATGCGCTGTTGCCGGGATTGTTCCTTGAAGCCCCATCGGTGTATATACTGAAGGTCATATATGGCACCAACCCATGGTATACGGCAATGATTAAATATATTACTCATTCCTTATTTATAGGCGACGGCATTAGGTGCGTGTATGGGAATATTTGATTTGTTCGGGAAAAAGGATGTTGCGACTGACTTGAGGAAGCAGATGCCTTACAATGTGGTCACGGAATTCGTGCCGTACAAGCTGAAGGCAAACAGCAGAGGCTCGTCCACGCTTGCAATAACACTGAAGAACACCACTCAGGAACCGGTGATGGGATCTGTTGTGGTCGAAGTGCCGGAAAGGATCAGCCTTGACACCACAGGCATATCAAGGGAGAAGGAAGTACGGCTGGGGATGATTGGTCCGGATGAGAACAAGGAGGCAAAGATAGAGATATTCAGCGGCGCAGGGACGGATAAGGGCGAGTATACAGTTACCATAACCGCATTCATACATTACAGGGATTATGCCCATGTGCTAAACGCTATGAAGAAGAGGACTACTATAGAGGCTGTCTGATCATTTCTGCGGCTGCTCTGTAGCTGGAACCTCAGGTGCTATGCCTTGAAGTATGCCTGCGACGTTCTTCGCTATCTCCTCGCCCTTCTTTGTGAGCAGGAGCTTTTTTGTGCGGCCATGCTTCTCTGATGCCACTATGCCATGCTCCTCGCAGATACCTATGAATTTGCTTGTGTGGACATATGTAGCGCCGGCCTCGCCCGCCAGGTCCGCTATGTGCCATTCCCTTGACTGGTCGTATAGGGCCATTATTATCTTCGCCTGCTTTTCCTTCAGAAAGAGCATGCCTACGGTGTCATCCATAAACGAAGCTTGGAATACTATACATATATAAATATTACATCGACAAGTATACTAGTGTAGAACTAAGGTGTGTATATGGTAAAATATGTTATAGCGGAGCAGCTCGTAGGGAAGGAAGTCGTGACCAGCGACGGATTCGACCTAGGAAAGTTCGTCGATGCAGAAGTCCTTGAATCGACAGGGAAGCTTAATGCATTGATAATAGAGCCTAATGTCGACAGCGAATTCGTTAACAAGCTCGGAATCAAGGGAGGGAAACTGCAGGTACCTTACACTAGCGTAATGTCAGTGAATGACTTCATAGTGGTAGACAAGAAAGGATTGTAAAAGGTGTTCTCATTATCATAGCAGGCGGCGATGAGGCAGGCCGCGGAGCGGTGATAGGCCCGCTCGTCGTAAGCTTAATATCTATAAGCAAGGGGAAGGAAGGAAGGCTCTCAAAAATAGGCGTCAGGGATTCGAAGATGCTAAGCAGGAAGAAGAGGGAGTTCCTCTTCGATGAAATCACGTCCTTGGCGGAGCAGGTAAAGGTATACAAGATATCCAATATTGAGATTGACAGGGCCATGACCGCCGGAGTGTCCCTGAACGGGCTTGAGGCACTTAACTTCGCCAGGATGATAGACTCGCTCGAAGGGCATCCTAAGAAGATCTTCCTTGACTCGCCTGACGTAGTCCAGAATAAATTTGGCATACGGGTGTGCCTCTTCTCGAAAAGGACTATGACTGTGGAGGGCTCGCCTGGAGTCAGCAATCCAGGTATGAATGACAGCGAGATTATCACACTTGTATCTGAGCATAAGGCGGATTCCAGATATCCTGTTGTCTCTGGGGCGAGCATAATAGCGAAGGTCACGCGGGACTATGAAATAGATAGGATATCGGACGAGATAGGGATAGACGTAGGCTCTGGATACCCTTCAGATTCGAAGACAGTAAACGCCATAAAGAACAACCTCAAGCACGAGAAGCTGGGAAAATACATACGGAACAGGTGGAAGACCATGGAGATTATTCGGCAGAGCCGTATCGAAGAGTTCTTTTCCTGATTACAGTCATCTTTTTTTGAACTTCGCCAATAGCGCCTTGAAAACTACCGGAGGCACGTATTTCTTAACTGCATCCTCCCATCCTTTCGGCCCTACCAGCCCCTTCACGAAGCTAGAGCTGACTTTGGACACATCCACTGATGGCATAAGGAAAACGGTGAGTATCCCTTCGTCAATATCCTCGTTGACCTGCCTCAGCCCGTTCTCATATTCGTAGTCCTTGTAGCTCCTTATGCCTCTCAGCATGTAGTCTGCATTTATTGACTTTGAATAGCGGACGAGGTACTGGTTATTGAATGATGTGACTTTGACGTTTTTGTAGCCTTTTGTCATCTCCTTGAGCATCCTCTCCCTCTCCTGAACCGAGAACATGCTTTTCTTCGAAGGGTTCACGCCTATTGCAAGCACCAGTTCGTCAAACATGGCTGCGCCGTGCCTGATCATCCACATATGCCCATTCGTTGGGGGGTCGAAGCTCCCAGCATATACTCCTTTCATAAACATCAATATGTCTTGCACACAAAAATATATAATCCGTGGGCCTTTTGCTGCAAGCACGGGTGCCGCATTCCTGCTGCGTGGGTTTGAGGGCACTTTATATACTGTTTCTCAGTAATAACAAGAGGTATCTTCATGTCGGATGAATTGGCCAGGCTGCTTTTAAGCAGGGGCGCAATAAAATATGGCGACTTTGTGCTGCCATTCGGGAACAGGACGACCTATTTTGTTGATGTGAAAGAGGTCTCTACAGATCCGTGGTTCCTGGAAACCGTAGCTACTGAGATATCGAAGGAGGTCAGGGAAAAGGTAATAGCAGGTATTGAGCTTGGGGCGGTGCCTTTGCTTGTTGCAACATCCATTAAACTCAAGGTTCCGTACATAATAGTGAGGAAGAAGCATGAGCACGGCACCAAGGAGATCCTAATAGGAAAGCTGGAGAGAGGGACAAGGATAGACATAATAGATGATGTTGTGAGCACTGGAGGATCCATCCTGCTGACTGCGAAGATCCTCAGGGAAGGGGGTGCTGTGGTGTCTAGGGCCATTGCTGTGGTAGACAGGGAGGAGGGAGGGGCAGAACTGCTAAAGAAGAACGGCATAGAGCTTGTAGCATTGATAAAAGGCATCTCTGGGTTGAATGCACAAAAAAGTTGAGGCGCATTGAATCTTTCCTAGTTCTATTGCACAAGAATGTATCCGTACATGCCCATCTGTGCGTGGCCTGGATACATGCAGAGATACCAGAACGTGCCGGCAGAATTGAAAGAGGCGTTATATGAATATTCGTAGGCCTGCTCCTGCTGGTAATCGGCGTGCTGCACGAAAGGCATCATTGACATCAAGCCCCCCATGGCTGACATTGGCATATATTGGTATGGCGGGCCGGTTGATGTAATTATCACGTCATGGTACGCGCTAGAATCAAGGTTTACGAAGGTAATATGCACAGTCGAGCCTTTCTGTAAGACTAAAGTAGGGTCTATCAGCCCATCTATTACGAATGCATCGTTGGCGGCATATGCTGGCGGCGTGCTACCAGTAAGGTTCGCCGCCCTATCAACTCCCATTGCCAAAACAACTATGCTTACGTTTTTTGATTCAAAGACTATGCTGTCGTTCTTGGAAGATACAACTGCGTAAGACGGAGTAACCTTCGCGTCTTGCACCGCCGTCTGGATCGCAAGAGGCGTGCCCACCTGGCCAGTCATTCCTACCATAATCGAGGACATTCCCGATGCTCCGCTCCCGCCATTCATCATGCCGAATGGTATAGAATATCCGTTATAAATTCCGTACGTTCGAATCGCTATATACACCAGCGAGATAGCAATGATAACCAGTGTGGTTGCTATAACGTACGTAGCCGCTGTATGCTGTCGCTTTCCCCTAATTCAAACACCTGTATAGTATATTTTAAGTTCGTCAAATTGTTCAACTTCATTGTCAACCAAGATTGCTATATCTATATCCCTATAGCCTTTTTCCTTCCTTGCATAGCTCCCGAATAAGAGAATAGCAATAACGTGCCTGTCTTTCCCTGCGAGTTCTACTAATTTTTGCATTTCTTTCTTTATTGCGTATTATTTATTCAGCCATTGCACTATCGCTTCTTCTACAGCACTGCTTATCGAACCTCTGCCATAGCCAAAGCGCTCCATTGCAAGTTCCCTAAGTTTCATGTCGATGTCGTCTGCAATGTAAATCTTCGTCTCTGCCATATTAATCCCTTTAGGGATAAAGATATTTGTATGTTCCTATTTGCCAAATAGCACGAAAATGGGCATATCTCAGCATTACCTATGCCAAAAAGCAAACGGGGAGTCCGTACGTCCTAATTAAAGTTCGACGTATGAACAATAGTATTTAATGGTATTTGATATCGTTCGATGGCACAGGTTTTTAGAAACCCTGCATATACCATTTCTCATACTCTTTATGGTCGCCAACAAAAAAGAATCTTACGTGCTGATTTTCTTCAAAAACCATGTAAACAATTCTATACTGCCCCACTTCGTCTACAAAAAATGAACTTTTTTTCAGATGTTTTTTTGTAGGGTATGTTAGTATTTTTCCTACTTTCTTTGCAATCCTTTCTTTTATACTTTCATCTAATAATTGAAAATATTTAGACCACTCTTGGTCGTATTCTGCTTCGTACGTGTTTATCACTTCACATATTTAGCATAAACACCTAAAGCTTCTTTTGAACTCAATAATTTTCGCTTACCTTCCTTTATTTCTTTATTGATTTTGTCAAGCTTTGCCTTCACCATAACCTCCTCTTCAATATGCTCCTCTCCAAAATTGAGTATTGCAAGTCGTATTGCCTCAGATTTTGTATTAGCATATCCCTCCTGAACCATATTATCAAGGATTTGTCTAACTCTACCTCGCAAAGTAACATTCATTCCATCACGTCAATAAGATTATGTAACTTATAATTTAAATATGTTCTGTTTATGTATTATTTTGAATCATATTATTAAACTGAATATTTTAAAGGGACCTGTTCTCCGTTCAGATACTATAAGTAACTCGAGGTTAAGGACCATTCTTTCATGTTCAAATCCCAACAAAGTTGTCACTCTGTCATCGAGAATCGGG
>JAJZKW010000012.1:0-17879 GCA_021803945.1 Microcaldota archaeon
CATAATGCGCATCCTTTCAGCCTTGTGCCTGTCAGGCAGGAAGAAGAGCGCGTTTTTTGATCGAGCCGATTAATATATGCAGACCGGTGCAGTCATGCAGGAGGATTTTGCAATCGTTGGAAGGACCATAGAGGGTTACAGGCAGGACGTCATAGAGAAGATGTCCAGAATGATAGGGCTGATGGCAGTGTCGCCAGTGAGCGGAGGGAAGGGAGAGGCCGAACGGGCAGGATTCCTCGAGGATATGCTTCAGTCTTTTGGATTTGGCGTGGAGAGATATGACTATAATGATGAGACCGGGACAGTAAGGCCAAACCTCGTAACCAGATTCGGTGACGCTGATTCAACAATATGGTTTGTTGGGCATATGGATACCGTATCTGAAGGTGACAGATCGCTTTGGAAAACGGATCCATTTACTGCTGCTGTAAGAGGAGACCTGGTATATGGGCGTGGGGCCGAAGACAACGGCAGTGGCGTGATGGCCTCGATTTATGCGCTGAGGGCGCTTAAGGAATCAGGGATCAGGCTTAGATATAACTTTGGCCTCGCTCTTGTGTCTGATGAGGAGCTTGGAAGCAGGTTTGGGATGGCAAAGTTGATCCACGAAGGAATATTCGATAGCAAAGATATGTTCGTAGTACCTGACTGGTGCACAAAAGATGGATCTATGATAGAGATAGGCGAAAAGGGGATGCTGTGGCTCAAGATCACCGTGACTGGCGTTCAGGTCCATGCAAGCACGCCGGACGAGGGCAAGAATGCTTATAGATATGCGATAATGTTCCTTTCCGAACTGGACAGGATGCTGCATTCCAAGTACGCTTCGAGGAATAAGATATTTAGCCCCGATGTTTCTACATTCGAGATGACAAAGCACGAAAAGAATGTAGATAGCGTGAACATAATACCGGGAACAGACATCTCATACATGGACTGCAGGATACTTCCCGAATACAAGGTAGATGACGTACTGAGGGACGTAATTGAACTTTCTAAATCAGGCGAATTCGACGGAGTCCAGATAAAAATAGAGGAATTCAACAGGGAGGATCCGGCCCCTGCAACCGATCCGGATTCCGAGATAGTGAAGCTTGTTGCGTTTGCTATAGAAGAGCTGAGGGGCATAAAACCTGGGACGGTCGGCATTGGGGGAGGCACGGTCGCCGCGTTTACGAGGAAGGCAGGGATGCAGACGGCAGTATGGGGCACTGGCGGAGAGATGGCGCACCAGCCTAACGAATACGTTGACATAAAGGATGTCCTCAGCGATGCGAAAGTGTTCGCGCGCATTGTGGTTTGAACGTTTTGCTGCCGTTTTGAATACGCATTGATATTCGGCTCCGGCCGTGGCAAAATCCTATCTATTTATATATCAGGAAATTTAATCGTTTTTCATAGAGAGGAAGCGCAGCACGAAAGGAGCAAAAATTGCATTTGATGCGGTAATATGGTAGGATTCTATACAAGGGCAAAACAGTCCGTGAGCGACGTACCTAATAATAGCCATCGCAATTGGACAGTGATAATAGGAGCCATTTATGCAGGGGCCACTGTCGCGGCGAGCAACCTTGGTTACACAAACATAAAGAACAAGGACGAGGCGTTGGCTATTGTAGGAGCCACTGTAATAACCGGCCTCCTTCATGTAGGGCAACGTATTAGCGCCTATCATCAAGCCTTAAAAAGCAGCCTTAGGGACGATGAAGAGGGAAGGAATTGCACAGTAGTAAAGATAACTGGTACAAGCAAAGTGAAGGTTAGTATAAAAATAAATACAGAGAAGAGAGAATGACTTCTTATACCTCTGATATCAGAGGTTCTTGAGTATTGCCCTGAGGATCACATAGCCATCCCTGAATGTCATGAGCTTGGCTTCTCCTGCTACTCTCTTCTTTTCTACGCTGGGCACTTCCAGCACCTTCAGGCCGCGCTTCTGGGCCTTTATGCTTATTTCCGTCTCTATCCCGAAGCCCGGCTCGCTCAGGTCGAGCTTATTGACGGCGTTCCTGTTGAAGCTCCTGTAACCGTAGCACATGTCGCTGTAGTTTGATCCAAAAAGAGCGTTGACAAGGGATACGAAGAACCTGTTGCCTAACCTCCTGACAATAGATATGTCCTCCGAGCTGCCTCCGGCCATGAATCTTGAGCCCATGCATACGTCATATCCAAGCTTTATCCCGTGTATCAGTATGCCCAGTTCTCTCGGGTCTGTGGAGAGGTCCGCATCCATTGCCACTATTATGTTCCCGTTCGCCCTGGACAGGCCTTTGACAAGTGCCGATCCCTTTCCCATTTCGTCATAGATGACCTTCGCTCCCATCTTCCGCGCAATCTGCACTGTCCTGTCTGATGAATGGCCGTCAACTACTATTATCTCGTATCTCCTGCCTTTCAGCGCCTCCTTGACCTTCGGGATGACGCGGCCTATGTTCTTGTCCTCATTTAGCGTGGGTATGACGACCGATATAAAATCTTCCTTAGTTCCAGGCACATTAATCACTCGAAATGCAGTGCGTAGGTGTTCTTGTATATCCTCTTTCCGTTCTTTACTCCGGCCAGCGTGAACGAGGTAGTAGGGTGGAGCTTCATCTTTGATATGAGCCCTGCTGCCATGCGCTTATTGCTTACATACACGTCCATTCCGTTATCAGCCTGCTCTATCTTACTTATGAACTCGTTGTTGAGGTCAAAGTAGCGGCTTACCTTCTCTATGAACCTGTTTATCCTGTGGTTGTTGCCCCTAAGCTGTATGACGGCTTCGTGATAGTTGCATGCCTTCTTGTAGCACATCTCGCACAGAACCTTCTTGTACGCTATCTCCACTTCGTGATTCGCTGCGATGGTGCCGTGATCTGTGTCAAAAGAGACCTCAAGCTTCGCCCTGCTGCCTTCGTATTCTATCAGGTAGACCCTATTCTTGCCGAACTGCTGACCAATCGCTATCTCGAGGTTCCTTGTCGTAGGGTCTGCATACGAGCCTCCGGCCTTTATCTTCCCGCACCTCTTGCATCTTGATATACTGATTATGAGAGGCAGCCCCTTTGAAAATTTCTCTTTTGTGCAGCTCTCGCAGAAATTCCCGAAGAACCTGGATTTCTCGCTCGAATTGCCGCATGTAGGGCAGTATTTGGGCATTTTATTGCTCACCGGTTGAATAATGCTTGCTTAGTATCGCGCCGTAAGACGGCCTGGTTATGAAAGCTCCCAGGAGCGCTCCTATTATAGTAGATTCTGAGAAGCCTATGACAGTCACTAGCGATGTGGAGAAGAAGAGGGGAAGCATGGCAACTGTCAGTAGTATAGCATCCGCCCATACGACATAGAAGGCGTTATTCAGCCTTATCTTCATTGACGATGCCGAGACTCTGTTAAGTATCTCGTCCGATATTATTATCTGCGCGTCCACGCCCGTCCCTATGACTGCGATCATGCCTGCTACTGCAGAGAGGTCTATCGTCCCTATAAGGCCTATGATGGAGAAGATTATGAAGAGCTCGGCAAGTGTGGTTAGCAGTATCGGCGCTATGAGGAAGCGCTTCCTGTATCTTATCGATATCACTAGTGATACTGCCATCACAGCGAGTATCAGGGCGATTATGCTTATGTTTTCAAACTGTGCGCCTAGCGTAGGCTGCGTGGTGGTCGGGGTCCCGACTATGACTGGGACAGGGAGAGCGCCTCCGGTAAGTACGCTCTGGACAAGCTTTGATTGCTGGTCTGCATATGCCATCTTGGCGGACAGCGACAGAGTGGGCGGTGCCGATCCCGAGATGGTATAGCTCTGGCTCAGGTTCCCGTTCGTTATGCCCGGGTTCAGGGTCGGCGATGTTAGCAGCCCAACGGCAGGCCATGAATTAAGAAGGACCGAAGTATGCGCTGTTGAATTTGAGACGACCGAGAATGAAGGGGTCATGTTCTCAGCAGAAACGCTTGAGATTGTATAATTGAGCCTTGTAAGATTGTCAGTTATGTATGCCGGCATGCCTTTTTCCAATATTACGCTTTTGTACCTCCCTGAGCCCGACTTGAAGAAGCTGTACAGCGCATCCCAGTTGCTTCCCCTGGCATTCAGCACCTCGATGGGTATTGTCTGATTGCCCAGCGCAAGGGCCTCCTGCATGCTGGCCAGCTCCTCCTGCTGTGTTGCGCCTGCGCTTCCGGCTATCAGCGAGGCATTGACAAGGACTATTGCCCTTGCCGGCCTGTCAAGGAACATGTATATGGGTTTGTTGGCCTGGCCGAACACTATCTTCGAGAACTGCACTGCTGCAGGCTGGGTTATGTAGAAGTTGACTGACCATGACACATTGTTTCCAGATACCAGCGGCTGGCTTGCGCCAACGCTTCCGCTCAGTATCGATGATCCATCTATCGCCACCCTTCCGTTGACAATGCCCTGGAACTGGCCTTGGCTCTGTATTATTGCTATGGTCTGCTGGATGTCGCTCTGCGCTACGCTTGGGGTGTCTATGATGATCTGTGAATTGCCTATGCCCTCTATGCTGACCTCCTTGAGGCCGAAGGTGGAGAGCCTCTGCTGCAGTATCGCTATGACCTGGCTCGTCTGGTTCAGGTTTGCGCTCTGCGTTAAGGTTATCGGTATCTGTGTGCCTCCGGCAAACTCTATGCCGAGATGTATGCCGTAGACATAATCAAGCAATGCCAGCGCGGCAACAAGAACTATCAGCGCGAGTATTCTCCTGTCTTTTATATAATCTATGAACGCCATGTCATGCTCCCCTCTTCCTCTTTACATATAGCAGTATCATCGACGCATTGCCTAGCCACGTGGTAGCCAGGTCGCCGATGAGTCCGAAAAGGACGACGCCGGATATCTCATAGAATGTCGGCACGTATTCTATGTACGACACTGCAAACAGCACGCCGAATGCCACTATTGCAGTGGCGGTCATTGTAAGCCCAGTCTTCATTGACGAATATGCGCGCTCTTCTGGCGTGCCTTCGTGCCTCTTCATTATCCTTATTGCGGTTAGCACATCAGTGTCTATTGAATAGCCCAGGAGCATGAGCAGACCCCCTATGCTCGCCACTCCGAGCGGTATCTGGAAGAGCGCCATTGCTCCTAGTGCGACTATTATGTCATTAGCAGCCCCGAAAACCACGGCGAAGGACGGGACCACGGACCTGAATATGAAGAACACGACTATGGAGATCAGTATGAAAGCGGTTATTATTATTGTCCGGAGTTGCTGCAGGAAGAAGGCGCTCTGCTGTACTGTTATCTCCTGGTATGAATAAGAGGTGAACGGGATGACGCTTGCAACCCCTGATACCGTGTTGTTCTTGTATACATTGCTGGCATTTGTGTAGTAGCCCTGCGCTGATGCAAGCATGGCGTCTGCATTGGAGAGGTTTGCTGTCTGCGGGTTTCCCAGGAACGGCCTGAGCGTCTGAAGCTCGAGCAGGTAGTATCGCTTTATCCTGGATATCGAACTGTTCTGGATGCCCTCGGTCTGGTTGAGCAGGACCAGGAGCGTCTGGTTGTTGGGATTCCTTGTCAGGGCTATCCTGTAATTCGTAGCATTGACCACTGCTCCAGTATAGTTAGAATGGTAGCGATAGATGAGAAGCAGGTAATCCTCGGCTGCAGCAAGGCTCTTGTTTGCGGCTATTGTAATCTGCACCTGTCCCGAGCTTGTCTGGACAGTCGGGCTTGGTATCTTCAGCCTGCCAGATAATGCTGATGATATCTGCCTTGCCGACATGTTTGTGGAGGTCTGAAGTGTTATGCTCACCCCGCCGCTAAGAGAGGAGTCGAGCACTATGAACTGGGACAGGTATATGCCTATCACCATTAGGACTATGGGTATGGCTACGAAGAACTTGAGGTTCTTGTTAGTATATATATTCGGGATAGAGAATGGCATGAACATCAGTCGGTCCTTTGCTTCAGCCGTACTTCTGCATCAGTTTGTGGTGAAGTGCTTCTGTGAGCCCATAAAGTATAAGCATTACTGCAAATAATATCAATGCCGAGCCGAAGAACAGCGGTACCGTAAATCCTATTCCAGTATAGTACAGAAGCAGGAACCCAATCACAATGAGATATATACTCCAGTAAAGCGTCTTGAAGATGTGCCAGCCCTGGTGCCTCTCCCTGTATTTCAGCATCCTTTCCATGTATAGCCTGGGATCAACTACAACTACTGTCTCGTTTTTTCGCTTTGAGGGCATGAATATCACTATTTGATATTATAATAAAACATTTTAACCCTTTCTATGGGGCCGGGCTGGTTTGCGGGAGGAGAGATTTGAACTCTCGTATCCACAAAGGAAACAGGCCCTGAACCTGTCGCATTTGGCCAAGCTCTGCCACCCCCGCGTAGCAAGAGTTATTTACTCAGAAATACTATTAAAGCTCGCTATCCATTTACAATCAGTGATTCAGTGCTGATAGCCATCGTAGGAGCGCCAAACAAGGGCAAAAGCACGCTGTTCTCTGCCATGACTGAGGTCGAGGTTCCAATAGCCGATTACGCATTCACAACAATAAAGCCGAACATTGGAGTGGCATATGCCACGACAGAATGCGCAGAAGTGGGACTCGGGGTGAAGTGCATGCCCAGGAACTCTTCCTGCCTTGGCGGAACGAGGAGGATACCTGTAAATGTAATAGATGTTGCAGGGCTTGTGCCAGGGGCGCATCTTGGCAAAGGGATGGGAAACCAATTCCTGAATGACATAGTAAATGCCGACGTACTCGTACAGGTGGTTGATGCAAGCGGCAAGACGGACATAAACGGCGGCAAAGCAGAAGGCGCAGACCCCTCCGTAGAAGTCGGTATGATAACCGCGGAGCTGACAGAATGGCTCTCCGACATAATATCCAAGCATATGTCCCGCCTTGAAAAACGGGCAGACGGGGAGGTTGCGCTGCAGGAGCTGCTCGCAGGATTCAGGGCCAGCACGGAACAGATAAAGCAGGCCGCAGATAGGAGCTACCTGTCTACATCCAATATAAACTGGGACAGGGACATGACAAGGAAATTCGCGTTCCAGCTGCTCAGGGAGAACAAACCGATGATAGTTGCGGCAAATAAGGCTGACCAGGCCAACGAGGTTGCAATAGAATCCCTAAAGTCAAAACTGGAAGGGATCAGGGTCGTGGAGTGCTCTGCAGCCATTGAACTTGGCCTGTCAAAGGCATCAGACAAGGGGCTGATAGATTACATAAGCGGGGCGAAGAGCTTCGTGACGCTGAAAGAGGCCAATCCCGAGCAGGAGAATGCGCTCGGATATATGCATGGATACATAGAGAGGCACGGGGGGACAGGGGTGCAGGAGCTACTTAACGAGGCCGTCTTTGCCTCCTTGAGCAACATAGTGGTATATCCAGTGGAGGACGAAACGCACTATACAGACCACTTCGGAAACGTGCTGCATGACGCCATACTCATGAAGCAGGGCGCTACGGCGCATGACCTTGCAGCCAGGATACACACAGACCTGGCGGCAGGAATGAAATATGCGGTTGATGCGCGCACGAAGATGAGGCTCCAGAAGGAATATGTCCTGAAGCACAGGGATGTAATAAAGATAGTCAGCGGCATCAAATGATCATTGGTCTACCTTCCTTGAGTATGAGAGGATGGCAAAAACCTCAAGCGCTATCAGGAGCGCAGCTATCGGTATTGCTATATTGCTTAGTATTATGCTGTAAGCCGAAGTGAACTGCGGCGTGAAGTAGTTTACTATAAGGAAAAGGACTATTGTGACGATGATGTAGATCACAGAGGCGTAGATCCCGTTGAGCAGTCCGCTTCGCACAGCGTTCTTCATGCTGGATGAGCGGACGCCTACCTCTTCGCCTATTATCACGCCTACCAGAAGAGGCAATATCACTGTCCCGGGGAAATTCAGCATGAAAGCCGAATATTTGGCCGAGACTGAATAGAGGAGAGTGCCTGCAGGTATTGCCGTTGTATTATCAACTATGATTTTGAGCGCGACAGCAAGGAGAAGCAGCATAATCCATGCGAACATCGGCTCGTATACGTTTACGTGGCTTTTCTTAGCCTGCTTCCTTTTTGGGAGGCCGTCATCCTCTTCATCGTACGTTTCATCGTAAATGGAGCCTTTCATGCAGGCAGTATGCCATTCAAGGCTTAAATAATTATATGCTTGGGGCAGCCTGCTGCACGGGAAAGTTTTTAAGGTTTTGAGTTGATGATTAAGCGGTTATATGGGACTGAATACGCCACAGCAACAGGCAGGAGTCCTCAGCTTCTACGATGCGCCTGAAAGGGGCCCGCAGATAAATGCGAAGGTACTGCTTGTGGCAGTATCCATATTCGTTGTGATAGTGCTGTTGTTTGATCATGCGTCATTGCTCTAGCTTTCAGGCAATCGCAAAGATCTCCTTCTTTTTCTCCATCACGTCCCCGTTCTCTGCGAGGATGTATAATATGGCCCTGGCCCCGTCTTCGTTTATGCCCAGCTCCTTTGCCAGGTCTGACACCCTTGAATTCCTTTCCCTCAGCTTTTTGAGGATGCTCTGCGCGTATCTGTCGAAGTAGCTGCGAAGGAGTATGTAGAATTCCCTGTTCTTGTTGAACGACCTCGTGCCTAGCACCTGTCCCTGCCTTATGCTCTGTTCAAGGAGAAGCGAGACCTTGCTTGCCTCGGCTTCGGTCTGCAGCACGATGAATCCGTTCTTTTCCAGCTCCACTATGTTTTCATCTTGGCGCTCTGCCTGGGTAACATGCAGCGTTACGTCATACGGACCCTGTTTAGGCTGAGGTTTCTTCCTCATCAGGAAACTGTCGTATATGCTCTTCGGTATGCTATAAAGCTCCTTTCCTGACTTGCCCTTGAACTGCGACACGTACCTTTTTGCTATGAGCCTCTGCAGCACCTTCCTTTCCGAGTCATCAAGTATCTTCAGCGTGTTCTCCTGGGTCCTGTTCTCGTACCTTATTGTATCTATCTTCTTCAGCACGTTAAGCTCTTCGGCAGAGGGCCCGTACTGTTTGCTTGCCTCCTCGTATCTCAGCGTGACAGGAGCCTCCTGGCGCTTCGGTGCCCCAAGTATCATATCGGTTATGTCTGATTTCTTCGCAAAAACAAAAGATTTGCCGTCTATCTTGAAGAAATCCACCTCTTCGCCTTCCTTGAGCTTCATCCCGCCTATAACATCTGGAGGGAGGTATAAGACAAGTTTGCCGTTCTTTGATTTGTATATCTTTACTATGAAAACACCGCTATCGGTTAGGCTTTACAATTATATATTTGCCTAGACAATTATAAAAGGGTTTTGACCTGTGTTTTCTATGGAGATTGGGTATGGGCTGCTTGGACGGGAGGATCTGGAGGCTGCATCCGAACCCAAGAGCGTCTTCTCTGACAAACGGGAGAGAGGCAGCGCGCTCATAATAGCAGGCAGCATTGGCTACCACGGTGCTCCGGCACTTGCGATGCTTGCCACTTGCAATGTCCTGGCTTCGCTCAGGGTCGGAGCAGGGTATGCGAAGCTGTACGTCCCTAAGGCCATACTGAACCCGGTAAGGGCCGTGTCCCCGAATACGATAGTTGAGGCATTGGGAAAAGACGAGATAGCATGCAACAGGGAGATACTCGGAGCAGTTGAACGGTCGGATGCAATTGCCATAGGCATGGGTATAGGAAAAGCGCGCAGGGCGATGGCAGCAGCCGGAAGGATAGTGCGGCACGCCGCGAGTCATGGCAAGCCAATAGTCGTAGATGCGGACGCGATACAGTGCCTTGGAAGGCTGGCCAGGCGGCATGAGACAAGCAGGTACATAATTGCGACTCCGCATGACGGGGAGTTCTTCAGGCTTACTGGAATCAGACCCCATGAAAAGAACCTTGACGCAAGAGTAAAGACCGCCGTTGTATGGGCAAGTAAGCTGGGAATAACCTTGGTGCTCAAAGGTCATTATTCGGTAGTGACTGATGGCAAAAGAATCAAGGTAAATATTGCAAGGACTTCTGCTCTTGCCACAATGGGGACCGGAGATGTGCTTTCTGGGATAATATGTGGCTACGCCGCCACAGGAGCAGATGCCTTTACAGCTGCGTGCGCAGGAGTATATCTTCATTCAAACATAGGTGACAGGCTTGCAGCTAAGATGGGAAATCACATAATAGCTACCGATGTTGTTGATGCAATACCATTAGCTATAAAAGAGTTTGACAAGAATATTCAGTGATGCTATGGCTCTTGAGATAAAGAAGCAGATATATGACAGCGTCCACGGCTACATAGGCTTGACAGATATAGAGCTAAAGGTGGTGAACAGCCCGCTTTTCCAGAGATTGAGGGGCATAATCATGCTCGGCACAGTAAATTTGGTGTACCCTGGAGCCACTAACAGCAGGTTTGAACACAGCCTAGGAACCATGTTCATGATGGAGCAGTTCCTTTCTCATGTGAAAGTCAATGGAAAGATACTTGCCGATGACAATGAAACCGCGCAGAAGATGAGGCTTGTCGCGCTGCTCCATGACATAGGGCATTATCCACTCTCGCACATAACCGAGCACGTAATAATAAAAAAAATGGGAGGGAGAAGCCACGAGGAGTTCGGAACTGATATAATAAGGAATTTTTTTAATGAGACGCTTTCTAGCTATAATATACCTGAGATAACAGACATAATATCAGGCAGGGAAGGCGGCGAGCTTGGGATGCTCATCTCCTCGGCATTCGATGCGGACAAATCGGATTACCTTCTAAGAGACTCATACCATACAGGAGTTGGATACGGTAATGTTGGGGTACAGAGACTTATAAGGATAGCCTCATTTGAAAAAGGGAAGATAATATTCAACAAGGACGAGGCTGCGGTTGAGAGTTTCCTGCTCGGCAGGTACCATATGTTCAGGTCAGTCTACCACCACAAGACAAGCACGGCCTTTGAGTTGATGATAGAGCGGATATTCGAGAGTCTTGTGAATGAGGGCGCTTTGGAGCATCCCAACGATTTGATAAAGTCCAAGGATGAAATGAGTATATTCGCCTACGATGACCGCATGCTGTATTCTGCAATGCATAAATATGCTGTAGATGGCAAGAACGAATTCCTAAAAGAGCTTATACGCATGTTCCTGCTGAGGAAACCTATATCAGTGGCCTACATAAATCCGCTACCGGAGGATGGCAAGGACATCTCCGAGGAGAACAGGATGATAAAGGAGATGGTTTACAACGACTCAAAGACCCGCGACTTCGCTGAAAGGACAGGAATAGGGGAATGGGAGTGGATCTTCCCAGCCTATCTGAGACCACTCGGCATCATTGATGATAAATCCCCAATATACATACGCGACAGTGGAGGAGTAAGCAACATACTCAAGAGCAACGGATTGATCATGCAGATGATAGGGAAGAAGAAGCTGTATGATGCAAGGATATACACGCATCCCAGATACAAGACAAAATTGTCCAAGGCGATGGGGGCCTTGAACGGTGGTTCTGATGACGTCTCCTAGCGAAGAGATCAAACTCCGGTTCGCAACTGCGATAGAGTTTGCCTTATCAAAAGCTTATCCGAATTCTGGAATAGACAAGCAGCAGATACTGAATTCTATATCTACGCCGAAGAGGGAATTCGGAGACATAAGCAGTTCAATAGCAATAAGGCTATCAAAAATCGCGAAGAGGAGCCCAAAAGAGGTTTCAGCTGCAATAGTTGCCGGGATTCCAAAATCCGGGATCATAAAGGACATAAATGAGGCTAATGGCTATATAAATGCGTCGTTTAATGAAGTAGAATATTCAAAAATGGTTTTCGAAGCAGTTAATTCGCTCAAGGAAAGGTACGGAAGCAGCGATATCGGAAGGGGGGAGAAGGTCATAGTCGAATATCCCAGCATTAACCCCAACAAGCCGTGCGTTGTGAGCCACCTGAGGAATGCGCTGATAGGAGACAGCATATCCAATATACTGGGCTTCTGTTCGTATGAAGTGGAGCGCGAAGATTACATAGACAACCTCGGGCTGCAGATGGCAGAGACCCTTTGGGGATGGAAGAATCTTAGCGACAAGCCGGACAAGAAATTCGACCAGTGGCTTGGCGAGCAGTATGTGATTGTGAATAAGAGGCTTGAGGCCGGAGGGGAGGAGATAAAGGGCCAGGTGCATTCGATCCTGAGGACGATAGAGAATACGGATACCGAGGAGTCAAAGGAGCTTAGGGAGATAGCCGAGAGGTGCATAAAAGCCCAGAGAGAGACGCTGTTCAGGTACGGCATATACCACGATGTGCTCATATGGGAAAGCGACATAGTCAGGGCAAGGCTGCTTGAAAAAGCCCTTGAGATCGGCTTCAAAAAAGGAGTATTCGAAAGGCCGTCTGAGGGGAAGTACGCTGGCTGCGTGGTCGTCAAGCTTGAGAAGATAGCTAAGTTCGCAAAGGAGCTTGAAGGGAGCAGGGAGGACTCCAAAGTGATTATAAGGAGCAATGGCGCGGCAACATACATAGCAAAGGACTTTGCCTTTCACCTATGGAAGTTCGGGCTTCTGGATTCGGAGTTTTATTACAGGGAATTCATGGGCCAGCCGAATGGCAGGGCGCTGTTCACAACTGCCCCTGACGGGAAGCCGATGGGATTCGGGAACGTCAAGAAGGCCGTGAATGTGATCGCAGTGCAGCAGAGCTACGAGCAGCGCATAATAAAGGTGCTCTTCAGCCTTATCGGCAGGGAGGACATAGCAGATAGCCTTGTCCACCTGTCATATGGCATGGTGAACCTCGAGGGGATAACGCTGAGCACAAGGAAAGGGACGTGGATGGGGAAGGACAGGGATTATACTGCCGATGTCCTGCTTGAGGAGGCTGTCTCCAAAGCCCTTGACGCGACAGAGAGGAGCGGCAAGCTCTCGGATGGAAGCAAGGCTGGCAGTGTATCCGAAGCGATAGGCATAGCGGCAATAAGGTTCGAGTTCCTGAGGATGTCTCCTAAGAAGCCGATGGTATTCTCATGGGACAGTGCGCTGAGTTTTGAAGGCAACAGCGGGCCTTACTGCCTGTACAGCCATACAAGAGCCGGGAAGGTGCTCAGGAAGGGAGGATACGTTGGCAGTAGCGTTGGCAGCGGAGCGTATGAGAAGGTGAGCCGTGGGGACGACTTCGAGCTCGTGAAGGCCATAGGGTCGGCCGGCGAGGCGGTTGAAGAGGCTGCATATGAATACAGCCCTGGAGTGATAGCGGATTACATAATAAGGCTTACCACAACTTTCAATAGATTCTATGAGAGCATGCAGGTCCTGAACAGCGATGCCAAGGAGTTCAGGATGGGCCTCATACATGCGTATATGATAACATTGTCCAATATGCTCGCCCTGCTTGGCATACGCACAGTCGATGAGATGTAGGAAAACTGCAGGTAAGGTATATAAGCGTTTTTGGAATTCATATTGATTTGATGCCAGCAAACGTCATAAACAGACTGAAACTGATGGAGAATTTTGCTTATGCTACGGACCGGCTCGCTGAGCGTATGGTGGAGCAAGGGAAACCTGAGAAGGCCAGAGAGCTCTTTGCCCATGCTGCCATCAAGCACGTATATGTCGCGCGGTTAAAAGACGCGGGAGAGAGGGAAGGAAGGCTGAGGCATGCGCTTGAGATTGCGCTGAGGTCTGACAGCCCGAACACGTTCAACATAGCAATTGAGCACCTGAAATCAGTAATGACAGAGGGAAGGCAGGTGTCGAATACATCCCTCAGGGAAGCTGCGCCGAGCAGAGGACGCGACGAGGAAAGACTGGACTATTTCCGGTGCGAATACACCTATAGGATCGGGGTGGATGAAGAGGGGATGGAAAGGTTGGCCTCAAGATTCTCAGGGACTGAATTTGAAGAAGTCCTTCGCGAGGCGATGGCCCCTTATGGCCATGCGTCCATAACGGACAATGAATTCCCGGAAGTCACATTCAGGATCTCCTATGACAAAACGGGCGGGACATTGTCTATCAGCTCAGACCATCAAAAAGAGGACCATGAGTATATTAAGAGCGCCATAATGTCGTTCGCAGGAACAATAGAGCTTGTTTTGAGCGCGTAATGTTGATCAGGCATATATCCGCAGGGCTTGATCCTTATCCTTTCAGAATACCTCGGGCTTCGGCCAATTCATTTCAGGTACCTGGATGGACTGGGTTTGGGTCGTCTCCAATGAGCTTATCCTGCTGTAGACCGTGGCTGCGATTGCGGCGAGTATGATCACTCCTGAGACTATCATGTAACTTGCGCTAGTGCTGAGGTATTCGTATGTCATGATCAGCAGCGATGCGAACGAGAACGCGAACGTGAACCCGAACATGTACGCAGATTTCCTGAGCACTGTAATCGCAGCGATGACTCCCAGGAAGATTATCAGTATATTTGCGATTGGGAAGACGTAAAGCATGTTCAACTGCAGCAAGAAATTCGAAATGCCCTGTTTTATTGCATGCGAAACCAGGAATTGGGCTTGGTCGTATATGAAGTATGCAAGCAGTGCTGAATTCGCAATCAGTAGCACAGAGGCAAGTATTGAAAAGCGGTTGACGTTGTTTGCCTTCATCTCCTCGCCGTTGACTGCCATTGCGGAGTCTATGTCATTAAGGCAGTACAGTTTCCCTTTGTAATCCATGAGCTCGACATAGCAGTATGGCAAGTAGTCTTTTGAGCACCTGCCGTAAGCATGCCTCCAGGGATGGTTTATGCAGAATAGGTCTTCGATATCCTGGCTGACCTGAGGAACTTCCTGCTTCCGCGAGGCTACGGCGTTGACAGGCTGCGCCTGTAGCCGCGGCTCTGGCTTGTATTCCGGTTTGGCCTGCAGTTCTGGCTTGGCCTGCACGGTTTTAGGTTGCGGCTTTGCCTGCTGGGCCTGTGGCTTTTTGGCAGGTTCAGGCCTCTGCTCCTGGACTTTTGGTTTTGCCTGTATGTCAGGGCTGCGCAGATTTCTCCGCTTGAATATAAGCAGATCAGAACCGCTCTCTGTCAACATCGCACCCATTCAATATGAACTATTAAACCTTTCCGCCTGCCTCGCTGCCTGTTCGGCCTTCTTGATGAATATGCCTTTATGCTTCGCGCAGCTTATGCAGTAGTAGACTTTTCTCCTTGTGGTAAGCAATATGTCCCTGTTGTTGGGATCCGTACCGTATCGCATTACCCTTTCATCCATGACGGCCTTGTTCCTAGGCACATTCCTGCCGCAATTGTCGCACCTTAACAGAGTCTCCCTACCTCTCAAATCAACACCTATATCTTATGATGCACTATGATATCTGTAGATATTTAAATATGATAGTGCTTATATTGTAAATGTATATCAGGTGTTAGAATCAGGATACTCCTAATAAGCAATGTTGAATCGGCAGGCGATGAGCTGATAAATTCGCTGGAAATGAACAATGTAACGATAGTCTCTAAGGAAGTCAGCGCTGATGTTAAGTCTATAGCGAAGCAGGCAAGTGCCCTCTCTTCGCAGGGCCGGTACGATCTCATAATATCCATTGTTGACAACCCCATAGGGGCGAACGTGGCCCTGAACAAGTATGAAGGGCTTACGGCTTCGGTATGCAGCGATGCAGAGGATGCCATGGATGCAAGGGAAAGCGGAGTTAATGTCCTGATAGTAAAGCCTGAAGACTCTAGTAACATAAGGGACATGATAACTGCGTATAGGAATGGAAAAGGCATAATGGCAAAGATAAAGATACCGGCTAACCAGAACCGGATCCAGGTAAACGAAGTGCAGAAGGATGCGGCAAAACAGCAGGCAGTGATGCAGAAGAGGCAGCCTAGGCCGAATCCTGTGCAGCTGGACAAAGAGGATATAGGAGAGCCGCAGCCTAGGGAGAGGGATGGCGTGGCAGGTTGGCTTAAAGATGCGCTGGGCATAGTTGACCTCGAGAAGCCAAAGGCGAAGAAGGCGGATTCCAAGTGATTTTATGGATATGGAATGCAACAATATAACAAAGCTAGTGCTTCCTGCAATACGCATAAACATGGCAGAGCAGTTTAGCGCCAGATACAACCTCAGCCAGAAGGAGATTGCGCAGAAGCTGGGCATAGCCCAAGTGGCTGTGAGCAAGTACCTGAACGGCAAGTATTCAGAATCATTGAAAAAGGCAAAGGAATCAGTATTCACAATGGGATTTGTCGACGGCAAAGTGATGGAAAAGGCCATGAAAGGCAGCCCAAAGACAATAGACAGCATTGTGAACGAACTTTGCAATAAGATTCATGTTGATAACCTGGTGGATTTGTGAGCGAAAACCTTAACCCGTTTAATATAGCGCAGGAGCAGCTTGACATCGCCGCTGAGATAATGAACCTCGACGAACCTGCGCATGCGATCCTGAGAGAGCCTATGCAGACGCTTTCAATGAACTTGCCAGTGAAGATGCGGGACGGAAGCACGGAGGTGTTCGAAGGCTTCAGGGTGCACTACAACACTGCCAGAGGTCCTGCAAAAGGAGGAATAAGGTTCCATCCAAAAGAGGATATAAACACGGTAAAGGCGCTTGCGGCGTGGATGACATGGAAATGCTCGCTTGCCAACATCCCTTTCGGTGGAGGCAAAGGAGGAGTCATATGCGACACGAAGAAGATGAATGAGTACGAGCTGGAAAACCTCTCGAGGGCGTACATACGCGGATTGCACGGCTTCGTAGGCCCGAAGGTCGACGTGATGGCTCCGGACGTGTACACGAACCCGCAGATAATGGCATGGATGATGGATGAGTACAGCAAGATAGCTGGACATGATGAATTTGGAGTCATAACAGGGAAGCCTGTCGAAGTGTGGGGTTCGGAAGGCAGATTCGATTCTACGGCCCTTGGCGGCATGTACATACTCAGGGAGGCTGCGAAGCTGCAAAAGATAGACCTGAAGACCGCAAAGATAGCGATACAGGGATTCGGAAACGCAGGGGGATTCGCATTCGAGCTTGCAAAGAAACTCGGGGCAAAGGTAGTGGCGATAAGCGACTCTTCAGGAGGCGTCTATTCGGACTCCGGGCTGGATTACAATAAACTCCTCGATGCGAAGAAGCAGAGCGGCGAGCTCAGCGGTGTGAAGGGAGTGACAAAGATCTCCAATGAGGAGCTGCTCGAGCTTGATGTTGACGTGCTCATACCTGCGGCGCTTGAGAACCAGATAACTGAAGGGAATGCAGACAGGATAAAGGCGAAGATGGTGCTGGAGCTTGCAAACGGCCCGGTCACTCCGGGAGCGGATAGGATACTGTTCGAGAGGAAGATACCAGACTACCCGGACTTCTTGGTGAACTCGGGCGGAGTCATAGTGTCCTACTTCGAATGGGTGCAGAATACGCAGAATTGGTACTGGACCGAAGACGACGTGTACAAAAAGCTGGAGGGTATAATGGTAAGGTCGTTCAAGGACGTTGTCGATATGAAGAAGAGATACGCAGATGCAAAGAAGAGCATAAGTTACAGGACTTCAGCGTACATAATAGCGGTTGACAGGGTCGCGAAGGCCATGAAGCTACGTGGATGGTATTAATTCTCCCTTCCTTTATCCTTTACATTCACCAGCTTCAGGGAGGTGCCATTCCAGGACACGGTAGCGACAAACAGATCATCTGATATCTCGGCCAGCTTTGCCACAGCACCAGCATTGATATTCGAATTTATGTAAATTGTTATGAGCTGCGCGTTTGCATCCTCAAGGCCGCTTAGGACCTCCTTCGCATCGATCCTTGATTCGCCGTCAGTTATAAGTATTATCTGGTTGTTCTTGCTCTTGCTGTCCTCCTTGATGTCCATGCAGGCTGCCAGTATTGCGCCCTGTATCTCGGTTGAGCCGCTTGGCGCTATGTTTGCGATGCGGTACTGCATTGCCTCTTTTGCATCCCGCCTTGCGCCCTTAAGCAC
>JAJZKW010000012.1:17979-37748 GCA_021803945.1 Microcaldota archaeon
TGTCCTCCTTGATGTCCATGCAGGCTGCCAGTATTGCGCCCTGTATCTCGGTTGAGCCGCTTGGCGCTATGTTTGCGATGCGGTACTGCATTGCCTCTTTTGCATCCCGCCTTGCGCCCTTAAGCACCTCGTACCTGTCGTATACCTCGTTGTCGAAGAAACGCAGGAAGAAATCGCTTTTGTCCTTCTGGGATGAGAGGTATATCGATATTGCAAGGGCCTTTGCAAATGTCATGCTCATGCCCTTCATGCTTTCGGACTTGTCGAAAAGCACGTACCTGGTCTTGTCGCTTTGCTGCCTTTCCATTTTGTATATCGGCAGCTCCTTTTTTGCGAAGAGCGCAAAGAACAATTCGTCCGGAAGGAGGTATGCATAGGCAGCAAGATGAATGAGATCGTCCCCGGTATCATAGCCGCTGCGCCCTCCCGAATCTGACCTGGACCTGTCGTGCGATTCCGAGGATTGTTTTTTAGTTCCATTAAGCACCCTGAGCAGGGCGCGTATATCAGATTTTTTTGAGAGCTGCTCGGCAAGCGGGTCTTTTGCCGAAAAATTTACGGCGCCTGAGGAATTGCCGGCCTGTTTGGCGGCATCCTGCATTTCCTCAAGGCTTTTTCCATTGTCTTTCGCTTTGTCAACAGCATCCCTTTCCGCGTTCTCCATCGTATTTGACTTGAGATCGTATGAAGACATGTTTATTTTTTCCAGGAGCTCCTTGAAATCCCCGCCTTTCAATATTTTCTGAAGCAGTGTGGCAGCATCGAGCCTGTCCTTTTCATTGAACTGCTGGGTGCCCTGTCCGCTGTCCGACCCAAAGAAACCCTGCTGGAATCCGTCCCCTTGCTGGGCGTGTATCGAGTTTCCGTTCTTTATCTTTTCCAGGTTCTTTACAAGATTCTCTATTATACTCACAGTCATGACGGTGCTTGCGTCGATATCTGACACCGTGCTCTGCCTTATGGGATTTGATAAGACCTGGGAGTATATGTTGGATATTGCCTTGAAGTAATCGGAATTTATGTTGTTGTATTTCTCCTTTAGCATCGGGGCAGGAAGGAAGAGCATGCTGAAGACATCAGTTATAAGTATGTTTGATATCTCTTTTCCAGTGAGCCCCCTGAGGAGATATGATATCTCGAGCGCCTTGTAGAGGTTCAGGCTGTCATTCGGGTTGATGTCTTTTATTGCGTTTTCAATGCCTTTATCCGACAGCTTTCTTTTTGGCTTCATATTGGGAGAAGGCATTTGATGGACACCTACTGATCAGTCTCCGGGAAGGTGTCCTGGGCCGCATTTTCGTCCTGGCCTGCTTCTAGGGCAAACCTGCTTATCTTCTCTGCGTATATCCTTGCCGACTTGAGAAGCGCCCTGGCGGATTTTCTAAGCGATTTGTCAGCGTATTCCTTAAGCAGCATCTTTGCGTACTTCCTGGCATTCGAGACTGCTGCAGTGGCATCGGCATAGTCTATCTGCATTTCAGGGCTCTTGTCCAGCGCCGCTATTGCGGCATTTATGCTGAAAGTGGCTGCATCGAGCCTACTTATGTGGTTTGCCGGGGATATCAGGTTTTCGAGAATGGCTGCCACCTGCTTTGCTTCGTCCTCGTCCCTTGGCAGTACGTATTTCAAAACAATGAGGTCTTCGATGGCCGCAGTCTTCCTGCCCTCCAAAAACGCGTTTGCAGCTATGGTCTTGAGCACCTTGCTCTTTCTCCTGTCGGATATGTACATGCCTTTTATCTTGTCGCTAACCTCATTTATTAATGATATAAGCTCTGGCTCCACTACTGATGTGTCAATGTCGTATAGCCTTTTGTATATAGCGCGGATGTCTGATGTTGATATGACTGTCGCGCTTGCCTCGACTAATCCCTTGTATTCGATGTCCCTTCCAGAGTGCATTAGATCGGACGTCCTGTCACTGGGTGTCGGGTTTGTGAAGTACCTGAAGAGGTCCCTATCGTAAGTGGCTTGGTCCTCTTCGCCGTATGGGACAAACTCCGAGGTTTCAAATACAGTCATGAGCGGGCATTTCATGATTTTGCCCCCGTTATGAAAGCGCCTTTCGTTCTTGATTGAATGGAACGCTACCCTTAGTCCTGCGGTTCCCATGTAGGCTTCATCGATGAATGCGACTTCGGCCTCTGGAAGCATGCCTTCTGTATTGTATTCTAGTATACCCTCATTCCGGAGCTTGTCAGGATTATACACCCCTACTATCTCTTCTTTTGTAGAATTTTCGCTGAGCTGCGTCTCGAACTTTTTTGCTTCTATAAGGCTTAGCGCGCGTCTGGCAAGAGCTGACTTGGAAGTTCCGTGCTTCCCGAACGTCCCCTCGTGCTCGATGCACATCAGGGCCAGAGTGAACACTCTAGCTTCCTCCTCCTTTGCAATAAATGGTGAATGCAGCTGCCTGTAGAATTCCCTGAGTTTTGCGAGCAGTACCTTGTCGCTTTCGGCCTGTTTGCCGGAGGCATTTTCCGCTCCGCCTGGCGGCCTGAGCCCGCTCTTAAGGTCTAGTTTCTGCTGCACGTCTGCATTGCCTGGCTTGAGGCTTTCTGGCAAAGGGCCTCTTTCCTTCTCCATATTTAGGGGGATGAAAAGGATTGTATTTAAGCATTTACTGCAGTTTTCTGTTCAGCCGGAGAGCTCCTTGAGCATCCTGCCTACATCCATAGCGTTTATCACAATTTCAGGAGTCACCCATGCACGCTTCGCTGTGCTTACGCCGTATCTCATCATGTTGAGGTGAGTAGTCCTGTGCGAATCTGTGGATATGGAAAACTTCGCATTGTATTCCTTCGCCTTCCTTATGTTCTCATCGTTGAGGTCCATTCTGTCAGGGTGGCCATCCACCTCCAGCACAACATTGTTGTCATGCGCAGACTGGAAGACCTTATCTAGATCCATGTCTATCGGATTCCTAGTATTTATTATCCTGTCAGTAGGATGCGCCAGAATGTCCACATATCCGCTCTCGATTGCGGTTATCACCCTCCTTGTCATATCGACCTTCGACATGGCCAGGCTGGTGTGCACGCTGGCAAGCCTGTAATCCATCATCTCTAGAGTGCTGTCCTTCAGATCAAGGCTGCCGTCCTTTAGTATGTCTATCTCAGCGCTCTTCAGTATCCTTATACCTTTGACTAATTCGTTTGCCCTGTCTATGTCATCGAAGTGCTTCCTGAACTGTGCGTCGTTCATCCCGTGCGCAACGTACTCGCTTTTCGTATGGTCAGTTATACCTATATACTGCCTTCCTAGGCTTTTTGCGTACTCTGCCATCTCTGTTATGCTGTTGTACCCGTCGCTATGGTCAGTGTGCACGTGCAAGTCGCCTTTTATATCGTTGATCTGCACTATCCTCGGTAGCTTGTGTCGTATAGACAATTCGACCTCGCCGAGGTCCTCCCTCATTTCAGGATCCATTATGTCCATGCCGAGCTTCGAGTATATACTCTCCTCTTCGGGCCCTGATACATTCCTGCCCTTCTTGTCAAACATCCCGTATTCGTTGAGCTTGTAGCCCTTCTTTATCGCTATCTGACGGACCTTGACATTGTGGTCCTTGTTTCCTGTGAAGTATTGCAGGGCCGCACCGAAGCTCTTGTCCTTCACCACCCGTATATCGCAGCTTATACCGATCTTCAGCCAGACTGTGGTCTTTGTGGGCCCGCTCAGCGTTACGTCCTGCACCTCGTCCAGCTTTGAGATGAACTTAATCACTCTGTCAGCATGGCTTGAAGTCACCAGTATGTCAAGATCGCCTACGGTCTCCTTCATCCTCCTTGTCGAGCCGCCTATCGCGGCCCTCTCTACAAGCCCTGATTCATTCAGCCGCTTGACCAACGCCTCGGCTTCTGGAAGCGCAGTGCCTATTGGCATCCTCCCTTTGCTGGATTCCAGCTGCATTATGCCCTTGCTTATCTCATTCTCGCTCTTCTCCCCGAATCCGGCTATCTTGCTTATCCTGTGCTTTGCTATGGCTTTCTTAAGGTCTTCTATATTCCTTATCTTAAGCGCCTTGTAGAGCTTGAATGCCTGCTTTGCGCCTATGCCAGGAACCCTTGTGATCGCATTGAAGTCTATCGGATACTTTTCCTTCAGGCTGTCGTATTTCCGCATCCTACCTGTTTCTATGTATTCCCTTATGGACGCGGATATGCCCTTGCCTATGCCTGGCAGGCGCATCAGTCCGTCGACGCCCTCCTTTTTGTATATCTCACCTATGTCTTCCTGCATGCTTCCTATCGTCATCGCTGCTTTCCTGTAGGCCAGGACCTCGAATCTCCTGTCGGACTTCTCGTCCAGGGAGAGCATGTCGGCAATCTCATCGAAAAGCTCGGAGAGCCTTGCATTGTACATGGTTTATCACTCGATTCAAAACTTAGTGACACCCTCCAACGACTGAAGGTCGTTGGCTTCCGGTGGCGTCGTTTTGATTGTCATCGTGCAACACCACGTATAGTTCCTCGTTCAGCGACAGCAGCACCGTCTGCAAGACCTGCGAATGTAGCTCATCAAATTCTGGCCTTTCTCTCTTTATCTGCGACAGCCAAACATCCATCCTGTATTGCGTAAGCGTCTTCTTTGCATCTTTATAGTATTCTTTTGACTTCTCAAGAAGAAGATTGTAAATTTCCTTTGAGAGATACATCTGATGATCGAGGATGGCCTGCTGTTCCTTTGAAGGATATGCCCTGTATTTGTATGTTGTTTTCACGACGACCACGGTTATTACGTATTTGGCATTTATATATTTTTGTTGTTGCATTCGCTTTCATCCCGCCTTTGAAAGAGGTGGGTTTTCCCACCATGAATCTATAAAAGTTGGTAGATAAAAATTGGTAGATAAAAGTTGGTAGATAACAGCTGACATCGGAAAGCTATTTATTCTGATGGTTATAGATAGATTTGGTGTTAACGTGTTTGGCAATACGAATCCGGATCTTTCAACTGGAAGCAGCGACTTTGAGCTATTCAAACCCAGGATAGGGGTTGTTGGAGTTGGCGGCGGAGGCAACAATACTGTGCAGAGGCTTAGTACTGTTGACGTGAAGGGTGCCGGGCTTTTCGCATTCAATACGGATCAGAAGCAGCTGAACATGATGAACCCGAACATAATGAAGATAATGCTTGGCGGTACGCTCACACACGGCCTAGGCGCAGGCGGATATCCTGAGATAGGCACGAAGGCCGCCGAGCTGTCAAGGGGCGACATATCAAAGCTCACCAAGGACATCAAT
Source organism: Microcaldota archaeon (assembly GCA_021803945.1). Classification (GTDB taxonomy): domain Archaea; phylum Micrarchaeota; class Micrarchaeia; order Micrarchaeales; family CABMGC01; genus JAJZNA01. The sequence continues at coordinate 23,226 of JAJZKW010000012.1, forward strand.
ATGGCATTCCTGGTTGGTGGGATGGGAGGAGGAACCGGAACCGGAGCCGCGCCTGTAGTGGGAAGGGTGCTGAAGGAGAACGGCGCGATAGTCATAGGGATAGTTACAATCCCGTTCTCGCTCGAGAGGGTGAGGCTGGAGACTGCCAAGAGAGGCATACAGAAGCTCAGGCAGGAGATTGATACGCTCATTGTCATAGACAATCAGAAGCTTGTCGATCTCTATCCGAATCTGCCAATGGAGAAGGCATTCGAGCTTGCAGACGAGATAACAGTGAAGGCGGTAAGGGGGATAACAGAGGCGATAACTCAGCCGAGCCTGATAAACCTCGACTTCGCGGACGTAAGGACCATAATGTCGGTCGGCGGGCTTGCGATGATAAGCGTTGGGAGAGCTAGCGGATCGAACAGGGTCGAGGATGTCGTAAAGGACACCCTCAAGAACAAATTGCTTGATGTCGATTATTCAAATGCGACAGGAGTCCTGCTGCACATAACCGGCGGAGCGGGTTTGACGCTTGGAGAGGCAAACCAGATCGGGGAGAAGCTGACATCAAGGAGCGCGCCAAATGCCAATGTCATATGGGGCGCGAGGCTTGACCAGAACGCCGGAGACAGCATAGAAGTGATCGCGATATTCACAGGGGTAAGCGGATCTTCACTGATAGGAAAAAGTCCGGATGATGAGAGGCAGAGCTACGGTATCGACTCGATATAGGGTCATGCTTCCGATATCTCAGTCGCCATATTCTCTTCCTTGTTCCTTGTCAGCTGGTATATCCTAGCGTTGCTTACCTGCTTTAGTATGTCATCGTGCGTTATTATGAATACCTGGTCTATTATGCCAGGCATCCTCTCGCTGAACATCTGGACGAACTTGGAAAGTCCTTCGTCGTCTATGTTGTGCGTCGGCTCGTCCAGTATTAGCCACTTGAGATTCGGCACGAGGACTAATGAGAAGGCTATCCTCATTGCAAGGCATGCTGTAGTCTTTTCGCCTCCGCTTGCTATGGCCTCAACGTCCTCCCAGACGTATTCGTTGTTCACTAGGGTCTTGACCTTGAGGCTGTAATCGTCGTCGGCAACGTCAAGCGATATGCTTTTGTAGTCCCCGTATGGATACAGTTCGCTCCACACGTTCTGCATTATGTCATTTATCGAATTTATCAGCTGGGTCCTCAGAACCGCCTGGGTCTCGGCGAGAGCCGACTTGAACTTTGATATGTTGTCCACGAGCGACTTCTTCTTCTTCAGGTCATCCTGAAGCCTGCTTATCTTCTCTATGTCGGATTCCTTCTCCTTCGCCTGGGCTTCCTTGTCCTTCAGGAATTTATTCGCTGAGCTCAGGTTGGCGGAATACCTGCTGATCTCTGAATTCGCATTCACGATCTCTGCCTGTAGCTTGTCCATTAGGCCTTCGTCCACATCTATGGCTGCATGCTCTTCGGCCTTCTCCGAGAGGTCCTTTGACAGCTTGGCCTTTTCCAAAGTATGCCTCTCCATCCTCTCCATCGCCTCTATCGCGATGTTTATTTTTTGCATCTCTTCGGATGAAGAGTTAAGCTCCTTTCTTATGGCGTCGCCTGCGCTTTTTGCCTTTTCATACTCTGCCTTGACCTTTGCAAGCGCCGACTCAGACGACCTTAGCCTCTCGCCTATCCCTGAATACGCCTTTAGCTTCTCTTCCATCACGGCTGCGCGGTTGGACAGCAAGCTGAGTTCCTTGAATTCTGACCTTCTTTTGAGCAGCATGCCCTCAAGCTCCTTGAGCCTCTCTGTGTGCTCGCTTACTGCCTTGTCCTTTGCCTTTAGTAGCTTTACGACCGTTGCTTCGTCCAGCTCACGCTCGCATACCGGGCATTTGCTAACGTGCCTCTCGAGTTCCTTGGCCTGCACAGCTATGTCTGATATCATTGACTTTGAATGCGCAATCTCTGTGTTCAGCCTTTCCAGCGATTCGCTGCAGTCTGACAGTTTCTTTTCCGTGCCTGCCTTCCTCATGCCTTCCAGCTCACTGGCTATCTTTTGGCTCTCTATGCTGTCTCTCTTCGCATTATTTATCTCCGCATCAAGCCTCGCCATCTCTGCCTGCTGCTTTCTCTCGGCTTCTGCATTGCGCCGTTCGTCCTCCTTCAGCCTGTCTATCCGTACCTGCAGCTCTCTCTTTGCGTTTTCTGACTTATCCCTTGACTGGAGCCCCTTGGAGCTTATGCTGTTTATCTCTGATTCGAGTAGGCTTATCCTGCTCTTCAACCCTTCCATCTCTTTTGCAAGCGATATCTTCCTGCTGTTCCGCTCCTTGAGCCTGTTCATATCGGTCTCGAGCTTTGCCTTTGCGGCAGTGTGATGCCTTATCTTCAGGTCTGCTTCGTCCCTCTCCTTCCGCAGGCCGTCGAGCTCGGACTTCATCAGGCTGAGCTCGTGCTTGGCCTTTTCAAGGTCAAACTCCTTGGCCAGGCGCGCAGTGTCGGAGATCATGTCCTTTATCCTGTTGGATAGTGTCGTAGCGTTGTCCTGGGCCGCGGCAAACTTGTCGAGGCCGAGCAGGCCGTCTATCTGTTTCTTCCTCTCTGACGACCTCAGGTCAAGGAAGTAGTTTATCTGGTTCTGCTCTGAATACACTGCCTTTGAGAATAGGTCATAATCCACCTTGAGTATGCGCTCTACCTCCTCTGTCACCCTCTCAGGCTGCGACTGCAGATACGAACCGTTCTTCTCTATCTTCGCAGTGGATTTTCCGCTTAGGGCAATCTCCCTTTTTATCGAATATGTGTCCTCTCCGACCCCGAAGTTCAGCTTTACGTATCCGTCCGCCTGCTGTTCGGGCTTATTGCGTATGAGCTTGCCTACATTTACCCTCTTGTGCTGGAGCGCAGGGAAGGTTCCGAAGAGGGCAAAGGATATCGCGTCCATGATCGAGCTTTTTCCGGCGCCCATCTGCCCTATGAGTATGTTTATGCCTTTCGAGAAATCTAGCTTGGTGGACTTGTGGGTCTTCCAGTTCCTCAGTTCTATTGAGTTTATCACAGAATCACAGAAAAGCCGCGCTTCTGATAATGGTTAGGAATGAAATGTTATATATTAGATAAGGGTTTCCTCGTCCACTTCGACGTCCCTTATGCCTTCTATCTTCTTCAGCCTGTCTTCGTATTCCGTGCTGCCGTCCTTGTCTTCATGGACGAACATCACCTTGATTATCTTTATCCCGAAGGCGATATCCTCCAGCTGTATGCTCTGGGGCTTCATCTCGCTCAATATCCTTGCCTTTACCGAATCTGCATCGTCAGAATACACCTTGAAGACTGTCGCGACCTTTCCCATCATGGACCACCGGTTCCGCATTTGGGGCATTTGTACCTTGTGTGCTTCTCCCTGCAGCTATAGCACCTTGTTATCTTCTCTTCGAGGCATCCGGGGCACTTGAACTCGACATATTCAACACTGAGCCTTCCGCATGATGAACAGTTTTTTCCTCTTGGTGATGACATATGCTCACGGTAAAAAATTGGGATATAGTCTTTATAAATAGAAACTTATATAAAGTATGTCGCGGGCATGTGGTGTAACCTGGATAGCACAGCGGCTTGCGGAGCCGTTAGTTGCGGGTTCAAATCCCGTCATGCCCGGATGCTTATCCGAAGCGGCCTGCTGGGACTCCGGCCCGTATGAAGTGGTTTGTTGAGCGAAGACAGCAAAGGATTCAATTTCCTGGTGTATTCAAGGGCGCTGAGGAGCGTGGCCATAATATACATGACGCTGGCAGCTCCCCTTTACCTTAATCAGATGCACATAAGCCTGCCTGACATAGGGCTCATCTATGTTGCTGTCATGGTGTTTGCAGGGGCTGTGAACATCACCCTTGGGATGCTTGGGGACAGATACGGATACAAGAAGGCATTGATCATAGGAGAGATATTCCCCATACTGGGTGGAGCCATACTGGGGTTCAGCAGTAGCGTTGTATTGATAATCGTTGCGATAGTGATAGGCGGGATAGGTGGGGTTGCTGGAGGGCTGCGAGGTACGTTTACGCCAGGCACCACTGCACTTGTAGCCTCAAATTACCCTGACGACAGGGAGAGGGTAAAGAGGATAAGCGTACTGGCAAGAACTGCATCGGCTGCCAGCATAATCGGCGCGCTGATGCTGGCATGGCAATCCTACCTTTCCGGATACATAGGCATAGAGGCCGCTTACCGCGCCCTCTTTGCGTTCGCGGCGCTGCTCATCTTCCTTTCCTTCATAAGCGTGCAGTTCGTCAAGGAGTCCAAGCGGCCAGGGAAGACAACATCGATAATGAAGACAAGCAGCCGTGACTACACCTTGAAGGTGGTTTCGACGAACATACTGAACGGGGCGGCGATAGGGATATCGATGCCCCTCCTGCCGCTCATGCTCGGACTGGCTTTCCATATCCCGGCAGAATCGCTGGGATTCGTGATTGGGTTTATTTACATACCTTCGTATATCGGAGTCACTATCGGGTCCTATCTTGCTGGCAGGCTTTCTGGAAGGGGCAATATAGTGTACATTGCAAGTTGCGCGAGGATGCTCAGCGGGGCCTCGCTCATTGTTATGGGCGTCTTCGTGGGTTTTGCATTCTTCAACATGTTCACGTTCCTGCCGCTGCTCCTTATAGTTACAATGATATATGCGCTTAGGTCGGTCGTCGGCGGCTTTGGAAGTCCCTCGGTAAACGCAATAAACATACGTGGAATACATAACGAGGATTATGGCACGGCGTCGAGCATACAGGGAATGGCGATGAGCACGTCGATGGCCAGCAGCGGGTTTAGCGGATACCTGATAGAATACCTGCTGCCTGCCCCGCTTTTTGTCGGGGGAGTGATTCAGATAATTGGAGGAATGCTCTATCTGAAGCTGTTTAGGAAGAGGGAGGTCAGCGCAGCAGGATAGACGTTTCAGGCATTACATAGCAGTGCCCAGGGCGCATGTCCGCATTTGACCAGGAGTCTGCAGCTCAGCATGCCGAAGGATTCGCATAACAGACTGAATCCTGCGCCGTCTGAGGTATTGACAGGTATTCGCAGTCAGTAAGCACTGCGGCTGATGAAGTTATGTTATAGTACTTGGCCTGAACTGCCTGCGCATTTATGGCTTGCTGCGAAGACGATACGCATGAGTCCAGCGAGGTCACGTTAAGCCCTGATTCCCCTGCAAGTGTCTGGAGCTGGTAGGCCGGCACGTACGTGCCTTGATATGTTGCATTGACAGCCCGCACGAACGGAGTGAAGTTGCGCTGGCCAGACGCGCATAGCAGGTACTTGCCCAGTTGCATCGTGTTATTGAGCCCGTATGTGGCGGCAATAGCTTGGGAAGCCTGCGCATATAGTATTTTCAGGGTGACATTCACCCTGCTGCCAAACCTCGACTGCAGGGATGTCAGGTTCTGTAGGGATTGCATGGAGCCGGGAGCATAAGGGTCGATGAACCAGTATACTGGCGTCGAGTTGCCTGTCTGGCAGCTCGTCGCTCCTGACAGTTTTACAACTCCCTTGGATATTACATAATCATTAGACACTGACCTGGGGCGGATGGCCTGCACGAACGGAGTGAAGTCTGAAGTGTTAAGGTCGTCTATGGATATTGTAAACAAGTAGCTCTTTCCGTTGACCGGTCCGGTATATGGTACTGACACGTACCACTGCTTAGTGATCGGCGCATAGGATACGTTGACTGCGCTCACGTTTGACAGGTACGGGAGAAGGGAGAGCGAGCTGTTGATGGTACCGTAGCTTGCGAGTATCCTTTCTGCTATCAGTTTTATATCCGATGGCGTGTGCCTGGGGGAAGCGACCGAATGGTTCGTGGCATTACCCGATGCTGACGCGTTTATGACATAGATCTTTGTATTGTATGAGACTGTTAAAAGAAGCATTATGAGTATCGCCACAAGGACCAATAGCGCTATGTGTATGTTATCTAGCCCGCCGAACCTGGAGATAGGCTTCACCAGTATGCTCGGTTCTGTTATCCTCTTGCTCAGCCTGACCATAGTATCCAACATTTAGATGGAACTTGCCAAATATAAATCTTTTTGCTGAAAATCCAACCTTGCTGCATTTGGTTTCTTAGAAATTACTACGGTTCAATATGAAACAGCGACTCCTGAAATCTGTTTATTGAGGATTCTCGTTATGAAGGACGGTTAGGCACCTTAGACTCCCGTCCATCTTTTGCAATTCTGATGTTGGCACTTCGATTACTGTTGGATAATTGGATCTGACAATCCGGTTCGTTGTAGGATATCCCTTTGCGATTATTATGCTGCCATTCACGGGCAGCACGTGGGCAGAATAACCTTCATTGGCAGGTAGTACCTTTATTTTCCATGGAGGTAGAGATATCTTAGAGCTGCCTTTTATAGGATAGTATGCCTTATCCCATCTCACAATACATTTAGGGTCCTTAAGTGCAAGCTCTTTTGTGACAGGAGTCAGTCCTGTCTCTAAGTGCAATACGCCGTTATGCGGGACTGCAGCTACTGTTACTTCAGGATCTATACTATGCAGTACGTTGGCAAGTATTCCAACTCCGGCCTTGTTTGTGCGCACGTTGTCTTTTCTATCTGATATGCCAACGACTACAAGATGCTCACTTTCTATGGCTAGAACATCTCCGCCTTCGACAAACGCACTGGAATCATAGCTTACGTGCTTAACTGGTATCCCTAATTCCTTGAGGTCAGACACGTTCTGCCTCACCTCTTTGCGTCTTTGGGCAGATCCTGGATTGAGTTTAAACATTACACCCCTGTATGAAAGCAGGGTGTCTCTCGGGAAGTAGCTGTCAGGCTTGCTTTCATCTGCAGGGAGCCTGATCACCCTTATTCCGAGAGACGACAGTGCCTCTGCGAGTTTGTCCTGCTCCTTGCATATTTTATTGTAATCTGGTTTTCCGATCTTTTGCGTGGTGAGCCCTCTTGAAAATGACTTTGGGATGTTCTTCATCACCACAACGGTCGCTTCTATCAATGCCCTGCTTTGTGCAGTTGCAAAAGATGGCTCAGTATTTTTTGGTTTCTTAACCATTTTATCAGGCCAGTATACAAAATAAGTATTGGTTTGCCTGTATATAAACTTTCTGACATATAAGAGAAGATTAGTTAGCTAAATTGACAATCTTTATCCGGTTTTAGCACGTATGCTGTACGCATGAACGTCATGCGCCGATGCCAACAGGCATGTTTTCTGGGACGGGTCTGACGGGATTTGAACCCGCGGCCTTAACCTTAGGACGGTTCCGCTCTATCCAAGCTGAGCTACAGACCCAGAATCATCTTATTTGGTTGGTTTACTTTATATAGATTGCTTTGCCAAGGCGCACAGCGCACAGACCCGAAAGGCAGGTTAGGTAACGCTTTTTCATGACCGGTGGTTATTTTGGTGCCTGACTGTGCAGAAGATAAAGCATGAGCTATTTAGCGCATCTGGATATCGAGATAATCAGTTCCTTTAGCTTATCAAGCTCTTCTATGCGTATGCTTTCTGAATTTGAATGAGGCATGCTGCCGCCTCTTGACATTATGATTACAGGGTATCCGGATTTGGATAGCATGTTCGCTTCTGTGGTGCCCTTTACCTCTCCTGTCTTAAATTCTACTCCGGAATTGTTAGCTGCTTTTTTTGCAATATCTAATATTCCTGTGTTACTGCGCATATTGAATGGTGGTGCACCCTCGCTCCTCTTTTTTATTATGCTGTAAGTGCTTCCGGTTAATCTGCACGCTTCTTTAGAGGCCTTCTCTATCTCGCTAAATCGCATAGAGATGCTCCTGTCTGTGAATCCCCTTACCTCGCCCAGGAGCGATGTGCGCCCTGGGACTATGTTTATTTGGGCGTCGCTTTTCACACCGCTTATGTTTACATAACTCCCATCATGATGCCGGCCCAGGCGCTTCCTTGAGATTATTATGCCTGCGGCCTTCATGGCGTTTATACCGTCCTCAGCCCATGCAGAATGAACTTGCTTGCCATTTAATTCTATCTCGAAAGGTGTCTGCCCTAAGGCTTTGGTCATAAATGTTCCTACGGGCATGCTTCCATCAATTATAAACGCGTAGTCGATATGCCTTCTGGGTTTCAGGTACTTTATGCCCATTACTCCGTTCTCCTCCCTAACGGAGAAGACTGCAACGATGTTGGAGTGGTTCCTGTCTTTTTTAAGTTCCACTAACGCTGAGATAAGAGCTGCAACTGCAGCTTTGTTATCTACTCCGAGTATGGTATCCCCGCCGCTTATTATTTTGCCGCCCTTTATGATTGGAGTTATCCTTGAATCTCCGGTCTCTACTGTGTCAATATGCGACACAAACATGACTGTAGGCCCTGTGCCATTAAGCTCTAGGATTAGATTGCCGGAACTGCTGTTTACCTTTTTCCCGGATCCGTCGAAATATGAATCCATGCCGCTCTTTTTAAGATACGCTTTTATGAATTTTGCAACGTTCAGCTCTTTTCCGCTTGGAGAAGGCATCCGCACCAGATTACAAAATAGCGAAGCGGTATTTACAGACACGATAACCCACCTGTTCAGTTTCGAATCTGTGCTTTAAGTATATTAACCTGTTTAATATACACGGTCCAGGTGTCTGGATTGAGGTCTGCGCCTTCGCCTATGCTGAAGAGCTCAGGCGGAACCTTCGAATTTTCTATTTTCTTAAAACCTAGGTCATTTAATGTGTGATAACCCTCGCTTTGGCCATTCTTCACCAAGACGAAGGTGTTGATTCCTGGCTGCAATAGTAAGTCGATGAGGTGCTGCTTGAGCTGCTTGCTTATCCCTTCCCCACGGTAATCGCTTGTTACCACGGATGAACGGAATTCTATCCAATCACAACCCGGCTGTATGTGCCATATGTGCACTGCCTGGTGCCCTATTATCTTTCCGTTTTCGTCCTTTGCAACATAAGAAAGACCTTTTTCTATCCATGCTTCTACCTCCTTATCCTTAACTTTAAGCACTGAATTTGTTGAGTCATGCTCTGCATTTATCAGCTTTACTATGTCTTTGACATCGTTAGGGCATGCAGCCATTATGCTGAATTTCGGGACTGTTGCCTTCTTGATCATATTTGCCATTTCCATCGAATATATAATGCATAATTATATATATTAATATTATGATACTTTTAGTACAAAATTGGGATAAAATGTATCATATAGAACATAATATGGGAAGTGGGTGTTGCTTGAAGAGGCACTTAAAAGGATTTATTAGAATGTCCGTGCGTATTTATAAGATGGGGCGGACTGAATGAAGATTTCGGAGGCCGTAAGGGTATATCTCAAGAACAAGCCCTATACACTTGAGGCATTGGAGAAGGGGATAGTGAACTTCAGCGCGCTGGCGAGGACGATACAGAAGGATACCGGCATAGACAATTACCACGCGATAAAAGCTGCGCTGAGGAGATACGTCGAGGAAATACGCGGGAAGGGCCTTGGCATAGAGAAGCATGCGCAGTCCATACTGAAAGGCAGCACCATAACGATACAGAGCGGGGTCTCGGTGGTAATCACGTACAAGGACATAGACCTCGAGAGGAGCAGCAAGATAAAGCTAAACGACTATTTTGTGTACCTTGCATATGACAGGCAGGAGCTGGAGAGGATAAGGAAGTACAGCTCGATAAAGGTGCATGAGGATGCATCAGCAATAATAATACATTCTGAGGACAGGCTTGAGTCGTCTCCAGGATTCGTCGCGTTTGTGGCCTCGCTGCTCGCAGAGCAGAACATAAACATAATAGAGTTCATATCGTGCTACACCGAGACGCTCCTTGTCGTCAGCAAGGGCGACGCGCTGAAAGGGCATGAGCTCCTTATGGGGATAACCTACAAATAACTGGATCAGGCATTTATGGTTGCAAGTATCCCGTCTATTATCCCGTTCACTCCTATGCCTCCTGTCGACCTTACGACTATCCTGTGGCTGAGTATCGGCTTGGCGAGGAAGGTTATGTCTTCCTTAGACACTTCGCTCCTTCCCTCTATCAGGGCCTTCGCCTTGCCGCATTGGAGGAAGGCTATGTCAGCCCTTGGGCTGGCCCCCATCACGACATGCATCTCCTTCCTGCTCTCCGAGACTATCCTTGTAACGTATTCGCTGACGGGCTTCGGGAACGCTACGGTCTGAGCCTGCCTCTGCATGTCCAGTATGTCGTTTGTCGTGAGTATCTTCTTCGTCTCTGTCTTCTCGTTTTCATTCTTTATCCTGAGCATCTCCTCCTCTTCCTCCATGCTTGGATATGTGACTTCGACCCTGATCAGGAACCTGTCCGCAAGGACCTTTGGTATGGGCTCTGTGCCCTCTACCCTCAGCGGGTTCTGTGTGGCTATGGCCATGAAGGGCTTCATTAAGGGTATGTCCTTGCCTCCTAGCGTGACCTGCCTCTCCTCCAGGGCCTCGAGAAATGCGCTCATTGTCCTTGGCGGGGACCTGTTCAGCTCGTCCATGAGGAGTATGTTAGTGAAGATAGGCCCTGGATTGAGCTTCGGGTCGCCATTTTCATCTATGACCACATTGCCTATTATGTCGCTTGGCACAAGGTCTGGCATGCACTGTATCCTCTTGAAATCCGCCTGTATCGTATCTGCGAGGGCCTTTGTCATCGTGGTCTTCGCGACGCCGGGCACGCCTTCCAGAAGGACATGCCCGTTGGCAACCAGGCTTATGAATAGGAGTTCCACAACGTCTTTCTTGCCTGCGATGTGCCTCTTTATCTCCTCTTCGACCTTGAGATAAGCTTCTTTGGCCTCCAATGGAACACCGTTCCCTTTTATATGCCCCTTTAAGCTTTAAAACCCTTTAGAGCGCGCGGCAACCCGGTTTTCCCTGCCCGGCCATTTCGCCGGCAACGAAGCGCTTTGTCCGCTTCGATGCAAAAGGTTTAAATTAAGTGTTTGTCATAATATAACCTAATCGATTGGGGATTTCACAATGACAGGCAAGAAGAGATCAGGAACAAGGCTAGCCGCAATGCCAGAGGTGCTGGAGATACTGCATGGCAGGAAGAAGGATGGCGAACTGGGATATGAGCAGCAGCTTGCGTTTGAGTATGCGGAGAAATTCTCAAAGCTCAAGGAGTCCGATGCGAAGAAGATGAAGAAAGAGTTTGAGGACCTTGGGATGGACAGCAACCTTGCCATGAAATTCGTGGAGATATGCCCTGACGAGCCAAATCTCGTCAAACTAATCCTTGCGATGGACAAGAACAGGCAGCCCACACCTGAAGAGACTGTGGCTAAGATCATAGAGGTAGTGAAGAGCTACTCTAAATAGTTTGTAGATTTGTGATTGTAATGCCTGAGTTAGAGCAGAGAAGGGAGAATCTTGAGGAGTACGCAATAGTGCTAGATTACCTCCACACAGGCCGGTCGTCTTCGGCAAGGTCCGAGCCTGTGGTGCAGATGGTGGGGGAGGAAAAGTTCACGATGCTTGAAGCAGTGCCAAAATCTCCGGAGATAAAGATAGGGGAACGGGTGTACATAGGGAAGGGCGACAGGGACAAGATAGCGATAATAAAGGGCAGGCTTGCGTACAGCGACCTTACCGAAGTCGCGAAGAGCGAGCTCATGGCCTCTGTATCAAACATAATAAAGGCGAATGAGAAGAAGTTCGTCGATATATTCAACAATGCAGGGCCGCTTAACATAAGAATGCACTCGCTCGAGCTGCTCCCAGGCATAGGCAAGAAGCACCTTACTGCAATAATAGATGCCAGGGAAGAGAAGCCGTTTGACAGCTTCAAGGACATAGCGGCCAGGGTGCCCCTTCTCCAGGACCCGGTAAAGCTGCTTGCGGAAAGGGTCATACTCGAGCTGAAGGGAGAGAGCAGGTTCTATATACTGACCAAGTTCCCGGCAAGAGAGCACACCTATTAGGCGCTGGATGGATATGAAGCCGGAGGCAGGAGGGCTGTTGGAAAATAATGTCCGGAGCCCGGGCTGCGCCGGGGTTTTGTGAAACATTATTGCCCTGGTCATACGGGCCTATGAAATCAGGAGAAACGGATCGGGGGTGGGCTTCAGGCTTTGTCAAGATGCATCTGCGGCACTATGATCCTCCTTGTTATGGACTTCGAGACGTCGAATTTGACCACGTACGCGCCGCCCCGCCTCTCCACGACAGTGCCTATCCTTCCCTTGTACCTTGGATGGGGTATGTTCTTGAAGTTGCCCTTTGGCATTATTATGACCTTGTCGCCTATCGTGAAGTTCTTTATGAGTTCGGTTATGCCTAGCTTCGAGGGCTTGTGGTGCCTCGCCAGTTGCCTTGTTCTCCCTACAAAAAGGCCGTGTGATCTCTGCGACATATGAATCAGCAATGCTAGTACTCGTTGTTTGGTACGATTGTTCTTGACATAACATATATAAATACCTTTCAGTGCATTTATAAAGAAGTGGTAAAATGGCTAAAGCTGAGATGGCTAAGACAAAGTCTGGGAAAAGGATAGAGCTCAACACCAAATTCAAGATTGAAAATATAGTCGCCAGCGCAGCGCTCGGGGTTGACCTTGACCTTTACGGGATAGCCAAGGCGTCTCCTGATGTTGATTACGAGCCTGAACAGTTTCCAGGCGCAATATGCAAGATACACGACCCGAAGACCGCCCTATTGCTGTTCAAGAATGGAAAGATAATATGCACTGGAGCCAAGACTGAAGCTGATATAAAGAGAGCCATAGACCAGGTAATAAAGATTGTGAAGAAGTACATACTTGAGCCTTCAAAACCTTCCTGAATCTCAGGTCTCGACTGTTTTACTTCCTCCTTATCCTTTTCAGGGAGATGTGGTATATCAGGTATAGCACGATGGCGAATGCCGCTACTACGCCCAGGAGAAGCTGTAAGTTTGTTATGGAGAGCGCATAGTACCCGAACGCCATGAGAGCAACGTTCCATATCAGCGCTCCTGTAAGAGAGTACAGATAGAATTTCCTCAAGGGCATCTGTGCGAAGCCTGCAGGGAAGCTTATGAGCCCCCTTATGACAGGCAGAAGCCTGGAGACGAAGACTGCGAATGATCCATTCTCGGCAAACCACCTGTCGAAATGGTCGAGCATGCGCTTCTGTATGTGGAATGAATGAAGATGCTTGTATATCAGCTCCTTCCCGAGCAGGTAAGCCACTGCATAGTCGAAGGATATGCCTATTGCAGTGCCTATTATTGTGGCTATGACTGCAAGATATGGATTCATCTCTCCAAGGGCTATGAAGTGGCCTGCCAGTGGCAATATGACCTCGCTTGGTATGGGCAGGGATGCGGATTCGAGCGCCATCAAAACCACTATGGCCAGATATCCGTAAAGGTGCACAAACGAGGTTATTGCGGAATATGCGCCTGTCAGAAGAGGTGCAGCGTATTGGCTGATTAGAAAAAACGTTTGCATCTGATCGCCTGGTTTCCAAGATATTATATTTCCAAATATTTAAGTGTGTTTGCGCTCCGTCCTGTTTGGCTGCACTGCATTCAGTATTTTACAAGCGCGGTTATATCATATCCGCCCAGCCTGCTCCTGCCATTGAGCTGCGAGAGCTCGATTATGAACGCGAACCCTGCGATGACCCCGCCGAGAGACTCTATCAGCTCTGCGGATGCCGCTGCTGTCCCTCCTGTGGCAAGCAGGTCGTCTACGACAATGACCCTGCTACCCTTCTCTATCGAATCTGTGTGCATCTCCACCGCCGCCGAGCCGTATTCGAGCATGTACTCCTTGCTTACGGTCTTGTACGGGAGCTTGCCCTTCTTCCTTATTGGCACGAAGCCCTTTTTCATTAGGTAGGAGAGCGCAGAGCCTATTATGAAACCTCTCGCCTCTATGCCGGCTATGTAGTCAAAGTCCTTCCCGCTGAGCCTCCTCGCGAGCTCCTCTACAGTTGCATTGAATGTGCCGCTGTCCTTGAGCAGGGGAGTTATGTCCCTGAACATTATCCCCTTCTTCGGATGGTCAGGCACATCCCTTATCCTTGAGAGTATGGTCTGGGCAGTTAGGTCTGGATCTTCCATGTCTAGTACTTCATGTTCGGCGCTTAAATAAGTTGCCATTGCGCGATGGATGGCATGGCCTTGCTGCTGCCAATGCAGCAGAAAGGCACGGCTTTTGACTCATAAAAAAACAAAAACATTTATATAGATAAATAGGCACAACTACAACGAGATTGATGCCATTTTCTTCAATACCCAAGTCTCTTGCGCTTATACCTGATGGGAACAGGAGATGGGCAAGGAGCCACAGGCTTTCCATACTCGATGGCTACAACCTTGGCGTAAAGAAATTCATAGATTTCAGCGAGTGGTGCATGGGATACGGTATAAACAACCTGACGGTCTGGGCGCTCTCCTCCGAGAATATGAGGAGGTCGGCTTATGAGGTCAAGGCGCTCTTCAACATATACCGCAGGGTTTCGAAGGACAGGAGCATAATGGACAGGCTTGAGAGCAACGGGATAAGGGTCAATGTGGTGAGCAACAAGAAGCTGCTGCCCAAGGACCTTGTCTC
>JAJZKW010000018.1 GCA_021803945.1 Microcaldota archaeon
AAAACCAGAATTCATCTACATGGACAGGATGGACGGCAGGGGATGGATAGGCGACGTGAGGAAGATGAGGTTGTCGATCAAGAAAGCAGAATCTTTGGGATGGAAACCCAGCAGGACATCAAAAGAAACGATAAAGCTATCCGTAGCTGATGCCATAAAGAACTTTAAGGGTAAAGTATAAACTAAACAGTGCTATTAAATTGATTTTATGTTCGACAACGTGAGCAAGAGGGACAAGGTCAGGATCACGGTCACATCTCCGGTGAGGCTTGCAAGGTCCTTTGTGGAATTCAACCAGTTGTATGTGCTGCCTACAGTGAAGCACGTGGAGGGATGGTGGTCTGTCGGCTTTGTCTACATGGGCCTTGTGAACAATTCAACTATAACTATGAAGGACGGGAGCAAGGTAAGGTTCAACAAGAACAATGTAACAGAACTTATATCCAAGATGCGCGCCATCGACATTTCTGAAGAGACAAAGAAGAGATTCAAAGTAAGGATAAACGGAGATACTGCAACCTTCCATGCCGGAGGCAGGAACCTGAAAGTCGGCCTGGACTCTCTTCCAATAGTCAATGAATTCAGCACAGAACCCCATAAAGACATGGATGTAAATGACAAGGTGGTTGTCGACATAGGTGCTTACACGGGAGATACTGCATTATACTATGCGACTAAGGGCAGAGCCAAAATGGTATATGCCTATGAACTATTTCCATCAATAAGCAAAAAGGCAGAGGCCAACGTGAGAATGAGCAATCTGTCAAATAAGATAAAGGTATTCAACGAGGGCGTAGGAGGCAAGCCAGGCAGCATGATGATAAGCAAAACAGAATCCTCTTTCGGCAATACTGATGCAAGGCATCATACCGATAAGGTAAAGGTAAACATAATCTCATTGGATCAAATAGTTAAAAAATTCAAGATAAAGGACGGCGCCCTGAAGGTCGACTGCGAGGGGGCGGAGTATGAGATATTCGGGAATGCCTCAAGTGCAGCCATACGTGCATTCAGAATAATACATATAGAATACCACTATGGATACCTGGATCTGGTGAAAAGACTTGAAAAGGAAGGCTTCAGCATAAAGCGCACAAATCCAGCCATGACAATCAAGGGCTTTTCAAAACCCATGCTTAACGGAGACATAATCGCAATAAGGAAGGATGCAAAAGCAAAAGGCAAAACAAATGGTAAAAAGTGAAAAAATGCCGAAGATATCTGGATTGATATTCTCAGCGGATCCGATAAAGGAGACATTGGCAACGGCAAAGCATCTCCTTGAGTTTACCGATGAGGTGGTGGTCATATACTCAAGGAGCTACCGGGATTACAAAAAATTCAAGGCTCAGAACAAGGATCGCAGGATACGCATATTCTACACGCTGCGATTCGGGTATCCGGAACCTTTTAGAACATACGGCATAAGTCTGTGTAAATATAGAAACATAGCCCTGCTTGATGTCGATGAGAGATTCAGCAGCACAGAGGCGGTAAAAAGACTTTTTGACTCTGAAAAGTCTGAGGTATATGTCCTGCACAGGAAGGAGAGTCCAAGCGGTTCATACACTAGGCAGTACAGGTTGTTTACGAAGGGCGCCATAGTTTGGCGGGGATACCTGCATGAAACTCCGAAGATAACTGGAAAGAGGACGATAGTGCCTAAGGAGCTGTTGTACATCATCCATGGGGAGGGAAACAAGGGAAGATGGCATTACAACGAGCTGGACAAGTCCTTCCCTGTGGACAGGCCAATAAGAATGGCACTAAGGGAAGCATATGTGATGCACGGCTCGGGCAAGCTGCCTCTTCTAAGCGTGCCTCTCCTTACTCTACAGAAATACTCAGAATACAAAAAAATGAACTCAGACATGCCTGCTAAAAGCAAGCAGATAATAAGGAAACTGAGGGAGCAGGGACTCATACGATATCTTGGCCTGGACGATCCCAAAAACATAAAGGCAATCACGGATAGGTACAAGGACAAGAAACAAGGTATTTATCTGCTCATAAAGCTGATAGGCAAACAGCAGACCAAACCTTAGGATTAGACCTTATTCATATGACTGACTTCCCGTCCAGGTTCTTAACATTATAACTAAAGTAACGGTATACTGTAGGCGCAAAATCGCATACGTCTATATTGCCCTTCCGTATCTTCCCAGAGTCTATACGCCCTCCAACAATGCCGAACATCGCATCTTCAGTATGGTCTCCATTGAGTATCGGATCAGGGTCTATGAATAACTTATCCTTTGAAAAGTTAAAGGTGTCAGCGCCATAGCCTTCATTGAGAAGCACAAGTATATCAGGATGTATGAATTTATCAGTATCACCGTAATAGGCGTCCCCGTCATAAATTCTCTTTACTAGCTTGCCGCCACCAAAACCCTTTTCCGAAGAGAGCATCTTCATTATGCTGCTCTTCAATTTCTTCCGTTCACGCTTTATTACTCCGGGGCTCTCGAAACGCTCGTCATTGATCCAAATCATGCCAACTGGGTTCGTTGAGATGGCTCCGAATGCCTTGGTATTGCGCATATCGAAATTGTCAAAATTAAGATCATGCACTCTCACATAGCTACCGTCCTTACTCGCCACAAGTCCCACGTCCATGGACTTCGCCGCAAGTTTCTTTATGCTTGGAGGCATCCGCTTGTAGACCCTTTCCATCCCGGTGCCTATCATCTTCTCCCTAAGCCTGAACTTCAATGAATCTCCCATGGCCTTACTTCCTGGCTTTCCTGAAAGCATCTCATCAACGGCATTTTCCACGGAAGGCTTCAGTTTTGCAAATCCATTTCTTATCATCCACGTATTGAGCAAGAATTTTTTCTTCAATCCCTGTGCCCCATGATCTGAAACTACCATCACCGCTGCATCTTCATTATTATCTTCTATTCTTGCATATATCCAACCTATGAAGTCATCTATCTCCTTAAGAATGGGCCCGTTGTATTTCACAGTCTTCTCAATGCCTGCTCCGAGAGAATAATGTTGTATCCTATCCGTTTCAGTAAAACATACGAAAACAAGATCGTATTTACTTTCATTCATGGCTCTTTTTGCAAACTCTATGCGCCTTTTCACACTTTTATGGTATACTCTCGATCCCTCGTCTATCGAGATCTTCCCCTCCTTTATCAGCCCTTCCACATTCTCTTCACCACTGAAGCCTGTTGCCCTTGCCATATCCTCTAGTCTTCTCGAGCCATATTTGGGAGGTAGCGGGAACCCTGTTACCAAATCGACATTCCTGTCTTCAGTTGTCTGCAGTACCATGGCAGGAGTTATAATCAGGCTCCGTATGCCATTATCTGAAAGCACGCTCCAGAAAGGCCTGCTCTTCTTCGGATCGTAATACATGAGCTGCTTATTGTAGTCCTTGTCTATGTTAAAGAATTCCATGACTCCGTGCCTGCCGGGTCTCACCCCAGTATATATGCTTGGCCAAGCAGCAGCAGTTACTGGAGGAAGCGTCGATTCCATGTTGCCTATGAAACCAGAATCAAAGAAACGCTGAAATCCGGACAGCTTGTGCTTTTTAGAAGCTGCCTTTATTATCCAAACAGGCACAGAATCTATGCCTATTATGTAAAGCTTCTTCATGTTTTTAGCCACAGCATCACACTGAAGTATTAAATAGAATGTTTATTTAATATCTCCATACACTTAACATATGTGGATCATAAATACACTCCGTGATTTTGGATGAGCTCTAAGGATAAGGTGAGAATACTAAATCTTGGATGTGGCAAGGATACCTACGGTACTGATTTTGTCGATATCTATCTCAGCAGAAAGGAGGTAATACGTTGCAACATAGATAAGGAAAGTCTTCCGTATGGGGATGGCACATTTGATGAGGTGCAGCTACTTATCTGCAAGCATAATCAAAAAGAGCAATCCATATCATCTTGCTGCGATAAAGGCTGCAGCACTGGTGGCCCCGAGGCTTCATCCCCGTATAAGGGCAATTGCAATGAAATGATAGTATGAAGATAGCGCTTGTCAACTCCATAATGCCGCAGCCCGGAAGCGGAGACGGAATGACAGAGTATACCTACCAGCTTTATAAACGCCTGTCAAAGAACAACAAGGTTGATCTTGTATACTCGATCAGGGAGTCGAAGAGGAACGACATCCGAGGTCTGACCTACACTTACTTCCTGTTTAGCAAAAGAATAATGGAACTCGCAAGGAAGGACTATGACATAATACACATAACTAACCAGGAAATGGGATTTGTAGCAAGGATACTGAAGGAAAACAACAGCAAGGCAAAGGTGGTAGTCACAATACATGACCTAATGCGCCTTAAGCAGGGCTATAACAGGGGCTTCCTTCAGAAAAAGTACGATAAGCTTGTGTCCCAGAGTGTGAAAGACGCATTCGAGTATTCAGATTACATGATCTTCAGTGCCCAATCTGTAGAGAAGGATTCTGCCAGACTTCTAAAAACATCTGGGAAATGGTCAACAATATTGCTTGGTCCAAGAGACGAATTCACCAGGTTGAAGGTCAAGGCTAGAAGAAATCCGAAGTCCTTTGCAATAGGATACGTTGGTGCGTTATCACACAGGAAGAATGTCATGTTCATACTAAGAACCGCGCTGGAGATGAAGGCAGATAACAAGTACAAGTTCGTAATATATGGTAGCGGTCCAGATCTACAGAAACTGCTGCGATTTAAGCAGGAAAAAGGCCTCGACAATGTCTTGTTCATGGGTTTTGCCCCTGATAAAAGGCTGCTGAGCATATACGACTCTTTTGATCTTTTCCTTTATCCTACACTAGAGGAAGGCTCGAGCCTGCCGATGCTCGATGCCCAGGCCCGTGGGCTCCCCGTAGTAATAATGTCAAAAAATATGGTTGACAAACCAGTTACAAAATACTGCTTCAAGGTGGACAGTGAGAGTTCGGCGGCAGGCATGATCAAAATGCTACTATCAGGAAAGTACACTGAAAAGGAAAGGAAGCGGGAGATACAGTATGCGCGGAGCTTTTCATGGGACATGATCTCTTCAAAGACTATGCGCATCTACGCAAAGCTCAAAAAGCATTCTAATCTCTGATGGAACTTACTGCATCAACTACTCTTCCTATATCATGCGATGTGAGCTGCGGGCCGCTTGGCAGATTTATTCCTGCAAAGCCAAGAAGTTCGGCATTCTTAAGCTTCACCCCTGTCTTAAAATGCGGAAGCATGTGTATAGGATAAAAGAACGGACGGGATTCTATGCCTTGCTTTTCAAGCGTCTGCATGGTCCTATCCCTCAACCCCTTCCTTACTAATATCGAATAATACCAGTAAACGTTCTTTGCCCACGGCATCTCAGGCGCGGTGGTAACATCATTGTTTGCTTTGAATCTGCTGTTGTACTCAGCAGCAATTCTCCTTTTCTGTTTTATAAGATAATCAAGCTTGTCCATCTGTGCCAGTCCTATCGCAGCCTGTACATTAGTCATTCGGTAATTGAATCCGACCATGTCGTAGTAATACTTATTCCTGAATTCCGGCTTCGTCCCTTGGTTCTTGAGAATCATCATTCTCTCCGCTAGTTCATCATCATCAGTGAGGCACATGCCTCCTTCCCCAGTGGTTATTATCTTGTTTCCATAAAAAGAGAAGCAGTTTATGGCTCCGAAGCTGCCTACCTTGCGGCCTTTGTACTCTCCTCCATGGGCTTCAGCGCAGTCTTCCACTACAGGTATACCTTTCTCATCTGCAATTTCCATTATCGGATCCATGTCGCAGGGATGTCCATATATATGAACCACCATTATCGCTTTTGTCCGTTTACTTATTCTTTTCTTAATATCCTCGGGGCTGACGCACCAGTACTCCCTATCAGAGTCTGCGAATACTGGTTTCGCTCCAGTATATGCAATGGCATTGGCACACGCTATCGAAGTAAGGGATGGAAGTATTACCTCATCCCCTTTTTTCACGCCGAGCGCGACAAGCGCAAGGTGTATTGCTACCGTTCCATTATAAACTGCAACTCCATGCTTTGTTCCGATGTATTTTGAAAATGCCGATTCGAAATCCTTTATAAAGTGGCCATTCGAGCTTATCCATCCTGTGCGAAGCGCTTCTGAGACATTCTCAAGTTCTTCCTTCCCTATATAGGGTTCTGACATGCGTATTGTGTTGTTAGTATTCAAAGCATCGCCTATGCTATCTCGTTCCTGAAGGTGTCACTGTCTCCCTCAGTGTAAACATGATCAGATATCTCAAGTATAACAATGTCGTCATCTCCTGTATTGATTATAGTATGGGTAACATTTACTGGTATGTGTACCATCTTAGGGACCTTCCCGGACACATCGAATTCTTTCCTCTCCTTTGTGGAATTATCTACAAATACGAATCTACCCTCGCCGCTTATGACTCCCAGCCACTCATTCTTCTTTTTGTGGTAATGGTTGCCGCGCTTTGTACCTGGCTTGGACGTTATTATCATTATCTCTTTTATGCTGTTCTGCATACCTATCTTGCGTACCAGCTCGTACGATACTCCTCTCTCATTCACTACAAGCTCACAGTTTTCTGTCCTTATCTCCAGGCAATCACCACATCTGAAAGTAAAAGACTTATGCTAAAAAACACCAATCATTATTTATCGCAAAAGTTATAAAAGCCGCGCGGGATATATTCTAAACTCAAACAGGTCTGGTACTATGGCTAAACACGCGTTGATAACTGGGGCCACTGGACAGGACGGGGCATACCTTGCAAAGCTCCTTCTTGAAAAGAAATACGAGGTATACTGTACCTTCCGTAGGACTTCAACTCCCAATTTCTGGCGACTGCAGCATTTGGGGATATTCAATAAGGTAAATCTTATACCTGCAGACATGTCTGACTCGGGATCTATGACTGAAGCAGTACAAATCTCCAATCCGGACGAGGTATACAATCTCGCAGCCCAGAGCTTCGTCGCAGCGGCATTTGAACAGCCGACATCGAGCTTGCAGATAGATGGTACTGCAGTCACAACGCTGCTTGAGATCATACGGCATATAAAGAGCGATGCGAAATTCTACCAGGCTTCCACAAGCGAGATGTTTGGAATAACGGGCTCGCAGAAGAAGACCAATGGCGAACTCAAGCCTCTGGACGAGGAGAGCCCGTTCAATCCGACCAGCCCATACGCTGCAGCAAAGATCTACGCATACTGGATGAATAAGATATACAGGAAGGCATATGGGATCTTTGCATGCCAAGGCATACTGTTCAACCACGAATCGCCTTTGAGGGGCCTTGAGTTTGTTACAAGGAAGATATCCAATGGGGCAGCTAAGATAAGGCTAGGGCTCGAGAAGGAACTCTCCCTAGGAAATGTCGAGGCCGTTAGGGACTGGGGTTACGCTCCAGAATATGTAGAGGCGATGTGGAGGATAATGCAGAACGATGAACCTGATGATTTTGTGATAGCCACAGGGCAGTACCATTCAGTCAAGGACTTTGCAGAGGAGGCCTTCAAGGTAGCAGGCCTTGACTGGCAGAATCATGTAACTACTGACAAGCGCTTCATACGACCTATAGACACCAATGCCCTGCGCGGTGACTATTCGAAGGCCAAGGAGAAGCTTGGCTGGAAGCCCAGCACAGATTTCAAGGCTCTTGTCAGGAATATGGTAACGGCGGATATCGAGAGATGGGAGCGGGTGCTGAACGGGGAAACCTTCCCATGGGACGCGCCGAATTATCCCAACGAGGCAAATATAAAAACAAGGAGCATAAAGGACTAAACATGGACGAATGCGGCAGATGATCATGACGAAAAAGCTCCTACTCACAGGTGCAAGCGGATTCATAGGACAGCATCTACTAAAGGAACTTGCCAGAGGGGATTACGAGGTGCATGCAGTATTGCTTAAGGGCACATCAGTCAAGGACACCTGGGCACTCCATGTGCATCACGCTAACATAAATGAACACGCAAAGATAAGCGCGGTCGTGAAAAAGACATCCCCTGATTATGTGATACATCTTGCAGGTGCCAGTTCGGTTGCAAAATCCTTCAATAATTACGAAAGCACAATGAACTCAAACTACCACTCGGCAGTCAATCTTGCAGAAGCCTGCAGAAAAGAGGGCAGCATCAGGCAGTTCATATTCGCAGGCAGCAGCGAGGAGTATGGCGCAGCGCTGAAAGATGCAAAGCAGAGGATAACCGAGGACACTCTGCTGAAGCCGGCCAGCCCGTACGCGATATCAAAGGCATATGCTGATATGTATTTGCAGTATCTGGGCAGCGCGTACGACTTTCCATTTACCGTGGTGAGACCTTTTAACACATATGGGAGAAAGGACAGCAACTCTTTCTTTATGGAAAAGACGATTTCGCACATGCTCACGAATGAGCGGAACATAAACCTTGGGGATCCATCATTGGTGAGAGACTGGCTTTATGTAGATGATCATGTGTCTGGATACATGAAAGTTATTGGAAACAAGGCAGCTATGGGGCAGGTAATACAATTATGTACTGGCAAAGGCCATAGTATAATAGAAACTACTGAGCTCATAGCAAGCATGACTAATTTCAAAGGAAAGATATCATGGAACGCTGTGCCTAAGAGACCATCTGAGGCGAGCATAGTGATAGGCGACAATTCCAAGGCCAAGAAGCTTCTGGGATGGGAGCCAAAGTATGACTTGAAACAAGGTCTTGAGAAGACAATAGAGTTCTGGAGGAGCAAATTGTAGGCAAGCACGCATGTAAGCCATATTCCAGATCACGAACGGATCTGTAGCCTGAAGGAATCTACAAGTGCCTTGGTCACCGATCTAAGGTTAAACCAGAATCCTTTGTTAAACCCTAACTTTGAAAAATCACTTTCGCCGTTTTGCCCACCCACCGATATGAATGCATTAAAGAAGTATAAGCCGTACCATATCGGCAACCTCCAATATCCGCATTCTGCTCCATGCTTTCTCAGAAAATAGAATCCATTACGGGCGTTATTGTATGTCCTGTTGGAAGGTGTGCTTACCTTGCTGTTGGTATTTTTCAGGGTAAGGTTCTGCAGGTGTATGGCGCTGACCTTGCCGTCATAAACAAGCTTGAAACCCGCCTCCCTGACCCTGATGCAGTAATCTTCATCATCATATCCATTGATGAAATTCGTATCCATGACCCCTACCGCATCCAGCGTCTCCTTCCTTATGACCTGTATGGCCCCGGAGATGGTGCGCGCCTCCCTGATCTCCTTATACTCATGAGGGCCCGCCTCGCTCTTTCCAAGTGTCCGCAATGAGAACCTGTCCCTAAAGTGTATGACATTTCCCTGTGTCTTTCCATTAGGATATGTGAGATTGCACCCTGCCATCCCTATCATACGATCGCTTTCTGCCAACCTGATCAGCTTTCCAAGCCAGTCCGGTTCTGTTATTATGATATCATTATTCATCATCACGGCATAATCGAATTTCATATTTGCCAGTGCGTATTTCAGTCCTGTATTGGCGTTCTCGGCATAACCGCCGTTCTTCCTGCGCCTTGTTATATTTACGTAATGCCAGTTCTTTTTGATGTACTCTACGCTGCTGTCAGTGGAGCAATCATCAGACACGAGTATGGTGTAATTCCTATATGCTGTCTTCTTCAGGCTACCAAGGCAGTGCTTCAGCACCGGCTGGCCCTTATATGTCACATCAACCCCGTTATAACTTGGAATTATAATTACAACTTTTGGTTCTGACACGCATATTCACCATAAAATCTCGATCAACATTTAGCCTTCTCTTCAGATACTCTCCCTTCCCAGCCACTTCAGGTTCTCCTCCCTAAGGCTCCATTCGACGACCTTGTCTATGCTCTCCTCTAATGTTCTAGGCGGAACCCAGCCGAGTTTTTTCATCTTCTCCCCGGAAAGGGCATATCTCATGTCAT
>JAJZKW010000019.1 GCA_021803945.1 Microcaldota archaeon
ATAATCTAGACATAGGGTATGTGCAGGACGGAAAGGACTTTGTGATTCTCTCTCCAGACAAGCTCAAACTACATCTTTAGTCTTACAGTGGATTAAATGTCAAAGACAGTAATAGCAAAATATTCAGTCGCAGGTGAGCAATTCGAGATATTCGTGGATTCCGACCTCGCCTATGACTACATCACCGGCAAGAGAGCCGATCCGATGTCAGTCCTCGCCTTCGAAGGCATATTCACGGACGCAAACAAGGGAGACAAGCCAAGCCAGGACAAGATCAAGAAGGCGTTCGGCACAACAGAAGTGCCAAAGATCGTCGAAACGATACTTAAGCATGGCAACGTGCCAATAACTACGGATCAGAGGAACAGACTCATGGAGGACAAACGCAAGCAGATAGCCAACATAATCGCAAGGAACTCGATAGATCCAAGGACAAACGCCCCGCATCCGCTGCTGCGGATAGAAAATGCTATGGAGGCCGCAAAGCTACAGATCGACCCTTTCAAGAATGCAAACGAGCAGGTAGACGCAGTGGTAAAGAAAATAAACCTGACGCTGCCAATAAAGTTCGCAACTGCCAAGATAGAGGTCACATTGCCCGCAGAGTATGCCAACAGGAGCTTCGGGCTGCTGAAGCAGTACGGGCTCAAGGCAGAGGAATGGCAATCAAACGGTTCCTTGAAGGCCGTGGTGGAATTCCCTGCAGGCCTGCAAGGCGAGTTCTTCGAGAAGCTGAACAGCTTCACGAAGGGAAATGCAATGACAAAGATGGTGTAAACATATGCAAAAAATAGTGGTTCCGGGAGAAAAAGTAGTAAACACCCCGGTAAGAATAGAAAATACGATATCTGACAAGAACGGCACATACGCCTGCGTAATCGGATTCTTCGATGACGCGAGGAAGATACTGATACCCTTAGAAGGAGTATGGCAGCCTAGGAGCGGAGATACGGTCATAGGGATAGTAGAGGAGGACAAAGGGACGATGCTCATAATAAACATCAATGCTCCTTACAAGGGCCTTGCCCTTACAAAATTCCTCGAGGCCGACATCACTACTGGAGACACAATCGCAGCCACTGTCAAGGACCTTGAGAAGGGCGGCAGCGTAATGCTCCTGAAGCCCACGAAGCTCCAGGGAGGCAAGCTCATATCAGTGAGCCCGTCGAAGATACCCAGGATAATAGGGTCTGGGAACTCGATGGTGAAGCAGATAAGCGATGGGACAGGGACGAAGATAATTATAGGCCTGAACGGCATAATATGGCTCAGCGGAGGGAAGATGGACATCGCCACAAGCGCGATACTCAAGATACAGGAAGAAGCACATACCTCTGGATTGACCGACAGGATAAAGAAGATGGTATCGAATACAAAGGTGCAATGATGTCAGGAAGCGAAAAACCAGAATTGATAATAAACGGAAAGAGGCTCGACGGCAGGATGCCGAACCAGCTCAGGGACATAAAGATCGAGACAGGAGTGATAAAGAATGCTGTAGGCTCTGCTTACATAGAATGGGGGCGCAATAAGATTGTGGCGGGAGTCTACGGGCCGAAGGAAGCCCTGCCGAAACACGTCCAGGATCCGGAGAAGGCGATAATAAAGTGCAGATACGCCATGTCCCCTTTTTCAGGCGTAGAGGACCACAGCAGATCCGGACCTAACAGGAGGTCAACTGAGATATCAAAGGTTACCAGGGAGGTATTCGAGAATGTGGTGCTGCTTGAGCAGTTCCCTGGCGGGGAGATCGACCTGTATATAGATGTGCTCCAGTCCGATGGAGGGACGAGGGCTGCAGGCATAACCGCAGCAGCTGTAGCGCTCGCGTCTTCAGGGATACCAATGTCAGACATCCCGTTCGCGGTGTCAGTAGGCAAGGTCGGGAACCAGCTTATAATGGACATGGATAAGATAGAAGACAATTATTCAGACGCGGACATGCCGGTCGCAATAAGCCCTAGGACAGGGGAGATACTGCTGCTTCAGATGGATGGAAACCTGACCAAATCGGAGGTAAGCGCTGGCTTGTCAATGATAAAGGAAGCAGGGGAGACGATATCGAAGATACAGAGGGAAGCGCTGAAAGCGCCATACGAGAAGATCCTCGAAAGATACAAAGAGTGATTTTGATGAAGATACGAACAATAACCGAAGACTACATAAGGGACCTCCTTGCGCAGGACACGAGAGAGGACGGAAGAGGGCTTCTTGACTACAGGCCTATAAGCATAAAGACAAATGCGATACCAAACGCCGAGGGCTCGGCGCAGGTGACAATGGGCAACACAAAGGTGCTCGCAGGGATAAAGATAGTAGTGGGCTCTCCGATGCCAGACAAGCCTAACGAAGGGAACCTGATAACTTCCGCAGAGCTGCTGCCGATAGCCTCAGAGCATTTCGAAACAGGGCCACCTTCCCCAGAGGCGATAGAGCTGTCTAGGGTCATCGACAGGGGGATAAGGGCTTCAGGCATGATAGACACCAAAGCGCTCTTCATAGAAGAGGAGAAGGTCTGGGACCTGTTCATAGATGTCTACACCCTAAACTATGACGGAAATCTCTTCGACGCAGGCACGCTGGCCGCAGTCGCTGCGCTCTCGACATGCCGCATGCCAAGATACGAGGACAAGAAAGTGGTAAGGGAAGGCAATATAGGAATGCTCAAGGTAGGAAATCCAATAACATCCTGCACATTTGCGAAGATAGCAGACCAGATAATCCTGGATCCGGATTCAAACGAGGAGGAATTCATGTCCAGCAGGCTTACAATAGCTAACGACGAGAACCTGGTGAGGGCCATGCAGAAGGGGATCTCAGGCGCATTCTCACCGAAAGAGATAGAAAGCATGATAGACATAACATTTGATAAATCCAAGGAGCTAAGAAAACTCGTGGGGAACCTAAAAGAGTGATCTATATGGCCAACTTCAATGTAAGATACGGAGTAAGCCTCAGGAAGAGGTTTCTTGCAGTATCGGCTGACAAGAAGAAGAGATACAAGTGCGATCTCTGCGACAAGGTCGCGGTGAAGCGCGTGATGAACGGGATATGGCATTGCAGGCACTGCAACGCGACTTTTGCTGGTGGTGCATACACCTTCAAGACGACCGCAGGGGAGACCGTAAGCAGGCTGCTGAACAGGTAGCAACATGGCAAAGATAACCTACTCACCGGCGGAAGAGCTCATAATACACGAAGTGATAGCGATGAGCAAGGACGACCTCATGAGAGAACGGGTGACCCCGCAGGGCACCATGCCATTGTACTGGTGCGATGGCATTCTGTTCAGCTTTTCGTCCTTGCCGATGTCAGACGACATCACAAAAGACTACCTAAAAGGGAAGATACACTGGCTCGAAGTGCACTATACAAGGATGGACGAGTTCACCCCTGTCCTCTCGCTGGACGAAGAGGAGTACAAGACAAAGATGAACATAAGGATTATAGATACTACGTTCTCCAATATACACAAGGAGTTCGCAAGATGGCTGAAGTCAAGCATCAAAAAATAAAAAAATAAAAAACACGATATTTATGGCTTATGTCTGTCTCCACTGCGGGAAGGAGGTAAAATCACTGGAAAAGTTCATCAGGTGCCAATACTGCGGCTATAGGGTGCTTGCAAAAAAGAGGTCGGCCCTAGCAAAAGAAGTATCAACCGACTGAATCATTCGTCGTTTTCGCTTATTACTATGCCTTCGCTTATCTTCCTGACCCTCTTGAACGAGATGCTGTTCTTTGTGAAATCATTCCTGAGGTCGCTGCTCCTTATCAGGTTTTCGACATTGTTGAGCAGGAGGTGCGAAACCTCGCCCTTGTCCATGTTGAGCATAACTCCCTTGACTTCCCCAAGGAGTTTCCCCCCTAGCGTCAATATCTTCTTGTTGTAAAGTTCTGATATGTTGACAGCCATTCCATCACCCAGTCTCTACCCTGCTTATCTTCTTGGAAGCAAAAATTCTTATTATGTACTCCTGAAGCATCTTGATGGATGACCTTGGATCCTTACTTATTTCGGCCATCTCCTCCTTATCGAACAATGCACCGTTGTTCTTCACAAGCTCGTTCAGATAGTTGTCTGTCAGCAAGTAATGCCTCTTCCCGCACACTGTGCATATGAAGATCGGGACGACAGGCACATCCTTTATCTCTGTTGGGGCAACGCTGTCCAGCTCCCTTGCAAGCCCAGCCGCGCCGCACCCCCTGCACTTTGCGCCTATACGCACCCCCGAATAACTTCCTACTCTCACAACCCTGATATCCCCTGCTTTGATTCCAAGGTAAGCTGCCAATGCAGATTCTGCGTCCCTTGCCTGCAGGCACACCTGATTCACTACTTCATTCGCCGAGTTGAACTCGGTTATAAGCGATCCTTCCCTTGTCTGCTCAGCGACCGAGAATACGCGCTCTCCGCCCTTCAGGTACTCCTGAGTCCTCATCCTCCCGTCGTCACTCCTGTTCAATACAAAGGCCATCACGCACGCCCTTTTATCACGTAGTCGCTTATATCCTTCCTGGTGACATTGTCGCGCTTGTTCTTTTTCGCGTTCCTCACGGCAAAATCAGATATGCGCACGGCCTCAAGCTCAAGCATCTTCGCAATCTCGTCGATGCCGCCGTCAGTCACCTTGACATCGAAATGCCTCTTTATGAGCTTCTTTATGGAAGCCCTAGATATTGTCCCCATCGAAGTCAGCACTCAAGATCGTCATCATAAAATCAGACAAGTTCTCGATCATCACATACGAAAGCTATGCTGAAAAGGTATAAAAACTTTTTAAATTAGCGGAAGCGCTACTATTCGACCTTGTTGAACAGGTGGCCCATCTTTTTTACCTTTCCCTGGAACTTCCCAAAACTGCAGTCTTTGAGGCTGCCTCCTCGCACTCCAAGCTGCTCCATCATCTTGCCCGACGCCTCTGGCATGAACGGGCCGAGCAGCAGCGCTATGATCCTGCACGCCTCCAGCAGGTTGTATAATGAGTTGGATAGTTCATCCCCTTCCTGCGACCACGGCCGCTTATCATTTACATATTTGTTCGCGCTGCCCACGAACTTGAATATGAGATTAAGCGCAGTGAAGGTATCAGGCTTCCCCATCGCTTCCACTATACTGTCAAGCTCAAGCTCCTTCTCCAGCTCCGGTGCCCCTTTTATCTCTCCGTTGAACCTCTCAGCAAGGGTAAGCACCCTGTAAAACAGGTTGCCCAGGTCTGAGGCCAGCTCTCCGTTCAGCCTTGCCACAAGGCCCTTCTCAGAGAAGTCGCCGTCCTCCCCTAGCGGCATCTCCTTTATCAGGAAATATCTAAGCGCATCCACAGAATACTTGTCAGCCATGGCCACAGGGTCGACAACGTTCCCCACGGATTTGCTCATCTTCCTGCCTTCCACAGTCCACCATCCATGCGCAAACACCTTGAGCGGAGGCGCGATTCCGGAAGAAAAGAGCAGAGCAGGCCATATGACAGTATGGAACCAGTTTATCTCTTTGCCCACCACATGTATGTCCGCAGGCCAGAACTTCCCGAACGTCCCCCCTGGCCATCCCAACGCAGTTATATAATTAAGCAGGGCGTCAACCCACACGTATATTGTGTGACCCCTGTCAATAGGGAACCTGATCCCCCATTCCACTTCAGACCTTGTTATGCTTATGTCTTTGAGCCCTCCCCTTACCCTGTTCTTTATCTCGTCAGACCTGGTCCTTGGCGAAAGGAATCCAGGATTGTCTTCATAATACTTCAGCAGCCTGTCCTGGTACTTGCTCAGCCTGAAGAAATAGCTCTCCTCCTTGATCCATTTCACCTCCTTCCCGCAGTCAGGGCATCTGCCTTCCTTCAGCTGGAGGTCTGTGAAGAACGTCTCGTCAGACACGCAGTACCATCCCTCATAGCTGCCTTTGTATATGTCCCCGTTGGCGTATACCCTATTTACGAACTTCTGCACTATCTCTTCGTGGCTTTTGTCCGAGGTCCTTATGAAATGATCGTACGATATCCCCAATCTCTCCCATACTCTCTTGTACTCTGCAGCCAGGCCGTCCACAAATTCCTGCGCCGGCTTCCCGGCAGCGTCCGCGGCCTTCTGAATCTTCTCCCCATGCTCGTCGGTCCCTGTGAGGAAGAAGACATCATCACCGATGAACCTGTGCCACCTGGCTATGACATCGGCCACAGTGTTCGTGTAGGCGTGCCCTATGTGCGGCTTGTCAGTTACATAATAGATCGGGGTAGTTACATAGAATTTTGACAAATATACACCAGCGCCAGCGCTACTTCCACTATTCTATTATTTGAGGATAATTTTTATATTGTTCGCAGTGAGGTGTATAGGGGTCTATTCTTAGACGGTGATATTTGTGGCTTTGGATGCAATAGCTTCGGGTGAGCTTGAGGACAAGTTTACAGAGTTCTTCAACTCATACTACATAGACCAGATCAACGAGATGTACATAGGATACCCGAAGACAAGGAGTCTGCTCATAGACATAAAGGACCTCGAAAGGTTCGACGTGGACCTTGCGCAGGAGCTCTCCGAGAGGCCTGACAACATACTGATAGTGGCCAATGAGGCCCTCTCAAAGCTGAATCCCAACACAGAGGCCAAAGAACCCATCTATGCAAGGTTCTTCGGCTCCAACATAAACATGCCCCTTATACAGGATGTCGGGTCAGAGCATATAGGGAAGATGCTAACCCTCGATTCGCTCGTAGTGAAGAGATCCGAGATAATACCAAAGGTGTCTGTGGCAAAGTTCAAGTGCAGCTTCTGCGGGACTGCCATAGAGCTTACGATAGACAGGGACAACGACGTGCAGGACATATGCCCGCAGTGCAAGAGGAGGGCCCTGAGGCAGGTGAACAGCGAATCAAAGTTCATAAACATACAAAGGATCGCAGTGCAGGACCCGCTGGAGAAGCTCAGGGGCAGCACCCCGACATGGCACCTGGAGGTTCTGGTAGACGATGATCTCGTGAACACCATAATACCAGGGGACAGGGTTGACATCACTGGGATAATGAGGATAAGGCCGCGGAAGACTCAGAGAGGAAAGGACGACAAGGTGCTGTTCACCCCATATTTCGAGACCGTGTCGCTGAAACCAAAGCAGAAGGAATTCGCAGAGATCGACATAACAGCGGACGAGGAGAAGCAGATAGTCGAGATGTCCAAGGACAGCGGGATATTCGACAAGATAGCGAAGTCTATAGCCCCCTCAATATATGGATATGACGAGATAAAGAAAGCGCTTGCGCTGCAGCTCTTCGGTGGAACACCAGACAAGAAGCTTGTGGACGGCGGCGCGATAAGGAGCGACATACACATACTTCTCATAGGCGATCCTGGAAGCGCCAAGACAAGGTTCCTGCAGGCCGTGACTGCAATAGTCCCTAAGGGGATATATGTGAGCGGTAAGTCGACAACCTCTGCAGGGCTCACTGCCTCGGCCGAGAGGGACGAATTCTCCGAGGGAGGATGGACCCTCAAGGCCGGTGCGCTGGTACTCGGGTCAGGGGGAGAGGTAAGCATAGACGAGTTCGACAAGATAAGCGACGAGGATAAGTCATCGCTCCTCGAAGCGCTGGAATCGCAGACCATCAGCGTGGCAAAGGCAGGCATAGTAGCGACATTTTCCGCAAGGACGTCTGTGCTCGCAGCAGCGAACCCGAAGTACGGGAGGTTCGACAAGAACGCATATCCCACGGACCAGTTCAACATATCTCCGGCTCTGCTCTCAAGGTTCGACCTCATCTTTCCGATACAGGACGTCATGGACGAGGACAAGGACAAGCTGATAGCAAGGCATATACTCGCCCAGCACGAAGCTGCAGGCGCCCAGGCATCCGGCGCAACCGACTACGAGCAGGTACAGGCTCCGCCGCTTGACGCCGACATACTGAGGAAGTATGTTGCCTATGCAAAGAGGAAGATAAAGCCGAGGCTCTCGGCAGAGGCAAGCAAGAAGATAGAAGATTACTACATAGGCCTCAGGAAGATGGGTGCAAGGGCAGGAGCAACACCGATAACCCCGAGGCAGATAGAGGGGCTTGTGAGAATGGCCGAGGCCAGCACAAAGGCAAGGCTTTCAGACAGGATAGAGGACCGGGACGCGGAGCTTGCAATATTCCTGTTTGATTACATGTTCAAGACCCTCGGTGTCGACAGCTCCGGAAGGATAGATATAGACAGGATAATGACCGGATTCCCGAAAGAGAAGGTAAACAAGATCAATTCCATAATAGCGATAATCAAGAAGCTCGACGAGAACAACAACGGTGCGCCTTTCCTCGGGGTGCTTGACGAGGCCGAGGCACAGGGAATGAACAGGGTCGATGCGACGAAGTACATAAATGAGCTCGAGAGAAGCGGAGACATCTATTCGCCCAAGGGCGGAATACTTAAGATAGTCAAGCACGACGAAGAGTAAGTGGGATTTGCCTGGAGAGGAAGATAGAGACCAGACAGCTTGTCAATATAATAACACTGTTCCTTTTAGTCCAGTTCGCAGGGCTCCTCATAGCAATATTCTCCACCGCCTCTCTCCAATTCTATGTCCAGACAGGATCAGCGCAGACAAGCTCAGCCGAGGCCGCGCTGTTCTACACCGCATACATACTCGTCTCCGCGGCCGTAATACTGCTGATATTCAAGTTCTACCACGGCAACCTGCTATTCACACTGCTGGAAGCGCTCGTGGTATTCTTTGCCACTGGCTCTGTGATATTCATGATACTCTCAACGGTATTCCCGAGCGCAAGCCTGTACTACCTGATAGGGATATCGGCAGCCGCGGTAATGGTGATGATAGCTGCCAAAGGAGCGATGCCGAAGCTAAGGAACTTCCTGGCAATAAGCTCGAGCATAGGTGTGGGTATACTTATAGGCCTTAACGGCTTCGACCTCGCGTTCATGCTGATGTTCCTTATAGCCATATACGATTACGTTGCGGTGTTCATAACAAAGCACATGATAACTATGGCAAAGGGGATCTCGTCAAGGAATCTTGCCTTCCTCATAGGCTCATCTGACGTTGAGGCCATGCCGAGCAGGTACCTGACCAAGCCCGAGCTGCGCGCATTCAGGAGCGAGGCCAAGGGACGGTACATAAAGGATCCTGTCATAAAAGGGCTAATGGCAGACGGAATAGTCACTGTAGTGTCGCAGGTGCAGCTAGGCAGCGGGGATCTTGCACTGCCGCTAATGGTTGCAGTGAGCGCTTACGTAAGCTTCCTCAGCTACTTCGCAGCGATAATGATCATAGCCGGCGGCGCATGCGGCATGGTATTCACGATGTACCTGCTCAAGCGCTACAAGGTGGCTCTTCCTGCCATACCTCCCCTTTTCGCGTTCATCTGCCTCTTCCTGGGCCTGCTCTTCGCGATAAACGACATATGGCAATACCAGGTGTGGCTGGGCTTCTTCGCGCTCTTCGCAATGACTGTCTTCATCCTCATGCAGAAGCTCAGGAGCCTGCAGCAGAAGCAGCAGGCAATCCCTTCAACCAGCAGGGCCTAAAGCAGTGACCTGC
>JAJZKW010000020.1 GCA_021803945.1 Microcaldota archaeon
GAATTTCTCTAATTTCTGCTGTGATACAGCCATATGGACACCATCGTCAAAGCCCAAACCCTCACCAACATGCTTTATATATTAAGCTAAATTACTCACACAGTGGATTTTATGGCATTCAGGACGAGAGCAAAAGATGCACAAGGGCGCGTTGCGCAAGGATTGGAGATAGGACAAAAATACGTAACCGAATCAGGTGCAAGGAGCACGATGGAGACAGGGAGGGATTTTGCCTCGTTGTCTCATGCCAGAGTGATTACAGACAGCGGTTGGTATTGGATAAGCGCCTCGAGCATAGAGGCCGAGCCTAGGGAAGTCCGGCCGGTCAACGGGAGCCCAACCTATAAAGGAAGGACCTTCGTAGGAGTTCCATCAATTCCAGGAGAGTTCAAGGACAACAAGGACGGCACGTTCACAAAGCTTAACCATCCCTCCGATATAAGCTGGAAGGACAGAGTCCATGTTTCAGAGCAAGCGGCAGAAAAAGCAGCCAAAGGAGAAGGTCTGCTCTTACTTGGCGTAGGGCATGGCTATGTCTACAGCAGCGGCCTGGATGTGCACTCGTGCGACTGGCCTGATGGCGAAGCACTTGTGGCTAGCATGCCGCAAGCCCAAGTCCCAGATCAATCCATACCAAAAGTGTGGTTAACTGCGCGATAGGGTAGGCAATGCAATGTTGCGATATCGCTTTTGTCGGTCTTTTTAGAATAGGTTGCGCGTGAATTTTGCCCTAAACCAGACACAGAGGCACACCTTTTTATATATAGTTAATCAATAGTATAGGGCGTTGATATTATGAATAACAAATACCTTCCAGCATTAGCCTTGATAGTCGTAGTAGTAGCGATTTTGGTCCTAGTATCTTCAATCTCCAAGGCAGGCTCTGCTTCAAGCACTCCTTACAATATGGTATTCAGCCTTACCGACCCTCCTCTGGTCCCAACAGGCACCTCTGCGCTCGTAATCTCCTATTCATCGGTACAGGCACACGTAGTAGGTTCTGCAGGGTCAGGATCATGGGTTAACGGCTCAGGCAGCGGCACGCTGAACCTGATGGGACTCGTAAACAGCAGCCAGGTGATAGGCAACGTCGGCCTTTCTGCAAATTCATCAGTAAACATGGTAAGGTTCTTCATAAATTCTGCCGATATAACGGTTAACGGCACTACATACAACGTCACAGTGCCCAGCGGCCAGGTAACAGCCACCCTCAACGGGAATACCAGGATAAACAGCAGTTCAGAGGCTCTTATAGACCTCTCTCCAACAGTTGCTGCGATATACACCCAGAACTCCACTGTCTTTGTGATGGTCCCTTCAGTAAGGGCGATAATAATTCCAGGCAGGAACACATCTGCGTCTTTGGGCTCCAAGAACAGCCTGAACTCGACTGACAAGGTCGAATTAGAGGCATCAAGGCCTAACATCACAGTAACGGCATCATCGCTGAGCACGTTGAATAACGTCACATCGTTTTCAGTCACAGTCAAGAACAACGCAAACACCAGCGTCATAATAAATCACATCCTCCTATTCGGGAATGTCTCCATATCCGTGAACCCGCATTCAGGGGATGCCTCATCCAATGCGAATGTCCAAGCATCGGCAAATGATTCTGCAAGGGCATCAGCAAACGATTCTGCTTCGGCGTCATCTAACCGCTCAGTGTCATCCAACCAGTCAGGGAGGGATACAATTACTGGAGGCCAGGGCGCAGGCATATCAACATCTGCGAATATAGTCTCTAATGCATCCATAAACGGAAGCTCAAGGGACAACTTCTCGACGCATACGGAAGTTTCTGCATCAGGCAACTCCACTGCCTCTACTTACGGAGAGGATCACGGGATACACGTTGTTTTGCCCATCAATGCGAATCTATCAACCAATGCAAGCATGAATGCTGACGTGCATGCGCTTGTGAATACAGGCATACTCATAAAGACGATGAAGACGACCCTGTTTGTAGTCTCAAGCAACGCCACGCTCTCACTTCCAGCTTCAGAGCAGGAGTTTGGGAGCAACGGATACGCCCTTTCGCCTCTTGCTTCTGCCACATTCACTTTCAGCGGCAAAATGCTGCTCGCGGAAGGCCACATCAGCGCTTCTATAGTCTCTGGCAGCCCATACCGGGTAGTAGTGAAGGGCAAGGACGGAGCCAAGGCATCAGTCAACCTGACGGCCAGCTAATAGCTAACCAAACGAGACTCCCCAGTTCCTTCCTAAGGCTCTCCTATGGCAAATCAATAGTTATGCCTAGACTGACTTAAAGACTTTGAAAGCAATAGAGGAAGCGTAGAAGGATATAGAACACGGAAGATATAAGGTGTTAAATGCCAACGATTTTTCTAAGGTGCGTGATTGACCACGGCCAAACTATCCTCCCCAATCTCCTTTTCTTCACTTTTTTTACCTACTTTTATATCCGAATCGTTTTTCATGTCTTCCTAAAGGGACCGGTCGCATAAGCTTCCATGAGCGCCAGTACTGCCTGGCAATATCACATGCCAAGCTCATATATCAAATCTCTTGAATATCGAGACCTTTGCAAAGCTGAATGCGGCCATGAGCATGACGCTCGAGACCAGGAGGAGCGCTATCGCATACCCGCTTATGCCGGTTATGAATATGCCAAAATAAGAGGCGAGGATGCCGAATGACACACCTGCAAAGGACGCAGCCAGGAGCTTCTTGCTAGGCATGGTCCCGAACAGTGCGGTCCTGCTCCTTACCGAATACAGCAGGATATTGTCGGTTATGTTTATGAGCAGGAACGAGAATGTCGTGAATTCGGCCATGTCCACAACGGTATGCAGCCCGACCTGCGCGATAATCAGTGAGATCGCGACCATGCCTATGCCTAGAAACATGGAAGACTTCATCAAGGAGGAGACATTCCATATGTCGGGCCTTTCCGAATAACCCACATTGTCCGTGGAGATGCTTATGTTCACTATGTCGTTCGTGAATATGAGAAGTATAAGCCCGAACGGCAGCACTGGTATGGCCTTCAGCGCAAATAGCATTATCAGTATGTAGAATAATATCTGTATTACCCTGGTTATCTTGACTATCGTGTAGGTCTTCATCCTGCCAAAGATCCTCCGGCTCTCCTTTATCGCATCGATTATGACCTCAAGCCCGTTCTTCTCCAGCACGATCGCAGCAACGCTTTTAGCCACGTCTGTCGCATTCCTGACGGCTATCCCGACCTCTGCCTGCTTCAGCGCAGGCGCGTCATTCACCCCATCGCCGGTCATGCCTACCTTGTATCCCGCAGACTGCAGCGCCTTCACTATCATGAACTTGTCCTCAGGGTATATCTCAGCGAAAACGTCGGTCTCCATTATTATCTTGGCCAGGCTCTCCTTCGACTTGCCTTTCAGTTCCCTTGTGTCTACCACCTTGCCATTTATCCCCACCTCCCTAGCTATCTCTTTTGCTATGCTCACATTGTCCCCAGTGAGCATCTTCACCTTCACGCCTAGGGATATCAATTCCCCTATCATCCTCCTTGCGTCTTTTTTGGGCCTGTCGTACATCGCAATTATGCCCAAGAATACGCTCCTGCCTCTCTGCTTCCTTGAGACTGCAATGGTGCGGAATTTCTGCAATGAAAATCCCTCTGTCTGCGCGATCGCCTTCCTTTCCACGGCCTTAGTCGCATCGCATTCCCTGAGGATGATGGATACCGCTCCCTTTGCGACATAGAATATGGATTTGCCCTTCTGCGCTATTGCGCTTGCCTCCTTGGTACCAGGCTGGAACGGAGTAAACTTCTTAATCTTGAAGGCCGACAGGTCCAGACCGATCTCTCCTGCGTAGTCTATGACTGCAGTATCGATCGGGTCATTGTCCTCCTTCCTGGAGCACAGCGCTGCGGCCTCAATGACGTCCTCTTTTGTAAAATTCCCATAGGGGACGACTTCCTTTATCTCCAACTTATTTTCTGTTATGGTCCCTGTCTTGTCGAAGCATATTATGTTTACGGTTGATGCCTCCTCTATCGCATCCAGGTTCGTCACCAGGACGGACTTCTTCGAAAGCTTCTCAGCCCCTATGGCCATAGTTACAGTGAATGCAGCAGGCAATGCCACTGGCACTGACGCTATTATGACGATGAGCGCGAACGGGAGGGTTTCAAGCAGCGTATATTTCAGCACGTATATGACAAAGGCTGACATTATCGTCACCAATACCAGGTCCAGGGCTATGAGACGTTTCATTATGCTCATTATGAGCTCCTGGAGATGTAGCTTTGGTTTTGCATTCTGCACAAGCCTTGCCGTCCTTCCGTAGTATGTCTTGTATCCTGTAGTAGAAACGATGCATACGCTTTCGCCGCTTGCCACAGTGGATCCTGAATAAACCATGTCTCCTTCGCCCTTCTTTACAGGCATCGCCTCCCCGGTGAGTATCGACTGGTCCACTTTGAGTTCCTCAGGTGCCACAGCGATACCGTCAGCAGGCGCTATGCTTCCGATCCTTACTTTTATTATATCTCCCGGGACTATCTCTGCCGCAGAAATGGTAGACCATTTTCCATCCCTAAGTACGATTGCGTTTATTGTCAGGTGCTTCTTCAGGAGCTCCAGCGAGTTGTCGGCTTTGCGCTCCTCCAGGAAGCTGACTACGCCATTGAAGACAAGCAGGGCGAGTATTATGTAAAGGTCTTTGTAGTCATTGAGGAAATACGTTATGACTATGACCATCTCCAGCATGACGGGTATAGGTCCCCAGAATTTCTTTGCAAATTCCAGCAGGCGATTTGGCGCCTTTGCGGTTATCTCGTTCCTTCCGTACTGCTGCAGCCTTTTCTTTGCCTCCAGTCCAGATAGCCCCGAAGCTATCGACGTTTGCAGCTTTGCCTCAGTGTCATGTATGTCTCTGGCATTTGGTCTTTCCATCAAGCAATATACTGTACCTTATTTCCTTTAAACCTTCTGCCGAATTTCCATTCCGCAACACTGCTGCCAAGGAAAAATAGTCCGGACTCCAAAATGCGCAGGTCCGCAACCCCTAAGCTTTCTTCAGCCTTTCGAATATCGAATGCATGGAACTGAGGGATGCTCCAGCCCGTCCTATCAGCACTCCGTCTATCATGCCATCGGACAAATAATCAGATATGTTGCCTGCGTCTACGCTGCCTCCGTAAACGAACCTGAATCCTATGCTCTTCTTGACAGTCTTCCTTGCAAGCGCCTCAATGCGCCTGACATATCCAATATCGCAGCCCTTCGATCCAGCTGCCGAGCTTATCGCCCACACTGGTTCGTACGCCAGCACGGCTTCTGCTTCGGCTTCTCCGTCAATCCCGGAAAATGCGGATTCCAGCTGACGCCTTATCACATCATATGTCTTCCCGCTATCCTTCTCCTTGGCAGTCTCTCCAAAACAGAGTATTGGCACAATGCCTGCTTCAAGGCACATTACGATCTTTTTCGATACAAGCTCATCGCCATCCCCTATCCTCGGAGCCTCCCTGTGCCTTACCTCTGAATGGCCTATCATCGCGTATCTGCACCCAATCTTCTTTATGTCGTCCAAAAGCACATCTCCGGTGTGCGCACCGTAGGAATGCGAATAGCTGAAGTCCTGTGCACATAATGAAACCTTCTTCCCGCGCAGCTTTTTCGAAACCGCCTGAAGGGATAGCTGGGAAGGCGCAATTACGATTTCTTCATCAACCTTGGCTTTGCCTATCGCTGCAGCTAGCTTAACAGATTCTTCGACGTCAAGATAGGCCTTCAAATTGAACAGCACCAGCTTCATGCAAACAAATAGGAATACAGGAAACATCTTAATAAATCGCATGCTGCATCTGCACTTTAAGCGCGAGTCCGGATGCGTGGGAAAGCCTTATAACCCTTTTTAGCCAGAGTTAAAATCTGCCAAAAGTCGATAGATAAGCAGATAAAATCCTTGATATTGGTGTATTGAATGAAGATAACTGTCACTGCCATAAAGGCAGACATAGGCTCGATAGGAGGGCATACTAGGCCAAGCGACGAAGTACTTGGAGTCGTGGAGCGTTTTGTCAGGAAAAACGCGAAGGCAGCGGGCATAATAGATCTTTATATCGCCTACACCGGAGACGACATACATCTGCTGATGTCCCACAGGAACGGCGTCGGAAGCAGCAAGATACACAAGCTTGCGTGGGATGCATTCAAGCTCGGCGCTGACATGGCCAAGGAGCAGGGATTGTACGGAGCGGGGCAGGACCTTCTGAAGGATTCGTTCTCAGGGAATGTCAAAGGGCTGGGCCCAGGCGTAGCTGAGATGTCTTTCGATGAGAGGCCGAACGAGGCATTCGCACTCATGACAATGGACAAGACAGAGCCAGGGGCATTCAATTTCCCAATCTACAGGCTCTTCTGCGAGCCTTCAGCGAACACCGGCCTGATAGTCAACCCGAAGCTAGCACACGGGGTAAGCATGGTGATAATGGACGTCATGGAGAACAAGAAGGCTGAGCTTAGCATACCTAAGGACAACTTCCTAATCGCTGCACTGTTGATGTACCCCGGAAGGTACGTAATAGACTCCGTGCACAATGATGATGATCAGATATTTGTAGCCACCACAGACAAACTGCACAACATCGCTGGCACATATGTGGGCAAGGACGACCCTGCGGCTATAATGAGGGTCCAGAAGGACTTTCCGGCCACAGAGGAGGCATGCTCAGTGTTCAAGGTGGTGCACTATGTGTCAGGGGATACAAGGGGGAGCCACCACATGCCTTTGATGCCGGTGAGGATAAAGACCGCGGCAAGCGCGAACTACTGCATGCCGATAGTTAGCGTTGTGCTTTTCAGCATGCATGAAGGGAAGTTCACGGCGCATATAGACGCATTTGACACTCCTGACTGGGATTACTTCAGGACAAAGGCGGTTAAGAAGGCCGAGTTCATGCGGGAGCAGGGCTTCGTACACCCGGCAACACTTGTGCCAGAAGAGCTTGAGTACAGCAAAGGCTACCAGGCAATGATGGGGGAGGCAAAGAAGAAATTCAAGTGATCTGGCAAGAGCTTTCCGCGCTTCTTATTTCTCAACCTTGTGCACGAAGAAGTTACCTATGGCCAGATTCTCTGCGCCTGTGTTGAACAGCGTCCATATTGCATCTTCAGGATCCATCGCTATCGGCATCCCGTGCTTGTTGAGGCTTGTATTGAGCACTGCGCCCACGCCTGTCTTCTTCCTAATGTGCTTCAGCAATGCCCTGTACCTTGCATTCTCTTCGCCGAGGATCTGCGGCCTTGTCGTCTTGTCTATATGGGAAGCTGCCTTCAGCTTCTTGAATCCCAGCTCGGTTGTCCTGTATCCAACAGTCATGAATCTATTCGGGCGCATGTAAGGATCCAGCATGCTTTTTGCATCCTCTTCCAGTATGGTGCTTGCAAACGGCTGGTAGTACGGCCTCTTTTTTATTATCAGGTTTATCTTATTTCTGTTCTCGCTGTTTTCAGGCAGGGCCAGCACGCTCCTGTTGCCAAGCGAACGCGGTCCGTATTCCATCCTTCCCTGGAACCGCAGCACAATCTCGTTCTCAGCGAGCTTTTCCGCAGTGAGCTTCTCGATGTCCCCGACCTCCTCTATCTCGAGTTTCTTGCCGCCCTTGTGCTTCCTAATCGCTCTCTCCACCTCCTTTTCCGTATATCCAGGGCCGTAGTATATGCTGTCTATCTGTTTTTTATTGAACCTCCCATTCTCCTCAAAGTCCGCGTAATAAGCAGCACCGAGCGCAAGCCCTCCGTCTCCCATGTGCGGGAATACGAAGAAATTTTTCACCTCATCCAGCTCGTTTATCAGCATATTGGTTATGATGTTTGAAAAGAAGCCCCCTGCAACAGCGACATTGTGTATCCCTGTCTCGGCAACATGCTGCCTGACGATCTTGAG
Organism: Microcaldota archaeon; assembly: GCA_021803945.1. Taxonomy (GTDB): domain Archaea; phylum Micrarchaeota; class Micrarchaeia; order Micrarchaeales; family CABMGC01; genus JAJZNA01. The sequence continues at coordinate 7,906 of JAJZKW010000020.1, forward strand.
GACCTGGTCCCCGACATGCTTCTGTATCGCGTATGCAAATCCCTCCCTGTCGTTCTTCCAGAGGATATTGTCTTTCATGTATTCTGAAAGCAGGAATTCGTATTTTATCCCGCATCCGCTCACAAGCTGCCTTGATTTCGTATCATATCTCGAGATGCTTTCAAGCTCTCTTATCTCCTTGGGATATGAATATGCTGCCAGGCTCATGAGCTTGCCTTCATCCTCTCCGTATCTCATGTCGCATGCCAATGTTGCAGCCCCGTACAGTATGCCCAGGCTCGCGCCGGCCCTGAACTTGTTTATCCTTGTCAGCTTCCCGTTTTCGCCTATGCTTACAGTGCCGCATAAGCCGTCGCCTGCTCCATCCAGCGTTATCACCAGAGCCTCCTTGAATCCTGACGCATAATATGTCCCTGAGGCATGGGCAGTGTGGTGATCGACGAATAAGAGCTCCTTCCCTATCCCTAAACGAGCAAGCCTTCTCCTTATTATATTGCCTCCGATAGCCGTGCCTGCAAGTTTCCACAGCCTGTCAGGCCTTTGATCCTGTATCAGCTTAAATGCAAGGTTCGTAAGGTGCATCTGCATCCTTGACGGCTTTTTAGCCTCCTTTCTCCACAGGCTGCGCCTACGCCTCTCGTATCCGGGAAAGACCCTGGCAAACAGCGCGCTTCCGCTTATCCACGGTATTGCTACTTTCGCTATCTCCTCCTCCCTGCCCTTCCATACAAGGTATTTAATTGCGTTTTCAGGAAATCCTACGTCGTTCTTCCTCTTCGTAAACCTTTCCTCGTTTACCGCGCCCAGCACCTCCCCGTTCTCGACAATTCCTGCACCGGAGTCATGGAGGTCGTGTATCCCAATGCTGAACATGGGCTTATAGTGCATTGAAATTTTAATAAACATTGCCATGTTTTATCTGAAAAAAGGAGCCAGCCTTGAGCATAGCTGGTATAGCAATAAGTGCATAACGTTGGGCTTACCTTCAGTGTTTGAAGGCCAACGACTTAAAAAGAGTACATATGCAAGCCGAATACTTTCTGCGGATGCAAAAGGCAGCTGCAATCATATCGCTTGCATATGCAATAGTAATGCTTGCACTACTATCTTTTCTTTCCTTTCTTTCCCTTCTTTCCCTTTGCATGTTTCGTTTTCTTTGCCATGTTCTTCACACTAAATAAAAATTTCACTCAAAGTATAATAATCTTTCAATCTCAAGTATGGATTCATGGTAAAAGAATTTTTTGTATTATTTCGAAAACACTTCCTCATAAATGAAATTTGCTCCGACCG
>JAJZKW010000021.1:0-1488 GCA_021803945.1 Microcaldota archaeon
TCAAGGCGCTCTTCAACATATACCGCAGGGTTTCGAAGGACAGGAGCATAATGGACAGGCTTGAGAGCAACGGGATAAGGGTCAATGTGGTGAGCAACAAGAAGCTGCTGCCCAAGGACCTTGTCTCCATGCTCGAGGGGATTGAGAAGAGGACCGAAAACAACAAGAAGGGAGTCATAAACATGCTCATGGAGTACGGAGGCAAGGACGACCTAGTATATGCAGCGAAAAGGATCGCTGCGCTTGCTGGAAAAGGTAAGGAGATAAGCGCGGATATATTCAGGAACTGCCTTCTGTCATGCAAAGTCCCTGAGATAGACATGATAATCCGCACATCCGGGGAGCAGAGGCTGTCCGGATTCATGCCCTGGCAGACAAGCTACTCGGAGCTGTATTTCTCGAAGAAGCTTTGGCCGGATTTCGCAAGGAATGACCTTCATCATGCTCTTTTGGAATACGACAGGCGCGATAGGAGATTTGGAAAGTAACGTGTTCCCATGCCACCTAGAGACTTAACGAAATACTCTAGCTATTTTACACTGAAAGTGCCAGGCAGCCTGACACAGATTGCGATAATCGTGCTCCTTGGCATGCTCGCTGGCAGCATATCCAGCGTGCTTGTGCACTACGGTTCCAATACCGGCATTGCCGTGGTAGTGCTCCTCGGGGCGGGATCTGGCGTCCTTGTTGTGAGCGTGCCTGCCCTGCTCACAGTAATGGTGATAAGGGCGATCAAGAGGAAGATGAAGACCAAGCACGCCCTCTTTGCTGTGCTTGCTGTGTGCGCAGCATACACTGTATTCATCATACTGGACTCTGCGATATACAAGATATTGCAGAACGGCACGCTTGCCTATATCATACTGCTCCTTGCCAACGCGAGCATGTACGGTTACTGGTTCATAATAAACAGGATAGCTGTGGGGCAGAGGAGGAGCGCGATACTCACTGCAGAGATACAGCCGATACTCAATGTGCTGCTCTACTTTCCGTTCGGCGGATACCTGCTGAAGGCGGACATACCGATAGGGATTGCGCTTGTCAAGCTCTTTTCAGGCATGGTCATCTTCCTTGCCATGGGCTATGCGATACTTTACATGCTTGACAGGCCAGCGAAAAAGAGGCTGTCTGTCAGCAGCGTGGACATCTTCAGCAACATGATAAACTCGTGGCTCTACGGCATTGCGATAGACACGACGATACTCGGGAAGGGAGGGGTGAAGAGGGATGTAGAGGTCGGCATTGCAACGCTCTCCTCCAAGGGCAGGATGAAGGCGGTGTTCGTAAATCCGGACATACACTACGGGCCGTTTGGGACCGTTGGGGGGAGCATATTCACGGCCATGCTCGGGAACGAGATAGTCTCGAAATTCAACTCATCCCCATTCATAATGCACGGGGCGGTTAACATAGAGGACAATCCGATGAGCACGAACCAGGTGCACGAATTGGCAAGGAGGGTGTGCGCATATGCCGAGGCACTTGGCA
>JAJZKW010000021.1:1588-8846 GCA_021803945.1 Microcaldota archaeon
ATGTCTGCCAAGAACGCCTTGGGCAGGCACACGAAATCCGGAGACATGCTCAGGGTCATAGATCCCATGATAGAGAGGGCGCTGAATGACTCGGGCCCTGTCTCCCTTCAGAACGGATCCATAACATTCAAGGGATTCAGGGTCTGGGGCGAAGGGTCTGAGGAGCTGCTCAACAAGGTTGGCATGGACATAATCAACATTGGAAAGAGAGTAGTGCCGTTTGTGATAGTTACTGCATATATATTTGCAGGGTGGATCATATACATAATCTAGTTGCGTTGCGATGATAGAATTCGTCTCCGGAGCTTGGCTTTACGTCACTGCGATAATAGCCGCAGTGATACTTGCGATATCGCTTTTAAGGATAAGGAGCATGAAGGAGAAGGAGCAGGCATTCGTAGCCGCAGGCCTTGCTGCGGGCTTACTCCTCTTCGGCGTGGAAAGCGCGCACCCGCTTGTCATGGCCCTGCTGGCCATAGGGATCCTCAATTTCAACGGGCTCCTGTCCGGGAGCGACTCGAAGAGGCGCACTATATACGTGACCCTGAGCCTGCTCTACATCGCGCTGATACACTGGGTAGGATTCGTGCTGATAGCGCAGGCCATGCTGATAGGCATACTCAGCGGGATAACGCGCATAAAGGAATACAAGAACGGGATAGAGAACAAAAGGGTGGAGATAAACCGCGACTTCTTCCATATTGCGGCAGGAGCGCTATTGATGGCGATATTCTATTTTGAGAGCGCGTCTGTTGCAATAACCCTTCAGATACTTATGATACTTGGAGGGCTGTTCGTGATAAGCATTACAGAGACCTTCAAGGAGAACAGGCTCTCCGGATTCCTGTACAGGCTCGAGAGGAACGGCGCGTCCCTTGGGCATGGGGCGCTCTGGCTCGCCCTCGGATCCCTGTTTGCAGTGTCTTTCCTAAACACTGCAGGCATACTCGCTGTCTTCTCAGCGCTGTTCATAGGCGATCCTGTAGCCACGATAATAGGCATACACATGGGGAAGCGCAGGCTCCCGTACAACCGCAGGAAGAGCGTTGCAGGCACACTGTCGTATCTTGTCGTGACCGCCGCGGTGTCTTCGGTGTTCATAGGGGCCTACGGCGTGGTGGTAGGGATTGCGGGGGCGATGATAGAGAGCATGAAGACAAGGATAGACGACAACTTCTCTGTCTCAGTAGTCCTCACTCTGCTCCTTTACGCTCTCGGGATCTAGGAGATGCCCATAAGGATGAATGGGAATATTCCGAAGAATATGGATACGCCTATAAGGAGCATGCCAGCCACTACGACCTCCGCTCCTAGCGGGTTGTACGGCTCTACGGCTTCTGATGAGTTTACAAAGACGCGCTCTATGACCCAGAGCAGCGCTGCGAAGAGCAGAAGGACGCCTATGAGCGGGGCTAGCCCGAAGACCCCGAAGGCCGTGACAGCGCCTATGAATACGAGGATGTCGGCAATGAATCCCGCAGTCAACGGTATGCCTACTGCAGCGAACGCGCCGATTATGAAGATGTAGGACACTCCTACGAAGTTCCTTATCACTCCCTTCAGCTTGCTTATCTCAAGCGTGCCGTACACCTGGTCGAGCGTGCCGGCTATGAGGAAGAGTATTGAGATGGCTATGCCGTGGCTGAGCATCATGTATACTGCGCCTCCGTAGCCGAAGGCATTCATGGCGGCTATCCCCACGCCCACTATCGCCATGTCTGTTATGCTGGTGTACGCTATAAGCCGCTTCAGGTTGGACTGGCTTATGCACACGAATGCCGAATACACTGCAGAGAGCAGGAAGACGAGGAAGAGGTACTGCGAGTACTGCGAGGCTATCGGGAGTATGAGGAACATGAGGTAGAGGCCGTATCCACCGAATTTCAGCAGCACGCCTGCGAGTATCATGCTTCCTGTTGTGGGCGCTTCGGTGTGCGCATCGGGCAGCCAGCTGTGGAACGGAAAGACCGGCATCTTTATCATAAACGATGCCACGAACAGGGTAAATATGAGCAGCTGCGTGCCCTGGCCTATCGAGCCTGCGCTGCGGATCAGCGCGCCTATGTCGAACGTGTGCGGCGAGACAGAATTGTATAGGAGGAGTACGGCTATTAGCAGCAGCAGGCTGGAGAGTATCGAGTATATTATGAACTTTATGCTTGCATACCTCCTGTTGTATCCTCCGTACAGGAAGATTATGAAGAACATCATGACCTCGCTGATCTCCCAGAACACGTAGAAGAAGAAGAGGTTTGACGTCATGAACACCCCGAGGGACGAGCCTTCCGCTATCAGGAATATCGCGTTGTAGAGCCTGTCCCTGCTCCCTATGAAGTACCTGCCCACTATCGAGGCTGCGAGGAAGACTGTGGAGGTCATCACCAGTAGTATCATTGACGGCTGGGTCAGGCTGAAACCTATGTTTAGGTTCAGTGACGGGACGTAGAAGCTGCTGAATGACAGGCCTGAGGCCCCGTTCATGTAGGAGTAATAAAGGGCATATGCAGTCAGGAGGAAGGCCACAAGCGATGCGGCTGCAGATACGTGAAACGCGTATTTCCTGCCTACCAGCGCCAGTGGCACTAGGGCAGCGAAGGGCACCAGTATCAATAACAGCAGTATCGGAAGCATTTATCTCTCACCATAAAGTGATATGAAGTTCATGTAAGGGCCCAGGGTGCTTGAAGGCGCCGAGGACCTTGTCGAGCGTATGATGGCCAGCAGGCTGGCCATGTCTATCTGCTTCTCCTTGGAGGTGGAGACGTTCTCTTCAAGTGCGTTCATCTTCGCCTGCCTGCAGATGTTGTTTATGTCTGCGCCCGTATAGCCCTCTGTCTTGGCTGCAAGGACTTCGAAATCTATATCGTCTGCGACAGGGGCTTTCTTCAGGCTCTGCCTGAAGAGCAGCGCCCTGTCCTTTCCGCTGGGCGGAGGCACGAATATGAACTTGTCGATCCTTCCAGGCCTGAGAACTGCCTGGTCTATCTTGTCAGGCCTGTTCGTGGCTCCTACGAACACTATCCCGTTTGAATTCTTTATCCCGTCAAGCTGCTGCAGGAACTCGCTTATTATGTGTATGGACAGTTCGCTCGCGTTGCTCCTTTCCGGCAGCATCGAATCCATCTCGTCCACGAATATTATTGTGGGGGCGTTCTCCCTGGCCCTGTTGAACACATCCCTTATCTCTGTCAGGGCATTCTCCAGCCCGTTCTTCGATATCTCGGAGCCCGACAGTATTATCAGCCTGCTGTCCTCCAGCTCATTGGCCACGGCCTTCATCAGCATCGTCTTTCCGGTTCCAGGCGGGCCGAAGAGGAGGACTCCCTTTATGTTATTGACGTCGTATTTCCTTACGAGGTTCGGGTGCAGGATCGGTATCTCAACGGCTTCGTAAAGCGCCTTCTTCGCGCCTTCCAGCCCTATCACGTCGTCAAGCGTTATCGCGCCCTCCCTGTTGTCCTGGAGCTCAGGATGGGCCCTCCTTTCATAATCCATCTTGAACTGGGCGTACTTCTCAAGGCTGGCCAGTGAGGTCGAAGGCTTCGTGTTCTTTATCACGCGGACCATGTCTGCCGTGTTTATCTGGAGCACCTTCCTCTGCTTCACTGCGTCATCAGCTACCTGCCTTGCGACCTCGTCGCACACGTTCTTTATGTCCGCCCCGCTGTACCTGTTCGTGATGTCTGCGAGCTTGGCATAGCTCATGTCTCCCCCTATCGGCAGCTTCTTGAGGTAATAGTCGAGTATCTTCATGCGCCCCGCCCTGTCAGGCAGCGGCACATAGATTATCTTGTCGAACCTTCCAGGCCTGAGTATGCTCTCGTCGATCAGGTTTGGAGCATTGGTAGAACCCACTATGACTACTCCCTCTATCTTCTGGAACCCGTCCATCTCCGTTAGGAGAGTGGAGAGCGTCTGCCTGTCCGAGTCGCTGTCCTGCGACTCCCTTTTGGACGCTATGCCGTCTATCTCATCGAAGAAGAGCACTGCCGGGGAGTTCTTCCTGGCTATGTTGAATATCTTGGAGAGAGACTGCGCGCTCTCTCCCTGGAAAGGCGAGACCAGCGAAGAGGTCTTTACGTAGAAGAACTTGGCCCTTATCTCGTTTGAAAGGGCCCTCATGAGCAGCGTCTTTCCGGTTCCGGGCGGGCCGAAGAGGAGTATGCCCTTTGCAGGCTTCACGTTGTACGCTCCGGCTATCTCCCTGTGCTCGATCGGAGCGAGTATCGCCTCCCTGAGCTCTTTCTTCGTCTCGTCGTAGTTGGCCACATCGTTAAGCGTCTCCTTTGTCCCGCTTGAGAGATCCTGGAAGGCTTCACCGAACTGGCCAAGGAAGTCCTGCTTCATGACGGCAAGGGCCTTGACTACCTCCACGTTGTTCGCCTCCAGCAGGAACATGATGACAGGAGTCAGTATGAAGCTTATCACGTCCAGCCTGTTGGGAGGCATACCGGAGACATATCCTAGGACGATGTATCCTCCGAGCATGAAGAAGGAGAGGAAGCTGGCCTCAGTGCCCTTGAACGGCGACCTGCTCCTTATCACGTAGTTCGTGATGGCAAAAACAACGATAAGCCATAGCACAAGCTGCAGCGCAGTCAGCCCGAAATTGTATGCCATCGCAAGTATTGCGACTCCGAAGCCCTTGAAGATGTATCCTGCTACATTAAAACTGAAGAGCTTTCCGATTGCAGGTAGGAAAGCCCCGGAGAACTGGGCCAGCGTCGGGGCAGGCTTCGATGGGGACAGGAGCGACGTAGCATTGCCTTCCTGCAGGGACTGGTGCGCTGCGGCAGCGTTGTACACTATAGGTGCGCTGTTCTGTATGCCAGTCATCCCTGAGAGCATCGCGATCAGCACTATTATTATTACTGTGGAGGCCACTGAACGCCTGAACCCCAGGAAGAAAGATCCGACTATGAAGGCCGGTATCTCCATGAAGAGGCCCAGGTAGGAGAGGGGCAGCATTATCAGGACATATATGAACGTTATGGTCCTGTAGTGCTTGTACCCCAGGAACAGTGACACGCTTATGAATATTGTAAGTATCCATGCGAGGAGGGGAGCCTGGTATATGCACATCAGCAAGGTCTCGAAAAGCATCGCCATGAGCCCTCCAAGCGGTGAGATCAGCGTGATTATGAATGTGACCAGTATCAGCGGTATTAGTATGACCGGCGGGAAGAATGGGAATGCTATAGAGATGCTGAACACTGCGAATACTATCGCAAGCGCATCGGGAAAGTTCTTCTGCCCCATGAAGCCCTTCGCAAGGTCCTTCAGCCAGTAGACTGATAGGGGGATGTAGGAATACCTGTATCGCCCAGGCTCTTTCTCTCTGCTTTTCTTGAAGGAGATGTCTAGCTTGCTTTTCCCAGGCGCCTGGCCCTTCGTAGATGTTGCGGTAGGCATACCAAGTATCCCCATTAGTCTGAATATATAAATAGTTAGCATTATTATTAATGTTAGTGTAGGGATATATCCTGAACCCGTTGTAGCTCAATGGCAGAGCGGTCGGCTGTAGTTTTGAACGTCCTTGCTGGCATGTGCCTGGAAGTAGATACCGACAGGTTGTGTGTTCGACTCACACCAACGGGAAGCATGTTTAGCAGTAGGATTTGGCAGACAGGTTTGCATGAAGATTAAAATATCTTGCAGTTATATTATATCACTGCTGTCTTGGTAGTCTAGTGGTTAGGATGCGAGCCTGTCACGCTTGCGACCCGGGTTCGACTCCCGGCCAAGGCGCTCTGCTTTTTCGACGACAGATTTTGATTTGTCGGTAAGTAAGGCGTTCTAACCCGAAACAATGCGAGACAGGGAATCGCTTTGGTGAATATAGGGCAGGGCTTGGCCAGATCGCTTTAAAATCGCTAGCCATTTACTTGTCAGTAAGCCACTGCCACATGGGTTTGCATAGGATATTCTTTCCTTTTAGAGCAATAGCCTCTGCATAATCCCACGTTATTATCGTGAGTTTCTTGCATTTGAGTTCATCACTTGCTTTTATAAGCGACTTTAATTCACGTTCCTTGACGTCATTCTTCCCGGATGCGTACGTAACTTGTATCAATTCTTCTATTCTGCTTTCACTCCTAACTACAAAGTCCACTTCTCCTCCTGAACCATTATTGTAATAATACAATTCAGAAGTCGGAGATAATGCCTGTCTTCTTTTCAACTCCAAGAAAACAGCATTTTCCATCAATCTTCCCCTATCCTCCGAAAGTTTCCATGCCAATCCATTATCTGCGAGGTATACCTTCTTTGGCCACCCTGTCCTCAATTTAACCTTGGCTGAGAACCTATCCAAAAAGAAGAATATCATGGTGTCTTGCAGCTTGTCCACATAATCGTATACGGTGTTGCTGCCAAAACTGATGCCGTTTGAACGCAGTGCGTTTACGACATTCCTTACGCTCATCTCGTTCGCAAAGCACTGCGTTACGAAAGAAAAAATAAACCTAGCAACCTCTATGCTTTTGACTTCATGCCGTTCAACAAAATCCTTAAAGAAGATTAGCTCTTTGTATTCCTGTATCAGTCTGCCTTTTTCCCGTTGCTCAAACACGACTTCAGGATAACCACCAAAATTAAGATATTCAGTAAGCATATTCTTTACTTTGCCCACATCGTTGAAGTTGTAATTTTCAACGTTCTTGCTCTTTTTTGCCCGGATGAATTCCGTGAATGAAAACGGCAATAGCAGTACCGAAACGCTTCTACCTCTCAGTTGTGTTGCAATCTCTTTTGCTAGCAGTTTTGATGTTGATCCCGTTACAAATACTACATATTCCCTATCCAGAAGAGTTCTTACGAGGCTTTGCCATCCATCTATATTTTGTATTTCGTCTAGGAATACGTTTTTAGCGTTTTTTCCAGAAACCTCGGTGAATATCTCTGTAACGACTCTGAGGACCTCAGTTGCAGAGAGTCCTCTAAGCGCAATATCTTCAAAATCCATGTAAATTGTTTCATTTCGGTTATACGTAGGTATAACTTCCCACATGAATGAGGTCTTGCCGGCTCTTCTCGGACCTATAATCGATAATGCCTTGCCTTTTCTAAGTTTTAATTTTATCTCCCTAGGCACCAGAACAGGCGTTTCCCTTCGTAGATATTCGGATATGTAATCCTTAACAAGTAGAGCATCCATGATACATACTTAACTGATACAATTTATAAGCTTTTTGTATCAGCTACTGATACAATTATAAATATGCAGTAACAAATGCCTGTCATTGTATATGCTCCGTAC
>JAJZKW010000022.1 GCA_021803945.1 Microcaldota archaeon
GAAGGCATCTTCCCGATTGCCTTCTCCGCTTCCTTGGACAAGTCTACACGGAACAGGCAATCATCTCAGCCCAATTCTTTGAAAAGCTTTCTTGCTGAACTTTTCCTTCCGTTGCGCATTTCCCAGTCTATTTTCCTAAGCTCAGCTATTTCCTTCTTGTCCAACTTCTCAGTAGGAATGGGCATTACCTCCATCCTGATTACCTCTACCTCGAGCTCGTCCAGTTTCTTCTCTATCATTACCATCTGCATCTTTGGCATTGCCATGAAATAATATCTGTCGCCAACCTATAAAAGCGTTTATTGCGGAAAGCGCCAGCCTCCAGCTCCCAGCGATTTTGGCTGAACGAAGGGATTGCCGGTGCGGTGCGTTTGGAGTTGATGCTGCCGGCGTAGTCAACTATTCCCTTGCTGCTCCTATAAGGCACGAGCACCCATTAGCGTACTCCCTATGCGCCATTCCATCAAGTGCGAAGTATGAAAATATACGCTATGGTATGTCCTTCAAGTCAAGAATAGGAAATCCGGGTTTAGTATAAAAATCCAAAAAGAAACAACGGAATTCTATTTTCAGTGAAGTTCAGGCTATGCCCTGCAATATAATCCGCATCGATTGACCTTTTCCTGTCGCCACCAACTTCTACTGACCTTCCCTTAACTTTGAAATCGGGCGTCTTTTCTCCTCTTGCAGTTTTGAAGTATCCTTCTACCTCCACATTATTTGCGAAGAATTCTTCTCTTAAAGTTCCTAGGTCTGTCTGTTTTGACGACATCTCGTTAAGCGCTGCCCTAAACGGTATGCTGAAATATATCTTCGGCTCCTTTCTGAATCCCGTTCCGCATGGGTACACTAGCTTAAACAGCCCCAGGCGCTCAAGATCTGTAACAAGCTTTATAACTGTGGATGTGCTTATGCTCAGGTAACCTGCTAGCTTGGAGTAGCTTGCTTCATACAATCCAGACTCCGTAATCTTGTAGAGAAGTTTGTATATATCATTTTCAACTTTTATATCAATCCCTCGGAGATAAGTCAAATCAACGTTTATTATCTTCTCCAGGGTGTTGGCTATCGGTTTTGGGAACTCCTCTCTGATGCCTTCATACAAAACTCCGCCATATTTGTAATATTCTTCAACAAACGCATTCCATTTCCCGTGCTTCGCCGCAAGTTTATGCCTTTTCTCCTTATCATACAAATCATCCACGCTTACCACCTGGATATCTGCGCCATGTCTTATGTTCAGGTACTCCCTGAATGAAGCTGGTTTTAGTTCATGCATTATCACGCGCCTGCTAAGGTCCGCGCCTTTTCTAAGTTCTATCGAAGACGAACCAGTAAAGAATATGTTTGCTCTGCCTTCATCGTACAAAGTCTTCAAGTCGGAAGTCCATCCTGTACGGGAATGTATTTCATCTATGAAAATATTCTTGTATTCCCTGTCTATTGCATAATTTACTATCTCGTATAGAGTGTCCTGCAGAAGATATTTCGCATCTGCGGGTATGTAAAGCGCGTTCTGCCTCTTTTTTGCTAACTGCAGCAGCATAACCGTCTTGCCGACACCTCTAAGCCCATGAACGCCAATGTAGAACTTGTCAGAACTCTTGTCCAGCGCATCAAAAAGATATCTTTTAACTGAAAAGGAGCTAACTCCGGAGATGGCTTTCTCGCTTGCAACTAGAAGCTTGGAGAAGGTTTCATTATCCATGATACTATCCAGCACAGAATGTATATAAACATTTTGTTTAGTACAATGAATGAAATGCATACATTTTGTTCAGCATAATAAATGAAATGCATTTATTAATCAGTGGTTCTGCTGATTGCCGCCGCCTAACCGAGCAGCTTTTCATAAATTTCAGATGTCTCCTTTGCGCATTTTTCCCAAGTGAAGCTCCTTGCATACTCAGTTGCCTTCTTGCAAAGTCCGGTATCATAGCCGTTCTGTTGGATTTTCCCTATTATCTGTGCCATGTGCGAATCATCTTCCGCTTTCAGGCAGTATCTGCCAACCTCCTCTGATATCTTCCCCTCCTTATATATTATGACTGGAAGCCCCCTTGCCTGCGCTTCCAGTATCGGCAGGCCGAATCCCTCGTACATGCTCGGGAAGACGAACGCGTCGAAGCTGTCGTATATCCTGACCTTGTCCGCCTCCCCTGCGAATCCCATGAGCCTTACGTTCGAAAGCCCGTTGGACCTTACATACTCCTCTATCCTTTTTCTTTCGCTTCCCATTCCGTAAATCCTGAATCCGATGTCGCTGCCTTTGAGCAGGTTCGCATCCTTCATCAGCATCATGACGTTCTTGTGGTAGGCGAACGATCCCAGATATCCCACTACGAATCCCCTCTCCTTCCTTTTCTTTGTAGGGATCCTGGAGAAGAACCTGTCCTCTATCCCTATATTCACTACCTCTCCCTTCACATTCCCGAATCGCCTTTTCACCTCAGCCCTGGTCTGCACAGAGTCGAAGAGGAGGAAGTCGGAGTAGCTTACTGCGTCTTCGATGCTCCTCCTCACCATACTGTTATAGGCCTTCTGCAGCATGCCCCTGTTCAGCCCGCTCTGGAACCTGGCCATGTCATGTATGGTTGTCACTACCTTGCTGTCGCTGTTTGCGCGCTTTATCTCCCTAGCAGCGAATCCCACCTCCTGGTTCACTATGTGGAAGATGTCATAGCCTTTGCGTGCCGCTTGCCTCGCCCCACCTGCAAGCACAGAATTCACCTTTATCAGCCCTAATGCGTCGTTCTTCCTCGCCCTGTCTATGGCGTATACCAGATCCACGCTGTTCCTCTTCCTCAGCTGCAGGTACATGTTGTACGCATACTCCGTGATGCCGTCCCCGCTGCCCTTCATAGGCCTTATGCCGTTTATCATTGCTATTTTCAGTCCAGCCATCTCCTCCCCTTTTCATAGCGAAGCCTAAGCAGCGATATAAGGAGTCTTATCCCTCCTTTCCCTCCCCCATACCTCTTGTTTAAGCGCGATATCGTGCTCTCTTTGTCAAGCTCAAGGAACCTTATCAGCCCTATCCTGTAAAGCTCCTTGGATATCATGAGGTTCTCATCCCCTTCAGGCTCCTCCCTCCATCCCATTGACTGGCCTGCCAGGTACCTGGCGGCCCTGAATGCGGCTACGAGGCAGTCAATCCTGCGCATCTTGACATAGACGGAAAAGTAATACAGGTAGTAGAATAGGAAGTAGTCGAAGCCGCTTATCTCATCGTCCTCCCTCTTCCCGCCTAGCTTCTCGTACGCAAGGAGGAGGGCCTTCAGGCTCATGCCGAATGATCCCGCCCTGTTCCTCCTTCCAGGCATTGTGACCTTGTAGAAGCTCTCTATTATCCTCTCATTGAAGGACCTGTACGACATCCTCAGGAACTTCTCCATTATGCCATACTGGACTCCGGATCTGCCCTTGAGCTCGTTGACGTGGTCTATGAAATAGCGGCTTCCGTCCAGCTTCTCCAGCCTTCCGCTCACTTTCGGCTCCTCGTGTATTATGCCCTTGAAGGTCACTGCGCCCTTCCTGAACAGCCGTATCTGCCAGTTCGCATAGGCTCCCCGCCTGCCGGCTGAGACATCTTCATACCTCTTCATGGAGAATGCCGAGCATCTGGCGTTGCCTATCAGTTCATTGATGCCTGCCTTGAGCTCCGGGCTGACGCGCTCGTCCGTATCCAGCATGAGGATCCATCTTCCAGTGCATTTTCCAATGGCGTACATCCTCAGCGGATCCGCATATCCCAGGGCTACTGCATGGAGTATCCTGAGCTTTTTCAGGCCCAACCTCCTTTTTGACTCGATAAGGCGCGAATGCTGGGCCTTCAGGCTCGAGTCGACTATCACTATCTCATCGGCAATGCCATACATGTCTCTTATGACTCCCAGAGCCTTGTCAATGTCATTCCTTGAGAATACCAGTACGGAGAGTCTCTCTGCCAAACTACGACCTAATAATTAATCCCGAACAATATTATAAAACACATCCTGGCAATATACTTGCATTGGTTTTATGCTAATTGCGAAAGATTTCAGCCTGAGGCATTTGCAAGCCTATTTTTCCAGAAAAAAGTTTCTATTGGATTGGCGAGGCTTGGTGGCATCCTTCCACCCGTAAACGGCGTGGGTTGCCTCTAAATCTAATCCTTTTAAGAGTTCTAAGGAAGAATACGGCATATTGGCATCAAGTAGGAATTTCATTGGCTGACCGAGATAATACCAATTCTTTCTTCCGAAATAAGCTCAGTAGCGTATTTTAGCACAGCAAGTATATCTGTTCTCTTTATTTTGTACTCATTTTCTATTTCTTCAAAACTCATTCCCGACGAAAGGGCTCCCATAATTTCGTCAACAGTGACTCTGGTCCCCTTTATTATTGGTTTTCCAAACCTTACCTTCTTATCGACTCCTATTCCTGACATATTATTCGCACATATAGGCACTTCAAAATACTTAAACCTAGCGTCTGTTGGTCATTCTCATGAGCTAGTCATTCCTGTATTCCCCTGCGCTCCGTTTACCTCCGTTTTCGTTGGGAGGGCAAGATAAAAGAGGTAAAAAGCATAGTACCCTATGTATTCAATTATTCAACAGAACATATATGCCATAAAAGGCGCGTTTACTGGGCAAGAGCCATATGGACAACCCAATCAATACAAAGGATTTCAGCCTTAGGCACACAATCCAGAGCTCCCAGCCGCTGACTCTATCTGCAGCACACTTCCGCTCGGAAGCCAACAGCCTTCAGTCGTTGGAGGGGCGTCACAACTAACACTTTCATTAAACAGGCACTTTTTGTTTATCTCAGGGCCAATCACCGATCGCTATCAACATAATAACCCTATTATTATATATTTACAAAATAAAACAATAGCGTTAAATTTAATAATGTTGCGAGCATCATATTGGCATGGAAGCGCAGTTTCATAGGGAATTGGAGGACAGGATCGATAGATTTGCAGACAGGAAGGAAATAATCATAATACGCGGCCCTAGGCAGTCAGGAAAGTCTACGCTGCTAAGGATTATCGGCAGCAAGATCGCCGGCAGGAAGAGCAGCTTCGACCTGGACATACTGTCTGACAGGATGGCATTGGAGCAATCCCCAATCGAATTCGTGAAGGGGCTTGGAGAAGGCAAGCTCACCCTCTTCCTCGACGAGATCCAGAGGATGGCAAACGGCGGGGAAAAGTTAAAGATAATATACGACAATCTAAGCGATGTAAAGGTCTTTGCCACAGGATCATCATCGCTGCAGATAAAATCAAACATACTGAATTACCTGGTAGGCAGGGCGCTGGTGTTCGAGCTGTTCACGCTGAGTTTTTCAGAGTTCCTGATGGCAAAGGACTCCAGGGCCTATAACGCATTCAAAGAAAGGAACAGGTCGCTGCTTGAGTTTTTCAAGTCAGGCTCCGACATCACCAAGCCGTTCCTGTCCGACGCCCTGTCGGATTTGCTGAAAGAGTACATGATATTCGGCGGGTATCCGGAAGTGGTAAAATCAAATGACAGGGACACTAAAATAGCATTATTGAAGAACATAGTCAGCACCCATATGGATAAGGATGTGATATCCTTCTTCAGGGTCGGGGAGACGCAGAGCTTTGCTAACTTCTCAAAGGCCGTCTCATTCAACACTGCAAACCAGTTCTCGCTGGCTTCAATATCCAGGGAGATAGGGATATCCTATTCCCGCGCGTCGGAGTACGCAAACATACTGATTAACACCTATATAATGGCCTTAATAAGGCCATTCCACAGGAATCTTGTGACTGAGATTAAGAAAGAGCCAAAGCTCTATTTCATGGATCTGGGATTCAGGAATTCGCTTATGGACAATTTCTCAGAATTCGATAACAGGGATGACAAGGGAAAGATCGCAGAAAATTTCGTGTTCAGGGAGCTCATAACACTAGGATTCGATGTCAAGTACTGGAGGACCACATCAAAGGGCGAAGTGGATTTCGTGATAAAAAACAACGAGGAGCTGATACCGGTCGAGGTAAAGTTCGGCGGCGGAACTCCGGGAAAAAGCCTTCACAGTTTCATAGACACTTACAAGCCAAAAAAGGCGGTGATAGTCACAAAAGACGAGTTCAAGAGGCAGGAAATAGGCAATACGATAGTATACTGGCTGCCCATCTTTTATTTGTAGACAATCAACACGTGCCGTAAAAGGCGCGTTTACCGGGCAAGGGTCATATGGACAATCCAATCAATGCAAAGGACTTCAGCCTGAGGGTGGGAAAGAAGGTTCGCAGATGTAGGCACAAAGTTTCAGTATCATCACTGGATTCGGCTGCAGAAAGTCCACCATCCTCCATCTCGGCCCAAATGCCGGAAGCCCAAACGGCAACTATAAAGTTAGTTGTTTAAATCACGAGCTTCTTACTAAAGTTAGTTGTTTAAACCACAAGCTTTATTAATATATAAAACTATCTACTATTGTGATTGCATGGACGCCACGCTGCTGAAGAGGATAATCGCAGACCAGAAACAGGCATTGGAAAAGAGGCTTGAAAGGAACATAATAGACAGGGATGTTCCAGACCTGCAGAGGTTTATCAATGCGCCAAACGTACTTGCGATTCTAGGCGTAAGAAGGTCCGGCAAATCGACACTGGCGTCCTTGATCATGAAGGGGAAAAGGTTCGGATATGTGAATTTCGACGACGAAAGGCTTTTCGGCATGGTGACCGGCGAGTTAAACTTGCTATTGCAGGCAATCTATGAGCTTGAGGGGGATGTAGAATTTCTCCTTTTCGATGAAATACAGAATGTCAGCGGCTGGGAGCTCTTCGTGAGCAGGCTAAGGGATACAAAAAAGATAGTCATAACCGGGAGCAACTCAAAATTATTGTCTGGGGAGCTATCCACCCACCTTACCGGCAGGCACATAGATTTCGAACTGTTCCCGTTTTCTTTCAACGAATTCCTAAAATATAACGGATACAGGTTTGAAAAGTCAAAATCATATTCGACATCCTCAACGGCGGCAATCAAATCCGCACTGGACAGGTTCGTGGATTGCGGCGGATTCCCTGAGGTAAACGTACTCGGCAAGGAGATACTGCCATCAATATACACGGACATAATCCAAAAAGATGCCATATTGAGATTCAATATAAGGCATGTCGCGGGATTCAAGGAGCTGTCCAAGTACCTGATATCCAATGTGTCGAGTGAGTTCACGTTTTCCAAGCTAAAAAGCATTACCTCTATAAGGGATATCCACACAATCAAAAAATATGTCGACTATCTTTCATCCACATATCTGATAATTGTCCTGGACAGGTTTTCATTTAAGCTCAAGGAGCAGTTCATCTCCCCCAAAAAGGTCTATTGCATAGACCATGGGATTGCAAAATCCATAAGCGCAGCTCTGGACATTTCAAAGTCAATGGAGAATCTGGTGGCGGTAGAGCTGCTGCGCCGGACGAAGCTCATGGGGAATGAGACTGGCCTCTTTTATTTCAGGGACTATGCGCAAAACGAGGTGGATTTCGTAGTTGCAAGAGGAAAATCTCCAGAACAGCTAATCCAAGTGACATACGCATCCGAAATAAAAGGCATAAAAGAGCGTGAGATGAAAGGGCTTGCAATCGCCTCCAACGCTCTCAAATGCAACAATCTCCTGATCATAACGTGGGATTACGAAGGCGATATCGCATACGACGGCAAGAAAATACGCGCAGTGCCATTATGGAAATGGCTGATTGACACTTCCAGCAGGCCAAAATAACATTTTTAATCTAGTCACAACATAAACCCCGTATGAATCCAATTTCCTGTAATGGCGCATTCAACCTGAAATATACCGTCGAGAGCGGACAGCCGCTGACATTCCATTCGCAGTATTCGAAGCGGGACAATGTAGAGCATCTCGAATACGTCACAACAAAAGGCAAGATCGAGATAAGGCTTAGCAACTCCAGGCTGTCATACCTTTCCGAAGGCGGATACACAAGGAGGAGCGCAGGGAAAGAGGTAATGGAAAGGTTCGGGCTCAGGGACGATCTCCAGGATATATACAAGCGCATAAACACCGATCCGTTCATGGCAAAGGCGATATCAGAGTTCCGCGGCCTGCGCATAACGCAGAACGACCCGTGGGAGACGACGCTGTGCTTCATCATGTCGCAGTTCAACAACATAAAGAGGATAAAGGGGATAATACAGAGGATGATAGGCGAGTTCGGGTACGAGTTCGACGGGATCAGGCTCTTCCCGGCGCCAGAGGCCATAGCAGCGTCGGACATCGCAAGGATACGCTCATGCGGCACTGGCTTCCGCGACAAGTACATAAGGAGCGCAGCGGAGCAGTTCGCGCACAGCTTCAACCCGGAGAGGCTGTACGGGATGAAGTACGAGGCGGCCAAGGAGAGCCTCATGGAGCTCGATGGCATAGGGGACAAGGTGGCGGACTGCATACTGCTGTTCGGATACGGGAAGAAAGAGGCATTCCCTATAGACGTGTGGATAAAGAGGGTGATGGAAAGGACATATTTCAATGGAAGGAAGAGGAGCGTGCAGAAGATACACGAATTCGCAGACCTGAGGTGGCCGGGTCTCCAGGGCTATGCGCAGCAGTACCTCTTCCACTACGCAAGATCCAGGGGAATCAAGTAAAAACAGCCAGAGAAACTATGCCAAGGCCTGGACTTGCAGTGCTTTATAAACATGCATATCAAAGCACAAATTAGACAAAGATCACTGTTATTCTGCTAATTTTCAGCG